>NZ_JBMDWV010000006.1:0-35846 GCF_048594605.1 Spirosoma sp.
AAAGGGGGCAAACAGAGATAACGTAGCATTTGCACTATTGAGAAAGGGAGCCTGGTTGGAATACCCATAGGCACCCACTGGTGCTAATGACCCAATCACAATACTACCTCTGTTTACAGAAGGATCTAAGGTCAAGCCTAAGGTGTTTTTCTGATTCCCAAATCCATACTGAATGCAATGATCAATCTGAAGCTGGCCCTCATTGAGTAAGGTAGCCAGGTTGAGAAGCCCGTACTCGCCCACTGTGGCGGTTTTCCCAATCGCCACAGTGGCCTTGTTGATAAAACTGGCAGTAAAGCTGTTGTACAAGCCAGCTATGATAGAGCGATCCACTTGAATGGAGCCACTCGGATTATTAATAAAATTACCTTCATTCAATAACCCATTATCCCCTGCTGAATCCACAGACCCGATCACCAGACTTGCCTCATTCGTAAAACTGCCATAGTCATTGAACAAACCCGCTTTGATGGAACGGTCAATCTGAATGTTGCCGCCCGGGTTGTTCGAAAAACTCCCCTCATTCAACACCCCATAAGTCCCCACGGATGTCATAGACCCAATCACCAAACTTGTCTCATTGGTGAAACTGGCTACAAATCCATTGTACAAACCCGCTAGGGCAGAGCCATCAATCTGCAGGCTACCTCCAACTTTGTTGATGAAAACCCCCTGGTTACGAAGCCCATACTCGCCACTTGCCCCCCCACTTCCGATCACCAGTTGACCGCTGTTGTTGACCGTGCCTTTGTTGGAAAAAGCGGTGGTAAAGCCCGCAATGATTCTGGAGCCATCTACTGTTAAACTCCCCGAAGCAATGGTAAACGAAGCCCCGATCTGCACTTCAATCGATTTGGCCAGAGCAGTCACCCCCGTGCCAATAATAGGCGAATTGATTACTTTAGGAATCACTACGTCGCTGGAGGCAGTGGGCACCAGATTGGTATTCCAATTGCTGGGCGTATTCCAGTCGGTGGAGGTGGAGCCGATCCAAAAGGTCTGAGCCAGACTAGTCAAAGTACTTACCAGCAAAAATAGAAGAATTACAGCTGATCTCATGAGCCAGGAATAAAAGGATGGCAACCTAGTACGTCAGCTATCCAAGACTGGCATTCCTGGTCAAGTTATTAGTTTACATTCATTGACCGGAACATCAGCAAAACTTGGTTCCTTTTGAGACAATCAGCTCGTTATCTTCGAGACTATGTCTTAACGCAACCAGCGAATCTCTCAGCAACCGCCATATGTTACCGCTAATAACAAATATACATTAATAAAGTTACTATATATAAGATTAAAATAAATTAATCACTATACCCAGGTAAAAACATATTGTGCACATGATTAATACAGAAAGTCACAAATAACTATTTATATGGTCAATCTGTAGGCTAAATACTACCCTTAGTTATACTTCGATCAAGGTGGGATTTAAAGGTAGCTAGTACTACAAATATCATGTAAGCATTACCAAACAACATTGCATAGGTAATTCCTCGGTAATTGAACCGCTTGTGCATAAACACTTAATCGTGACTTATGGCCAAAAAACGTGCAGATAGTACAGTTCATCGAAAAATAGACAATCTAGCTTACTACAGGAGCTAGATTTATCATATCAAATACAGAACAGTACGTGATTGGCGACTTGTCAAACGTACAGTTAAAGAGTTTGAGTAAGGGAGGTAGACAATGGCTATCTTTATTATAAAGAGGAGTGAGAACGGAAAAGCAACTCGACATAGATTCGGGTTGCTTTTTTTATTCAATAGCAATGGAGAATCGGTTTTTAAGAACGTAGTGCGATTAATGTAAGACTACAAAAACCAGTTCGCGCAAAATATCACCTTCGCTCAGGGCAGGTGCATCGATTCCTTTGCTACGTGCATCGGCCCGACGAATGGCGTGAATTATATCAGCAACTTTAGGCAGTGGAAACGTACGGGCGGCCGTAAGATAATCTTTCACAAAAAAAGGATTCACTCCCAACATCGGTGCCAGTACTTTTTCGGTTTGATCTTTAGAAGATTGTACTAATAATACCTTGCTGAAATAGCTAAACAGCTGCGCCAGAATAACCACAAGCGGGTTATCCTTTGGGTTACGTCCAAAATAATCGACAATTTGGTTCGATTTCACTACGTCGCGCTGGATAAGGGCTTTTTGCAGCTCGAAAACATTATATTCTTTGCTGATGCCGACTAACCGCTCGACAGTTGCGGCTGATATTTCTTCTCCTACGTGTAAGTTGATTAATATTTTGTCGATCTCGCCCGCCAGCCGTTTAAGGTCATTGCCGATGTGATCAGCCAGCAGCTGACACGCTTTCGGGCTGACTTTGGCGCCCTGTTCGCGACAATACTCACCTATCCAGTCCGGAATTTTATTATCGTAAAGTTTTTTAACCCCTAAAAGTTTTCCCTTCGTGCCAAAAGCTTTGACCCATGATTTACGCTCATCCAAGCCTGGTTTGCCTTCTTCTTTAACGTAGCACAACATTAAAATCGTGCTGGGCAGTGGATTTAGCGCATAATCTTCCAGTAGCGTTTGCGCTGATTTGTCGTTGATGCCACTCATTTGCTGGGCTTCTTTCACCAGCACCAGTTGCCGTTCGGCCATGAACGGGTAACGACGGGCGTAATTCAGTACAGCACCCACATCGGCGTCTTTTCCGAACAGCACGAACTGGTTAAATCCACGCTCTGCCACGGGAACGGCCACTTTTTCAAGCTCTTCGGCAATCCGGTCGAGATAATACGGCTCGTCGCCGTGGATTAGATAAACCGGAGCAATTCGCTTGTTACGAATGTCTTTTAGGAGAGTATCAACGGCGGGAATCAAAGCATGTATACGGTTTGTAGTTATCTAAGCGAACCAACGAACCACAAAAATAAGTCCTAATGACGATTAGTACCGTATTAAAATGAATCGGATTGAAGCCGATAGGCAGGAGTGCTGTTTGCCGATTTTAACGTAAGGAGCATATGACCTGGCTGCGGTTTATTTTGCTATTATCGCCATATTACCGCCGAAATCATTTACGAACGCTTTCTTTATGAACAATCGGGCAATTTTGCTCACCGACGGCTTTCTGAGCACGCCCAACGCTAAAACGGCGCATGGCTTGATTCGGGGCACTGAACGTTATACTGTTATTGGTGTAATTGACGCCCCCACCGCTGGTCAGGATGCTGGAACTGTGCTGGATGGACGACTACGTAACATTCCCGTTTTTGCATCAGTCGATGAAGCGCTTGACCAGGTCGATTCAATTGATTACGCCGTAGTTGCCATAGCGACCAATGGAGGTACTTTGCCAACCAGCATGCTTACAGACATCAAACGGTGCATCGAAAAGGGGATTTCCGTAGTTAACGGGCTTCATGAATTTCTGAATGATAAACCCGAAATCGTTACGTTAGCCAAGCAGTATGGCGTTCAACTAATCGATGTTCGCCGACCCAAACCACGTAACGAATTGCATTTCTGGACGGGTGAAGTTAATCAGATAACCGCGCCAATTATTGCCGTGATCGGTACAGACTGTGCCCTCGGCAAACGAACTACGACCCGGCTGATTCGGGAAGCCTGCGGACGTAGCGCCCTTAATGCACAAATGATTTACACTGGCCAGACAGGCTGGTTACAGGGCGGAAAATACGGCTTCGTTTTTGATTCAACATTGAATGATTTTGTGTCGGGCGAGCTGGAGCACGCACTCGTTACGTGCTGGCGAGAAACCAGTGCCGACGTATTGCTGATAGAAGGCCAGGCCGCTTTACGGAATCCAAGCGGACCCTGCGGTTCTGAGTTTCTGGTATCTGGCAACGCCCGACATGTTATACTCGTGCATGCCCCTAAACGAACGTATTACGATCATGATCCGGCCTGGGGAAAGATTCCATCTATTGAGTCGGAGATTGCGTTGATCCGAGCGTATAATTCTGACGTTATTGCGCTTGCGCTCAATACAGAGGATTGTACCGACGAAGAAGCCGCTACGTATCAGAAACAGTATGCCGAACGGCTCGGCATTCCCGTCCTGCTCCCTTTACAGGAAGGTGTCGACGCTGTCGTGCCGGTTATTCAATCACTAATTATTACCTCCCATGCGGATTAGATCTATTCGGGCTTACCTGAAGAATCTGGCGCTCACAAAGCCTTATACCATTGCTTACCAGACTACGTCCGATGTCGAAAACGTCTTTCTGGAGATAGAACTTGAAAACGGCATGATTGGAATTGGAGCTGCCAATCCATCACCGGAAGTTGTAGGTGAATCGCCGGAACAGGCGCTGCAAAATCTTCAGAGCGACTGCATAAACCGCTTAGTTGGGAAAGATATTCGACTTTTTCAGGCATGGATTCGCGAGAGTAACCACATGTTTCGCCAGTCGCCCGGTACGTTGGCTGCACTCGATATTGCGCTACACGATGCTTTTGGGCAGTATCTGGGTATCCCAGTAGTACAATTCTATGGACAAAAGATTCATTCGCTTCCGACTTCTGTAACCATCGGAATTATGAACGTAGCGGATACGTTGGCCGAAGCGACAGGCTATTATCAGCAGGGTTTTAGGGTGTTGAAGGTCAAAACGGGTCTGAACGTAGACGAAGATATTGAACGAATCCGCAAGCTTCGGGAAACGTACCGTAATGACGTTACCATACGCGTTGATGCAAACCAGGGCTATTTATTTACTGACTTAGCGCGTTTTATCACTGCAACTGCCAATGCCAAAGTTGAGTTGATTGAACAGCCACTTCCTGTTGGCCATGATCAGGAATTGCTCAGCTTACCAAATGACATCCGGCACTTGCTAGCCGCCGATGAATCGTTGAAAGGGCCCAAAGCAGCACTGGAATTAGCGCAACAACCGCTGCCGTTTGGCATTTACAATATCAAACTGATGAAATGCGGAGGGATTCGGGCCGCCCTCGACATTGCCACCATTGCCGAACCCGCAGGAATTTCACTATTTTGGGGCTGCAACGACGAAAGCCGGGTCAGTATCACAGCGGCCCTGCACGCAGCGTTTGCCTGTCCACATACGCGGTATATCGACCTTGATGGTAGTTTCGATCTGGCAGAGGACGTAGTATCCGGTGGTTTTGTTGTAGAAAACGGCTCCATGCGTCCAACGGGCGGAGCTGGATTAGGGTTAGTTCGATACTAACAGACGGTCTCAGATACGTTTGCGAAATCCTGGTGAATACAAAAAACGGCTAGGCTGCCGGTGCTGACGAATCATGCTTCCTTACTTTCCTTTCGGACAGCGCTTCAACGAAAAAATGGGCACGGCACTTTTGTCTGAAAGTGAGCGGCTCATTGAAGTCGATGAGCACTATAGGTCAGAAATCGCCTTAAAACGGCAGCTGTTAGCTGAACTTCCTGAATACTACTATCAGGATTTACCCGGTTACGAAATTGCTCAATGGGACGTAGTAGATAGTGTCTTGCATAATTTGGCTCTGTTTGCACCAGATCAATTTACACTCCAACAGGATGGCAATCGCTGGTACTGGAGGAATCATCTACTGAACGAAACGATTGCATTTACATTTGGCGATGTTACTACACTTCCTCACGCTCCGCTCGATTGGATAGGCCGACAGATTCAGGAAGATTTGCTTTTGCTGACAGGCCATGACGCTACGTTGGTGGCCGGGCAGCTTTGCTTTGCCAATGACTGGAGTCTCGACGAGAAAATAGGACTCCCCTTCTGGCAGATTCATGCCCCGATCACGCCGATTGTCGAGCCGATGATGCGTGCTGCTCAGAAATTACTGGAACGCTTACCGGTTGGCCGTTCGGTATGGCGCGCAAACTGGAGCCTGAAAATTAGCAATCAGCTCGACATGACGGCTCGTCATACGCCCATGCTTAAGCAATTACTTACCGACCGGCTGCCGACTTTAACGTCTGAAACCATTGGCGACCAACTTTTCGTGAGAGTTGAGCGCCAAACGCTTACTCGATTGCCCCGTTCACAGGCCATTCTGTTTGGCATCCACACGTATCAGAATCGACTAGCCAACGAAGCCGCCGATCCTGAACGGGCAAAGCTGATGGCACAAACACTCAGCACAACGCCCCGTGCAATGCTGGAGTATAAAGGTATGACTGGCTATCTTCCTGCCTTACTGACGTATTTGACCAGAAAATAGTGTTCTCACATCGGGTAAGCGGGTCCGCAACTATCTCTTCAATCGTTTTCGCAGAAAAGAATACTCCTCTGAAACAGCCAGGTTTTATAGCCTGTGCCAACGGAAAAGCCGCAATCAAGTCAGCTAATTATTTTGTAGTATTACGTTTCTGTAGAATTATTCAGTCTCTCTTTTACTATTAAGCGAAATAATTAAATGGTCAAACTGGACCGCACGATTGACACTCGTTCTGCAATTCTGCTGGTAGTCAGCGGTATAGTTGGGTCGGGAGTTTTTAAAAAAGTTGCCCCTATGGCAGCTGAGTTAGGTTCTCCGTTGCTGGTTGTTGCCTGCTGGATAGCTGCCGGGCTCGTCAGTTTGACCGGTGCCCTGACGTATGCTGAGATGGCGGGTATGTTTCCGCAATCAGGGGGGGAATATGTTTATTTTAAGCGCGTATACGGTCGTCTGTTTGCCTTTCTATATGGCTGGGGTGCGTTCACCGTCATGCGAACGGCCACGATTGCCGCACTCTCGCACATTTTTGGACAATCGCTGCTTTCGCTGGCTGGCTTACATACTGAGTCGACGGAATTCCTTGTGAAATGCGTTGCCACGGGACTTATTGTCTTCCTTAGTTTCATCAACTACCGGGGCGTTACGCTAGCTGAAGGCCTGAGCCGTGCCTTGATCTACATTGTCTTTGTGGCTGTAGCAATCATCGCGGTCCTTGGTTTTTCGGCCGAATCGGGTAATCTATCCAATCTGACACAGTCGGTACAACCTAGCGGTACCTCGATACGCAGTAGTATATTAGGATCGCTGGTAGCGGCTTCTTTAGGCGCTTTCTGGGGATATGAAGGCTGGAATCAAATTGGCTACATCGGAGAGGAAATAAAAAATCCGCAACGAAATCTGCCCATCGCGCTCGGCGTTGGCACCAGCATTGTTATTGCCATTTACGTTCTACTGAACATCGTTTATGTGTACGTATTACCTATTGATTCACTGGTGCAGCTCGCTAATATGCCCGGTAAAATTGCCGCTGTGGAAGTCGTGCGGCAGGCGGCTGGCTGGGCTGGCGCTACGTTCATTTCGATACTCATTCTGATAACGACCTCCAATTCAACCAATGCCTCTATTCTCATGCCCGCCCGAGTGTTCTACGCGATGGCCCGCGACGGGTTATTTTTTAAATCGGCGGCTGTTATTCACCCTCGTTATAAAACGCCATCCGTCGCTATTCTGCTTCAAAGCGTTTGGGCGGCAATACTAGTCTGGTCCGGCAGTTTCGATCAGTTGACAGATATGCTGGTTTTTGCTTCGTTTATTTTTTATGGGGCTACCGCTCTGGGTGTCATTCTTTTACGTTATAAACAACCAGAACGGGTGCGCCCCTACCGGGTTGTTGGCTATCCGTTTGTTCCTGCATTTTTCTGTATCTGCTGTACGTTACTGGTTGTGACAACACTGATTAATCAACCACGCGAAGCACTGACAGGTCTTGGCCTGATCGCAACGGGTTTACCTTTCTACTGGTTCTGGCGAAAGCGTACCGACGAATTTAACGTAGAGGATGTATTGCTGAAGGAAGACTAAACTGACCTATGGACATTAATTAGTCAGGTTAAGTCAAATATTAGCTTCGCAACGTAGTACATTTCGTCACTCAACTGCCGGGTAGCCTTTGTCCAGCCAGTCGGTTTTCAGGTTTTTGGCGAGATTCAACAGTTTGTGGTTTTTGAAGCCCATTTCGTTGAGTTTCGTAAATGCCGGACGAACATTTGGACAGTTTTTGAAAGGGCAGCAACCGCAGTAAATCACAATCTCCCGGTTTTTGGGCTCCTTATTAAGTAGTTTCTCCAGTGCTGCTACGTTCTCAACTTCGCTTGCAGGCCCAACTCCAACCGAATTTTTTATCGTAGCTGCTGGACCTATGCTAATGATAAGTGGCTTTTTTGCGTCAGCCCTCTCTATCAACGTAGCCAGGTCGGCAGGTTCCATTAACTGATCCGGACGCCAGGGCTCAGCGTTTTTCCAGCTTATCTGAGCGATCACCGTGAAAGCCACAACGATAAGAATCGCGAGTGATGAGACTATTTTTTTCGTATTCATAAGTCAGAAAGTAAGGAAATACGTATTGGCTGGGTGTGATCGACTAAATCAGTCCAAAAATACGTGAAATGACTGTAGATCTGTTCATAATATTGCTCCAAATCTTCGATAGCCGTATCAAGTCCGGAAGGATATACCGTCCGGCGGGAGACGCCTTTCAGCGAGCGATCAATACCTTCCAGATACTGATAACCAGTGAGCCAGTCTTGCCGTATCATGTAATCGGCCATGCGCATAGCCGACGAAGGAAGTCGTAAAACGTTATCCTGTATGGTCTGATAGAAATCCGGCACAAAGGTTGTCAGCGATTCACTGGTGAGTGCCTGAAAGTTAGCTGCCAGAAAATGATCAAAGAAAATATCAACAGCTGCGCCTGCGTATTTGTGGCAACGTGGGTGCAATATATCCCGCACGGCTGCTACGTCAGCATGGGAATCGGTGAACGTATCAATAGCCCGATGAAGCCGCACACCCGCTTGTTCGCCCGGCGACAAACCATGACGCGGACTGGTAGGATCACCTTTGATGAAGTCACCAATAAAGTTTCCAATAAGTAATCCCTCGTTCTGCCCCGACAGGTATGCATGCGCCAGAATATTCATAACCCTCTCGTTGAGACGGGCGTCTCGGAAAGTGCCATCACGCCATCCCCTGATACGTAGCGTTCGACCGTCACGCCAAACCGACGCAGAAAATCGACGCCTTCATCCGACCCAATCCCTTTGTATGCAGCATAGGAATTCAGATAAACGACCCGCTCAATTTTCATGCTGTAAATAATGCGGGCGCAGGCAATGCAGGGCGACAGCGTTACGTAGATGGTCGATCCTTCTATCTCAGAGCCGTTTTTGGCTGCATACAAAATTGCGTTCTGCTCCGCGTGCAAAGCCAATGAACACGAGCCTTTTGAGTCACGAGGGCAACCAACACCCGGAAATTCTTCATCGCAGTTATGCGTTCCAGCGGGTGGCCCATTATAACCGATGGAAATAATGCGGGTATCACGAGTCAGTACCGCGCCAACCTGCGCCTTGATACAGTGGGATCGCTTGGCCAGATTGATCGCCAGATCCATAAAGATATCATCGAAACGCGGGCGAGTTGTCGAAACGGAAACAGACTTACTTGTTTTACTTTCCATATTACAAAATACCAGAAAAATCGGGGTATTGTATCTACACTAGAAGAAACGCGAACAGCCGATCACTATTTTATTTATCCTCCATAAGTCCTGCCCCTGGTATGAGCACTGCCGATTTTGCCCATAGGTTATCAGATTTGGGCAACTGACGTATCAGAATTCACTTCACTATCAGCCGCATTACCTGGAACGTAGCACGTTGCAAATACTCCGCTGCGTTTTCCAGCGCATTGTCTAAACTGATCGGGCCAGGCGCGATTGAGAAAGCACTGGTCAGGCCCAAAGAATCGAGTTCGTCGGGCCTGAGTTTCAGAGAACCACAGAGAGCCACAACCGGTATGCTACGTTCCTGCGCCAGGCGCGTAATGCCTGCAATCAATTTTCCCTGTAGTGTCTGGTTGTCAATACGTCCTTCTCCCGTTAGGACCAGGTCTACATTCGCTAGTTGCTCGGCTAATCGCGTGTGTTTGATGACCAGATTCACGCCCTCGGTTAGCTTCCCATTCAGAAACAAAACGGCTCCGGCGCCAAGTCCACCAGCAGCGCCAGCGCCTGGTATGGCTGACAAATCAAGTCCAAATTGAGCACGTATTAACCCCGCCAGATGAACCATGCCCGCATCAAGCGTAGGCAGATCGGTTGGTTTTGCGCCTTTTTGCGGACCATATATGAACGTAGCGCCCTGCGGCCCTACAAGTGGATTCGTTACGTCGCATGCCACTTCAACCGTGCCGTTCCAACGCTGATCAGGTTGAATAATTGACTGCATATCAACCAGATTGCCACCGCATGGCCGTACTTCCTGACCAGATTTATTCAGAAAACGCCATCCCAGAGCAGCGGCCATGCCCGTACCCGCATCGTTGGTAGCACTTCCCCCAATCCCTAAAACGATCCGTTCAACATTTTTGCTAATGGCATGATGGATCAATTCGCCCGTGCCGAACGTATTGGTTAGAAAAGGGTTGTACTCTGAACGGTTAAGCAACCGCAAACCGGATGCCTGCGCCATCTCAATAAAGGCTGTTTTACCATCGCCTGAAATGCCATAACCAGCTTCGACAGGTCGGCCCAGTGGATTCTGGACCGTAACTGTATGCCACGTACCTCCGGTTGCCTGCGTTAGTACGTCAGCTGTGCCTTCACCCCCATCGGCCATCGGCACAGACAGGATATCAGCCGTTTCATCAACCAGCCGTATGCCGTCAGTCATCGCTTTACATACTTCGGAAGCGGTTAGAGACCCTTTGAATTTGTCAGGAGCCAATAAAATTTTCATGCGAATTCGTTTGGACTGGCAAGTTAACGGGTAAGTCAGTAAACTTGTCTGTTTATCAATTTCTAACGTTCATGTCCAAATTCAAGGTAGCCATTATTGGTGGCGGTAAAATTGCCGACAGCAACCACATTCCCGCTCTCAAGCAACTGTCGGATCGGGTAGAGATTGTCGCCGTCTGTAGCCGCGACCTTACCAAAGCGCGTGCGCTGGCCGATAAACACGAAATTGATAAATCCTTTTCCAACACCCTCGAAATGTATGAGCAGTGCGCTCCGAACGTAGTGGTTATCTGTACCCCAAACAATCTTCACTACTCGCAAACGATGGAGGCACTGGCGCACAACTGTCACGTTTTTTGCGAGAAACCACCTGCTGTTCATGCGCAGAACGCCCTTGAAATGGCAGAATTGGCCGATGAAAAAGGCTTGACATTGGCCTATAACTTCCAGCTCAGACAATCCAGCGAGTGTAAGTTACTGATGCGCTGCCAAGCCGATGGGTTGCTTGGCGATATTTATCACATCAAGGCTAATTTTCTGCGTCGACGCGGAATACCGGGCTGGGGTTATTTTACGGACAAAAACATTCAAGGTGGTGGCGCCTTGATAGACCTTGGCGTTCACGTCCTCGATCTGGCCCTGTATACCCTGGGCTATCCTAAACCCGATCAGGTGCTGGGCAATACGTATGATTTCATCGGAAAGTCAGGCGGCAAGGGTTTACTCGGTTCATGGAATCCAGATACATTCAGCGTTGAAGATGCTGCTACGGCCTATCTGACGTTTCCCAATAAAGCGTCCATTAGCTTATCTGCTTCATTTGCCCTGAATATGCAAGCCGAAAAAGACCGTAATCTGGAAATATTTGGCAGCAAAGGTGGTGTAAAGCTTTTCCCGTTTACACTTCATACTGAACTGGCGGGCGAACTGGCCGACGTACAGTTTCCTTATTTGGAAGACGTTGATATACAATTAAAAAATACCGAAGCTTTTCTGGATGCCTGTTTTGGCAGGCCATCCACCGTTTGTACCGCCAAACAGGGAGCGATTTTACAGGAAATTATCGAACGAATTTACCAATCGGCGGCACTATAAAAACAACCTGCTTATGTTAGACCTAGTTATTGACGCACGTCCTGCTTCTTTGGGAAATGGATTCAATGTTCGGCGGATTCTTCCCTATCGATTACGCCGGATGCTTGGGCCGTTTATTTTTATGGATCATGGCGGGCCAGTAAGTTTCGCACCGAAACAGGCTCCCAGCATGGACGTACTGCCGCATCCGCACATTGGCCTTTCTACCGTCAGTTACTTGTTTGATGGTCAGGTTACGCATCGGGACAGCCTTGGTGTTCAGCAGATTATTCGTCCCGGCGAAGTCAACTGGATGACGGCAGGAAGTGGCATTGCCCACTCAGAGCGTTTTGAAGACCCTTCTACGCTGGCGGGCGGTACGTTGGAAATGATTCAAACCTGGGTTGCACTGCCCGAAGCAGACGAAGAAGATGCGCCTTCATTCGACAACTACCAACCACAAGAGCTACCTATATTCACCGAGAAGGGCGTTTGGATGCGACTAATTGCCGGAGAAGCTTTTGGCTTGCGTAATGACGTAAAAACCCATTCGCCGTTGTTTTACCTGCATGTTGTGTTGCAGGCCGGCACTCGGTTTGGTTTGCCGACAGGTTATCCTGAACGGGGTGCTTACGTAGCAAAAGGTATGCTGGAAGTTGGCGGCAATCGATACAGTGCCGGTCAGTTACTTGTTTTCAAACCGGGGATTGATCCTGTCATTACGGCCATCGAAACAACCACAATTATGCTGCTGGGAGGAGAGCCACTTGGCGAACGGTTTATCTGGTGGAACTTCGTTTCCTCCCGAAAGGAACGTATTGAACAGGCTAAAGCCGACTGGCAGGCTGGCCGTATAGCCTTACCCCCGAACGATAATCATGAGTTCGTGCCTTTACCTAACGACAATTCCAGACCTGCCGGAACGCCCCCACCGCAGCCGTTATCGTAAAGCATTCAACCACAAGGCCCGGAGAACGCAGGCTTTAGAATCTGCGCCCTTCGGGACTTGTGGCTGAACTTACTTAGGCGACCAGTTTCTTCGAGCGAAGCCACTCAGGTCTGGTCGTTGTAACGTTAGCTTTCAGTTCGTTCAGCATGGCGTACAAACCATAATACGTTCTATTGACGTACAGACCATCCTGCGAACCCCGCGCCACTTTTGAGTTTTTCAATTCCGGTACGTTTGCCAAGCCTTCAGCAAAAGCATACACTTTGCTGAAATATGAATCGTCCCCGAAATCGAACGTATCAACCGCAAAAGGTTCCGCCAGCATTAGCGTCATCTCTTTGAACAGGTCAGAAAAGAACTGCCGGTCTTTTGGCGAATCATCCGGCGATAAAAACTCCAGATTGTTAAAGACTTCATCGGTCAACACGGGATCTTCGAGCGTATCAGGATTAATAAGCTTGAAGTAATTGTCGTAATAAAAATCAGGAATGACTTTTACACACCCGAAATCGATTACCCCCATCGTACCGTCTGCTCGCATCAGAAAATTTCCGGGGTGCGGATCGGCGTGCACCTGACGTAGCGTATGAATCTGAAAATCGTAAAAATCCCACAACGCCTGTCCGATCCGATCACGAATTTCCTGTGAAGGATTTGTTCTCAGGAAATCTTTCAGATGGAGCCCATCAAGCCAATCCATTGTCAGGATGCGTTTGGAAGACAATTCGGGATAATATTTCGGAAAAACCAGATCAGGAATGCCGGCGCAGGCCTGCGAAATCTCGATGGATCGTTTCAACTCGAGTTCGTAATCCGTTTCTTCCAGCAGCTTCGATTCCACTTCGCCCATGTAGCGGTCAATATCGCGTTCGTTCAAACTCAGCAGCCTGACAGCCAGCGGCTTGGCGATTCTCAGGTCTGAACTTACGGCATCCGCTACGCCGGGATATTGCACCTTCACAGCGAGTTTTTTCCCATCTTTCCAGGCTTGGTGTACCTGTCCGATACTGGCGGCATTAACGGCTTCTATATCAAACTTATCGAACAATTGCGAAGGCGATTTCCCGAAATACGTCTTGAATGTCTTAACCACCAGCGGTCCCGACAATGGCGGTGCCGAGTACTGTGCCATGGTGAACTTATCGGAGTAAGCAACGGGCAATAGTCCCCGATCCATACTCAACATCTGCGCCATTTTCAACGCCGACCCTTTCAGTTCGCTCAAAGCGTCGTAGATGTCGGCCGCATTATCTTTATGCAGCTCCTCTCGGGACAGGTTGGGGTCAATAAGCTTCTTACTGTAATGCTTAATATAATTCCCGCCAACTTTTACCCCCGCCTTTACAAACTGACTGGCGCGGGCAACTTTGGTTGTCGGTACGGATGTTTGGGTTTTCATAGCAGAGGGCACGGGGCAGAGGGAATGGGGCACCTAACGAGTGCCCTTGGCCCTTACCCCATGCTATTTATTTTGATACATAAACTTGGCGAAGTCGAACAGCGTGTCCAATGGTGAACGACCAATCAGATCGAAAGCCGTATTGACAGCTTTTTCAATGGCCGTGTCTGTTTTTTCGAAGTTTTTACTCACATCGCGCACCCAGAAATCGAGTAGATAGAGCGTTTGCCCCCAGAGAGCGTCAGGGTAACGATCCGTGATGAAGGGACGCGGCTCTACTTCTTTGCTTTCGCGGCCTTCAGCCAGTAAGTCGCGGGCATAATCATAAAACGCTTCTTTAAATGGTTTCAGAACCTGCGACTGTTGGACAAAACGACCTGTATTTCCCGCTCCACGCCCTTTGCTGGCTTCGCGAATCCGGCCATAGCTGTATACAACAAAACTGCGCTGGGATTTCAGTAGCTCAATCCAGGTATAGTAGAAAGCCAGCACTTTTTCCCGGACGGAGTACGTCTGAGCAGTTTCGTCAGCCTCAACAGTGGCTTTGGCTTCATTGAAAAAAGTCAGCCAGATATCGGCTTCAATGGCATCGAACGAAGTATACTCTTTATAAAAGTCGGCTTCGGCGATTTTTAGTTTCTTGGCAAACTGAAAAACGGAGGTAGGCTGTTTCCCGTTTTCCAGTACGTACTCCGTGTACGCTTTACGGATTTTTTCGAGCGTTTCCATATATAAAGGGAACGGTCTGTACATGAGAAAAGTTTACCCCCGTTTAGTCAATAATTAATCTCTATCATTACGTTTTCAGATTAAATTTCGGGTTAAACTCAGTACTAATTTTTCCATGAATTTCCGATCGTTCTACACCGTAATTACGCTGAACATTTGCCTCCTTTTGTCCGCTCAGGCGCAGCCTTCCTATGAGGTTACGGATAAAGAACCGGCACAATTCAATGGCGTTGAATACGGGTATTCGATACGTAATGAAAGTACAAAAGATATGGGCAGTAAAGGCACATTTAAACGCTACGAGTTAACTGTTTACGTAACCAATAAAAGTGGCTGCACTAAATTATTTTTTCCCCGACAAACCACGTTTGGCCTACAGAATCAGGATTTGCTGGCCAACTTTGACTGCGTAAATGCAACCGGTGCCCGGCTAACGTCTAAAACAGCGACAGTACGGGCCCGCCCTTTTTTGGTGCCTTACTCAACAACTACTAAAAATGCAGAAGGTAAAGAAGTTATCAACACAATACAGGTGCAGGCGGGGCACATGCTCGATAATGGCGAAACCGTTACTAATCATGTAATTGTAATTGTTCCTGATAATGAGCAGCCTCGCGTGCGGGTTCGCGTTCAGACTACCGAAACAAATGTCCGGTAATCACTTAATTCGTTAACTTTGTTACGCGAAATTTGTCGTTATAAACATACTTATAACTAGGCGGTAATCTTTATGAAGTCCCAGATTCGTTTTGCCCTATTGGTTTGTAGTGTAAGCCTGAGTGCCAGTTTACTGATGAGTCATCAAAGCTTTGGCCAATACGGGGGTTATGGTGGTGGATATGGCGGTATGGGCTACGGTCGTCGGATGGGCGGCATGGACCCTAGTATGTCCAGCAGCCCCCGAGCATCGATTCCAAACATTGCGGGAGACATTGCTCAGAAGGAAACAAAATGGCTGAAGGAAAATCTATCGTTGAGCAAGGATCAGCTTAAGGATGTTAAAAACCTTAATAATGAGTATGCCAGTCAGCAACAGGATGCAATTAAGGATATCATTGGACCAAGCGGAAAACCCGGCCCTGATACGCGCAAGCAAATTCAGGATATGATGTTGATGCTGAACGAAGAAAAAGAAGATAAGCTCAAAACCATTCTGACACCGGAGCAGTGGGCAACGTACCAAGCTAAAAAAGACGATATGCAGAAGGTCGCCGGTGGGTTCCGTCCGCCTGCTCCAAAGACAGATTCCCTCAGTAAATCTCCCAGCCAGCCTTAACCAGTATTTGGGCTAATTTTCGATTCGGGACCAGCAAACAAATCAGTCAAAATCAGCCACGTAAGCCCCCATCTGACGTACTGAATGACAGGCTATTGCCTTTTGCTTAGCGTCTACCAGGAGTTGATCTGTTAAAGGCGTTTTATTCGAATCGTCGAAGATAATGTTACGTGCAACGATACGTCCGTTAAGTTGTTGCCAATTTCGTAAGGCGTTACGTCGGATAATAAGATAATCAACCACGGCTGGTAATCGCCAGTGACTCGGGCCACCCAATCTGTTAACGATTAACAGCGATTTTCCTTGCCAGACCCATAGAGTAAACTCAGGAGTGCGATAATAAGCAGGCAAGCTCGTTAACGAATCCGTAGACGCTACGTTCCGATCCACCTTGGTCACGGTCAGATCGGATACGCCCCACTGCCCAAACGTATTTTTGAGGTAAAAATCGTACGAACGCTTATCGACCTCATCCAGATCGGTCAGAAGCAGGCTACGGTGCCCGTCAGTCAGACTGATCGCTGTACGGTGGGGCAGGAAATGAACCGCTAACCGACGCTGATGAGTATGCGCATACTCATTCCAAAGCAGCATCCCCGTCAGCAGAATGGCCGTGACACAGGTCGCCCATAAATACATACTCTTGCGGGTCAGTAACAAAGCGATACTAAACAAAATAAGCGCGTAAATGAGCAGCATCGTTACAAGCGAAAGCCATAATCCATCCCAGGCAGCTCCCGGCAGTTGCCCCGTTAAGGTAACGGCATAATTGAGGAACCACGCTGTTTTTTGCAATACCCAGCCCAACCCTGAGCTTACGAAAGGAATCCAGCTAAAAGCGAGTGTTGCCATTGCCAGCGGCAATAGAATCTCTGACATCACGATGACGATCGGGTTCGCCAATAGAAAGTAGGTTGGAAATTGATGAAAGTAGAAAACACCTAGTGGGAACGTAATAATCTGAGCGACAAGAGCTACTGCCGTTAATTCCCACAGCCGATTCGCCCATTTATTTCGAAAAGTCAGCGATTGATAAAAGGACGATTGCCAGGCACCAATACCCGCTACGGCCAGATATGATAATTGAAACCCTGCCGAAAATAATGCGTACGGATCAAAGCAAAGGATGAAAAAGGCGGATGCTCCCAACGTATTCATCAACTGCTGTTGCCGCCCAAACGCATTCGCCAGAATCAACAGGGTAAACATGCCCGCCGAACGTAGCACCGGTGGAGAAAAACCGGTTACCAGCGCGTAAAACCAAAGAATAGCTAACTGAATCGCAGCCATCAAAAGCTTTCCGCGAGGTCGTTTAATTAGAAAACGAAGCAGAAACGTCAGTACAGCAAACAAAATGCCGACATGCAGACCTGACACAGAAAGGATATGTACGGCTCCTGCGGCTGAATAGGCCCGATACAGTTCGGCATCCAAATCATCCCGCACACCCAGAATCATGGCGTTGACAATACCAAATTCAGCACGAGTACCAATTTGATACGTTAACACGCTATCAGCCCATCGATTGACTATTGTAGCAAGCTGCGCTACACGACTCGGGGGATCAATACCCAAAACCTGCCGCTGAAACGGGCGTAGGTATTGCTGATGATAGATATTCCGGTAGCTGAGGTATCGTTTATAATTAAATTCGCCAGGATTGAGGGGCGGATCAATTGGCCGGGGAGAACCAGATACCAGCCAGACTTCGCCGTATCGCGGCATCAACTGACTGGCTTTGTCCAGATAAACAATAACCCGACCGCTCAGAGGCCGCCACTGGTTTGTATGTTGGGCGCTTTTCCAGGCGCCCCGCCGGATTTCCAACTCGACGCGATACGTTTTGGCGCGCTCTTCGGGCTGTGAAGAAACAACCCCTTCATAGGAACGTAACGTATCGGTAAGATGGATCAGATTATCTGGTCGGTTACTGGCCGTTCGCTGGTAGGCGATCACCCACCCTAAAGCCAGCAATAGGAATAAACCTCCAACGCCGGAAGAAATTTGAACAGGTTTAATGACCTTTCCGCTGGTACGGATAAAGCCCCACGAAAATAGTATACCTCCTAAAACTAGTGCTCCTATCGGTATGATGTACCATTCGGCCAACTCAACGTAACAAACGATTCCCGTAATCAGTGCTGCTACGTAGCGGACGAAAGGAGGAAGATTCATTCTTTCGAGTAAGCCGATCCAGGTAATACCATTTTATAATGCTGAATTCCAGCTTCTTCAAACATAGGACCAACCGGTACAAAGCCGAAACCAGCGTAAAGAGGCATCGCCGTTAACTGAGCGTGTAGATAAATCCGTTCGATGGGCTCAGGCTGCTGGCTGAATACGTCGTCCAATACGGCACGTACCAACGCTTTTCCAACTCCGTACCCACGAAATTGGGTCAAAACAGCAAACCGCTCAAGCTTAACTCCATTGGAAGTACGTCGCCAACGGGCGGTACCAGCAGGTTCGCCATCTACACGCGCCAGAAAATGCGTGCTCGTTGATTCAAATTCGTCATATTCTTCCCGAGCATCGACATGCTGCTCCTCCACAAAAACCTGTCGACGAATGGCAAAAACGATGTCCATATCGGGAGGACTGGAAATGGGTGATACGTTAATCATGAAATAAGTGTTCTTTGCCGCCGTTATCCCAGCAGACGCAATCATAACGACTGAGCAGGTGTGTAATTCCAACAGCAGGCCATCAATGGTCAGCTACTGTACCAGTAAGCGTTTGCTAACCGTTTCGCTGTTTGTTTTTACACGCACAATATACAAACCAGACGCCAATCCATTTACAGCTAACGACACGCGGGTGCTTGGCGAATCGGTGTATGATAAGGTTCTTATCTGACGCCCGGACGCATCAAACAGACCTACACTGAAGGATTGAATCCCTTTCAACTGGACGTCCACTAACGGGTCCGTCGTGGTGGGATTAGGATACAGCGTAACTGTAAGCTTCTCGGTTTCCGTTAAAGGACCATTGGACCCCGTAAATAGATTTGCCCGACTTGGACTGACAGCCAGTACGGCCCGCATCCGGGCAACCTGGCCCGCCGTAAACATGTTCATGCAGGCATCTGGCGAATACATCATGTAATTTTCGATCAACTCGCGGGTACGCTTGCCTGAGCAGTTGGAGAATAGGTCGTTACAACTGGATGTTTGATTCAGATCATCTGTTGGCGGGGTATCTGCTACGTGATCGTCGCCACATGGATCATCAAAGGGGCCATCTGGGTGAAACAGACCTAACCAATGTCCGATTTCGTGGGTAGTGGTACGTCCTAACGCGTAACTTTTATAATAACTTGTAGCGGTCAGCCTGCCAAAAACCCGAAAATCGACAATAACGCCATCCGTCAATTTGTCCGTATCTCTGGGCAGTCCCTGCAACGTATCGCTCGCCGTTATTGTCGGGTACTGCGGGGCGAATCCTAAATTATTTGCCTGAACCCGGGTTACCCAAATATTCAGATAGCGGTCGCTGGGCCAGTAAGCAATTGTTGAGAGTAGTAAATTATCATCATAACTCAGTACATCGAACGATGAACGATTTGCGTAATACGTACGGGTAATGCCTGTTGTCGGCTGACCGCTCGGGTCAATCGTAGCCAGGTAGAATTCGATGCCAGCATCCGCGCCAATTGAACTGGTGTTTCCTCCATTTGTGCCCGCTTTTCGGCGGTAATCCTCATTCAGAACCTGAATCTGCGAAAGGATTTGGTCGTTGGTTATATTGCCATTGTTATCCCCTCCTATCTGCCCCGATGCCGTATTATGAATAATGTGTACAACAACCGGTATGCGATAAATGATTGTATCGGCCTGTTGACGTAACCGGCCAGCTTCTGCCTGGTATTGTTCGATACGTCGGTTGAGTTCATTAAGCTGCGTCCGCCGGTTCGGATTAAGTTGTTGCAGAATCCGCTCCTGCTGTAACGTAGCACACCGATTGAGTATTACGTCGGCGGGCGTCTGCGCCTGAACCAGTATGTTAACAAGGAAGAAAAACGAACCGGCCAGCCAATGCCAGCCGGTTCGTGCACTAAACGTTACGTTCTTATTGACCAGCTTTATCATATGCTGTAATAATTTCCCGAACAAGTCGATGGCGGACAACGTCGCGCCCATCCAGCTCTACGAAAGCAATACCTTTGATGTCCTTCAGAATATCAACAGACTCAACCAACCCCGATTTCTGTCGATTGGGCAGGTCAATCTGCGACCGGTCGCCGGTAATGATTGCTTTTGAGGTCGGTCCCATCCGCGTCAGAAACATCTTCATCTGCATGGTTGTGGTGTTCTGCGCTTCATCAAGTAGGATAAAGGCATTGTTCAACGTCCGGCCCCGCATGTACGCCAGGGGTGCAATTTCGATAATCCGATTCTCCGTGTAAAACTTCAGTTTTTCGGCTGGAATCATATCATCGAGCGCATCATAAATTGGGCGGAGATAGGGGTCAATTTTCTCTTTAAGATCCCCCGGCAGGAAGCCCAGATTTTCACCAGCCTCAACCGCTGGGCGCGTAATGATTATCTTTTTGACTTCTTTGTTTTTCAGCGCCCGTACGGCAATAGCAACGGCAGTATAGGTTTTACCGGTTCCGGCCGGCCCAATGGCAAAAACAAGATCATGTTTCTCGGCCGCTTCGACCAGTCGTTTCTGATTGTCTGTTTTTTCCCCGACAACCACCCCCCCGGTACCCTAAACCAGCACATCGTCGTCATCGGGCAAAACGGGTGGATTCGTTGAGTTTCCAATGGGTGTTACACCACTGTGGCTAATATAGTTCTGGATATTGTCGTGGGTTATCTTACCATATCGCTGGTAATGCTCCATCAGTGAATCCAGAATTTCGCTGATCCGACTGATCTCGGGCGTAGTGCCTTTAATACGTATTTCGTTACCGCGCGAAATAATTTTGCTCATAGGAAAGGCTGCGGCCACTTCCTTGATGTTGTTATTCTCTACGCCCAGAAAGTCGATGAGCGAGACATTGTCGAGGGTGATGACTTTTTCGACCAAATGATGAAAAGAATTAAAGTGTGATTCCGAAAAGTAAGCGATTTCTCTACTCCTACAACATCTTTTGGCAAAAAATTATTCATTTACCGGCATTTAATACCTATGCCTAAAATTTAGCAAAAAACAGGTAATTTTTATTAATTAATCGCTATCTTGCTGACTTACAGTCTACTGTCTTGATTCTGTATTATGTACGCTAGTCCCGCCCCCGACCGTTGCTTAAAAATTCAGATTTTTTTTCACCAGATAGCATCAACATTACCAGAATGTTACGTGCTCAATAACCGATTCGATGGCTATACGTTGACTATGGCGGATTTGCCTTATGCGGGCAGGAATGCGTAAACTTGCAGTAAGACATGGAGAATAACGCACGCCCCAATCAACACCTTCGTAAACCTTCGGCCTTTGCCGGAGGCCGTCAGCAGGCTGGTAACCACTGGCTCGATACCGGACTTGGTAAACTCCCTCCCCAGGCTCTTGACCTTGAAGAAGCCGTTTTAGGCGCGTTGATGATTGAGAAAGACGCCCTCTCATCGGTTGTTGATATTCTTAAGCCCGAAACCTTTTATAAAGAAGCGCACCAACGGATTTACAACGCCATCCTGACGCTTTTCGGCAACTCTGACCCAATTGACCTGCTGACCGTTACGCAGCAGTTGCGTAAGACGGGAGAAATTGAGCTGGTAGGCGGTGGTGGATTCGTTTCAGAACTTACCTTTCGGGTCAACTCGGCTGCGAATATTGAATACCATGCCCGGATCGTATCGGAGCAGGCGCTTAAACGGGCGCTCATTGCCATGTCGTCAACGATTCTGAAGGATGCTTACGAAGATACTACCGACGTATTTGAACTGCTCGACCGTACTGAGCAGTCTCTCTTCAAGATTTCTGAATCGAATATCAAGAAGAATTACGCCGACATGAGTACCATCGTTCGGATGGCACTGAACGAGCTGGAAACTAAGAAAAACCAGGAAGGCTTAACCGGTGTACCATCCGGCTTCACCAATCTGGACCGCGTTACGTCGGGTTGGCAACCTACCGAATTAATTATTCTGGCGGCCAGGCCAGCCATGGGGAAAACCGCGTTTGTCGTTTCTGCGCTACGTAATGCTGCGGTCGATCATGGAAAACCGGTGGCAATTTTCTCGCTGGAGATGTCGTCTGTACAGCTGGTTAACCGGCTTATCTCGGCAGAAGCCGAAATTGATTCGGAAAAAATCAGAAAAGGTACGCTGGCTCCACACGAATGGACGCAGTTACACCACAAAATCCAGCGGCTAACCGAAGCACCTATCTTTATTGACGATACCCCTGCTCTATCCATCCTGGAATTGCGGGCAAAATGTCGACGTCTGAAAGCACAGCACGATATTCAGATGGTCGTGATCGACTACCTTCAGCTCATGTCTGGCGATACGTCCGGACGGGCAGGCGGAAACCGCGAACAGGAAATTGCGTCGATCTCGCGCGCGCTGAAGAACCTGGCGAAGGAACTGAACGTACCGGTAATTGCTCTATCTCAGTTGAGCCGGGCCGTTGAAACACGCGGTGGCGATAAAAAACCGCAACTCTCCGACCTTCGGGAATCGGGATCTATCGAGCAGGACGCCGATATGGTATGCTTCCTCTACCGACCTGAATATTACAATATCACGCAGGATGAAAACGGTAATTCAACGGCCGGTATAGGCGAAGTTATTATCGCCAAAAACCGGAGTGGCTCGCTCGATACGATACAACTCCGGTTCATCAATAAGTTTACGAAATTCTGCGACCTTGACTCCTATTTCGAGCCTGTACAAACACAAGGTTTTGCCCCTGATGTCAACGGCCTGAGCAGTTTCGATAGTCCCCAACCTTCGGCAGGTAGTGTCTTCAAGAGCAAGGCCAACAACATGTCGAATTTCGGTCATGCCGACCCAAGCCAGGAAACGCCGTTTTAACGCTTCGCAATGGTTAAGCACCCTACTTTATAGTAAGCCAAACGTATCGGCATTGGCGGGTTGGAAGTATATTGCGTCAAACTCTAAAAAGACGTATCACGTGAAAATTTTTTCATTAATTCCATTCCTGTTATTATCGTTCACATTAGTTACCTCGGCACAAACATTGAGAGGGCTCGACAAAAGCCCAATGGACATGGCGTATTATCCCGACGATTTTGCCCATGACCGGAAATTCGCGCCCGCCAAAGTGGGCGACAAAGCGTATGCCCGCGTTACGTATAGCCGCCCGGCCAAAAAAGATCGGGAAGTGTTCGGCAAGCTGGTTCCATACGGTAAAGTATGGCGCGTAGGCGCTAATGAAGCTACGGAAGTCAAGTTTTTCACGGATGCCACCATTGGCGGCAAACAGATAAAAGCTGGCGTTTATTCCCTATACGCTATTCCTAATGAAACAGACTGGACGCTAATTTTCAACACCGACCTTGATCAGTGGGGAGCTTACAGTTATAAGCAGGATTTAGATATTCTGCGCGTTACTGTTCCAGTTAAAAAAACGTCTGAACCACTTGAGAACCTGGCCATTCAGTTCAAGAAAGCAGATGATAACAGTAAGAATTCGACGATGATGATCGCCTGGGACAATACGTTGGTCGAAGTGCCTGTTTCTTTTCAATAGATCTTTCCTCAAATTTTTTCTCCCAAAAAAACGCCCTCAACTAATTGATGAGGGCGTTTTTCATGAGCTATTTCCGACTAGAAATTAGGTTTCAGCATGTAGCGACTGTAGAAATCATCGATTACCTTGACTGCTTCCGTTGGCGTATCGACCAGATTAATGAGTTTCATATCTTCTGGGTTAATGTTATGCTCCTGTTCCAACATTACGTCCTCAATCCAGCCAATCAATCCCTGCCAGAAGGAACGACCAACCAGCACAATCGGGAAACGGGCAATTTTACGAGTTTGAATCAGGGTCAGTGCCTCAAACAATTCATCGAGCGTACCCATTCCGCCTGGCATGACCACAAACCCCTGCGCGTACTTTACGAACATCACTTTCCTGACAAAAAAGAAATCGAAGTTGATGCTCTTGTCCGGATCGATGTAAATATTGCTGTGTTGTTCAAACGGTAATTTAATATTCAGGCCAACAGATTTGCCGCCCTGCTCAAAAGCGCCTTTGTTGCCAGCTTCCATAATACCGGGCCCTCCACCCGTAATGACACCGTAACCATGACGAACCAGTTTGGCCGCAATCTCTTCGGTCATTTTGTAATACGGATTATCAGGTTTGGTACGTGCCGAACCGAAAACTGACACACAGGGGCCGATTTTTGCCAGCTTGTCGAACCCCTCGACAAACTCGGCCATTACTTTAAAAATGACCCAGGAGTCGGCCGTCTTAATTTCATTCCAGTCGTGGTCCTGAAAAGCCTCTTTAATACGTTGTTCGTCAGGGGTAAGGAGTAACTCGTCGCGCTTAGGTAAATCGTTGGCAATGCGTTCGGTGCTCTGCGTTTCAGAGCGATGAACATTCTCTTTTGTTTCTTCCATGTATGTACTAGAAAAGGGAGTGGGCGCGAAACGTACTCACTTCGTTCATTAAAAAAATAGACAGCTAATTTATATAAAAACAAGCCCCAGCCACCCCATGGCTATTTTCGCGGGGCGGAACGGTATAACGAATAGAAGCGGGAAAACGTTTCTGCCAGAAAGCAAAAATGATCTACTTCCACTGCGAAAAGAACGTTCGCGGTAAAAGCAAAAAACCATAGGCTCGGTGTTCGGGATTATTTCCGGCGGCTTTCCAGAAAGTTTTCAACCCGATCCATCGCTATGTTTAATTCATCAACATTAGGGAGGCAAACAATGCGAAAATGATCATTTTGAACGTAATTGAAGCCGTTTCCTGATACGACCAGCACTTTCTGTTCAGTCAGTAGATTGAGCACAAAATCGTCGTCATCCTCCAGCCGAAACTGGGTCAGATCAATTTTCGGAAAAATATACAGCGCACCTTTGGGCTTTACACACGTAACGCCGGGAATGGCAGTCATCCGTTCGTAGGCCAGCATCATTTGTTTATACAGCCTGCCTGTTGGCATGACTAAGTCGTTGATACTCTGATAACCGCCTAAGGCTGTTTGAATGGCATACTGTGTGGGTACGTTCGCACAAAGACGCATACTGGCCAGTAACGTCAATCCTTCAATGTACGATTTTGCCCGGTGCCGCGCACCGCTCAGAATCATCCATCCGCCCCGGAAGCCAGCAGCCCGGTAATTTTTCGACAAACCGCCCATCGTAATACAGAGCGTATCGTTGATCATTTTAGAGATAGGGTAATGAACAGCCCCATCGTACAAAATCCGGTCATAAATCTCATCGGAAAACACAATGAGCTTCCGTCGCTCAGCAATGCGGGCAATTCCTTCAAGTATGGCTTTGTCGTATACTGCTCCCGTTGGATTGTTTGGATTAATAACGACAATAGCGCGGGTTCGTGGGGTAATTTTACGTTCCAGATCGGAAAGGTCAGGGTTCCAGTCAGAAGCTTCGTCACATACGTAATGGACGGGCTTTCCGCCACAGAAAGCTACTGAAGCCGTCCAGAGCGGATAATCAGGAGAAGGTACCAGCACTTCGTCTCCTTCGTTGAGCAGGGCCTGCATCGACAGCATAATCATTTCGCTGACGCCATTGCCGATAAAAATATCATTGATCGTAATGCCCGGCAAGCCTATGTTTTGGGTATGATGCATGACCGCTTTCCGGGCCGCGAATAACCCCCGCGAATCGGAATAACCCTGCGCGTTACGTATGTTCAGAATAATATCATGGACAATCTCGTCGGGGGCATCGAATCCGAACGTAGCAGGGTTGCCAATGTTCAGACTAATGATTTTATATCCCTGACTTTCCAGTTCAAGCGCTTTTTCGTAGATCGGTCCCCGAATGTCGTATTTTAACGAAATAAGCCGGTCACTCTTAAGGATTTCCATTGCTGGCACTTCGACTTCTAAACTATCCAATTCCATTCCGTAAAAGTACGGAATGTAAATCAAATTAGCCGTTTGCTCTATCGATTATGCATTGTTGCACAAATCATTACACGCACGTAACCTTCGTTGATCGTACCAAAAAATATAGCCATTGACGCCCACAGCATTGATCATTTACCAGGAGAGCTGCGTACGTCTAATCCGAATGGAAGGATCGAGTGCCCAATTCCAGCGTGGTGTGGTTATGCGAAAACGACGTATTAACTGATTATTGTTTCCTTTTGAAAGCAGAAAATCCTGAAACGCCTTCGTATCGGGCACCCATCTGTTGGCCAGAAAACCATTGGCCAGTAAGGTAGTGCTAGCCTGATAAGAATGCCATTTCCGGTCGGCGGTTTCGAGTTCAAGGGTTAGCGTCGGCGGTTGAAAAAATAACCGAATCAGCCGCCCCAATAATGAATAGTTCATCTCTATCTGCACAAGTTGCAGGGTTGACGTCGGCGGTACGTATATATCATCCTGTAATCGGCTCTCTACTTCGCTCACAGACACAGTATCCAGCTTTTTAGGGCTAGTCCGGCGTTTTAACATCATCGATTCCTCTGCTGCCTTGTCAACCAGGTCGTAATAACGTAGCATGGTCAGCCGCGTTCCGATCTCTTCCGAAAATGGGTACCGGTTGTCGGTAGCCTGATGCGCATAGATGATGTATTCCGGCGCCCGCGACGACTCATAAAAGGACGTATTGAGCGAATCAAGGAAATGGTTCGTGACCTGATACGATTGGAAAACCGGCCGGGGTCGATAAGCCCTCGTCAAACCGTTCAGATAAACGGAGGCAATGTCGTAAGGAATAATATCTACCGTTCCCCGACGTAACCGGTTAGTCCATTCTTTAGGAAATCGACGGATTGAATCAGGCGCTGAGTAGGTCGGATTTAGCACGTCTTCAACGTAGTGAGCAAGTTGCTTGGGGTGGTTAAAATAAATCGCTGGCTTTACAAATAGCAGCTGACTCACTAAAACCAACAAGGCCACTACCGATATATCACGTTGGAGTGCATGGTGCGGAATAAATACAGCCAGAAGTGATAAGGGAAGAAAAGCGTATTTAAAAAATAAGCAGTTATGGCCTGAATCGGACCGTACGAATCCTTCTTTGAACAGGACAAAAAGAGAAACTGCCGAAAAGAAAATTATGACCCCGTAATTAGCCGTTTTTTCCCCTGGTATTTTACGGAATCCCCAGAATAGATGCAACAGTGTTAATATGTACAAAAGTACAATTAATAGAGCCGCAAATAATGCTCTTTCGCCGTTTGCATTGTAAAATCGCATAACATCATTATACGAATCTATTAGTTGAATATTGGCCAGAGTATAACGGTACAAATCGACATTAAAGACATAGGCGCAGATACTTACTGCCAGAAAAACAGCAAGCAGCATACCAGCATACCAGCGCGCCTTCGGCCTGTAATGTATAAAATAATACGTTACGTAAAGAAGCAGGCACCCCAAACAAACCAGTCCCGTATTGCCTTTCACATAAAAGGCAAACACAGCAATGCCTAACGCATTGAAAAACCAGACATCCCGACGGGTTTGAAGGTGGTAACAGAGTAAAAAAAGTACAAAATATAGGTATAGAAATGGAGGATCTCCGCCCGCCCCATTATATAAAATGGTCGATACCAGAAGAACCGCAGCTACATTCAACACCGTAAAATTCTTTCTAAGTACGATCCAGATCAGCACAGTTCCCTGTATAATCAACCATAAGTCATAGCCAAAAAGCTGCCATCGGTTGACGGCGATTGGCAGACGGGTGCAACCCAGGTATCCCAATGGCCCGTACGTAAAAACAACATCCGTTCCGTATTCCAGCTTCAGTTGTTTTATCATATTTAACGCAATAGACCATGACCCGTCTAACGAATCGGACGATATTGAGTTAAAGAGCGACCATCGTTCAAACGTGCATAGAGCCAACAGAAACGAAAGACCTGCAATGAGGTAATTTCTGTCAATAACAAGGCTCTGTTTTTGTAAAGTAAGTGTGGATTTTTTTAAGTAATTCATAGCTATACTAGCTGGCTCTTATGGATCATTGTATATTCTTTCCAGCCTTTTCGGACCAGTATTTTCACCAAAAAATCGGCACTGCGGGTACTCCTTAAAAAGCATTTTCACTAGATACGACTCCATTAAGTAGGGGACTCCAATTGACCCGTTTTGGCGGTAGCATGAGGCCTTGCAAACTTCTTTCAAAACTCCCCGGCAAAACGTGATTACAACCATAAAATACCGGAAAATGAGACTATAAGCATAATATATTTTTTTAACGGTAAAAAGTTGTTTTCTAGAGTGTTAGGACCACTCCGATTTTAAATCCTGGTCATTGGTGACACGTAGTACGACCATAAAAAATTGTGCTCTCTGCACTGTCAGGACCGACAGTGCAGAGAGCACAATTGACAAATGACCTGTCAGGAAATTTTACAAAATCAATCCACTACGGCGAAGCATGGCTTTGGGAGAAGGCTCACGTCCCCGGAATTTCTTATACAATTCCATCGGTTTTTCGCTGCCCCCTTTCTCCAGTACGTTCTTACGGAAACTGTCGGCAGCGGCTTTGTTATCTAAGCCTCCTTTTTCTTTGAAGAATTCGAAAGCGTCAGCGTCCAGAACTTCGCTCCATTTGTAGCTGTAATAGCCTGCCGAATAACCACCCGCGAAGATGTGCGAGAAAGCTGGGCTGAACGCTACGCCCTCTACCGGAGGAAACAGGTTCGCTACCGAATCTACTTTGCGCTCAACCTGGGTCACAGTTTCGCCGGTGGGTTTCTGACCATGATAATACATATCAACCAGGCCGAAACGTAACTGGCGCAGATTAGCCAGCCCTGCCAGGAAGTTCTGGCTGGCCCGAATCTTCTCAATCAATTCGTTTGGAATAACTTCGCCTGTCTGGTAGTGTTTGGCGAAGAGTTTCAGTGCTTCCGGATCGTAGCACCAATTCTCCATTACCTGCGAAGGAAGCTCGACAAAATCGCGGGGCACACTTGTGCCGCTCAGGCTCTCGTATTTGCCATTAGCCAGCATCCCGTGCAATCCATGACCAAATTCATGAAACAACGTAGTGACTTCGTCGAAGGTCAATAACGATGGTTTGGTCTCAGTCGGGCGGGTAAAGTTGCAGACGTTAACAATGTGAGGGCGAATGTTTTCGCCTTTCTCAATTTTCTGGCCCTGTACGTCGTTCATCCAGGCACCACTACGCTTTCCTTCGCGGGGGAAGTAATCACCGTAGAAAACAGCCAGAAATTTACCGTCTTTGTCAAATACGTCGAAGGTTTTTACTTCGGCATTGTAAACCGGAATATCGGTTCGTTCCTTAAATGTAATTCCGTATAGCTTGTTGGCAACTGTAAATACACCATTCAATACGTTCTCCAGTTTAAAATACGGTTTCAGCGTTTCATCGTCGAGATCGTATTTTTCTTTATTTAGTTTTTCGGAATAATAACTGTTGTCCCAGGCTTGCAGCTTATCGTCCGTAAAGCCGTTTGCTTTGGCATAGGTCGTCAGTTCGGCCAGTTGACGTTCTGCAGCCGGACGAGCGTAGGTAACCATTTCGTTCAGGAAACTCTGCACTTTATCTCTCGATCCAGCCATGTTTTCTTCCAGTACAAAATCGGCGTGGGTTTTATAGCCCAGCAGATTGGCCCGTTCGTAACGCAGGTCCACAATCTTCTGAATGATGGCCTGGTTATCATTTTTATTCCCATGGAAACTACGTCCGTTATAAGCTAGATACAGCTTTTTACGAAGGTCACGGTTTTCGGCATATTGCATAAATGGACCGTAACTCGGGGCTTGCAGCGTAAAGGCCCATCCATCTTTGCCTTTCTGTTTAGCAGTTGCTTTGGCCGCTTCACGGGCAAAATCGGGTAGCCCAGACAGGTCTTTCTCATCCGTCACAATCATTACGTATTCGTTGGTTTCGTTCAACACGTTCTCGCCGAATTGCAACGATAACTGCGACAGTTCTTTATCGATAACGCGTAGACGTTCTTTACCTTTTTCGTCAAGATTGGCGCCATTACGAGAAAAACGTTTGTACGTTTTTTCGAGCAGCATTGCGCTTTCAGGATCGAGTTTGAGACTGGAACGCTGGTCATAAACAGCTTTAATCCGAGCGAACAGTTTCTCGTTCAACGTAATGTCGTTACCGTACTCACTTAGCAGGGGTGAGGCTTCCTTAACAATCTTCTGAAGTTCGGGGGACGTTTCGGCGCTGTTCAGATTGAAGAGCACAGATGCTACTTTACCCAGCAAATCGCCCGTGCGTTCCAGAGCTACAATTGTGTTTTCAAAGGTTGGTTTAGCCGGATTGTTAACAATAGCAGCCACCTCTTTTCGTCCCTCTGCCAGACCTTCTTTCAGGGCCGGCATGTAATCCTCATTTTTAACTTTATTGAACGGAACCGTCTGATGGGGCGTAGTGTACGGCTGTAAGAATGGATTTTGGGTCATTTCAGATTGGCGATGCAAAGGCTGAGCTAACGTAGCCGTCGCAGCTACTGCCAGCAATGCACCGGTTAGTTTGAGTTGTTGATGCTTAAACATATAGTTTTGCAAAATGAGTTTCCTGGAAAAATACGAAAAAAGACAAGGCTAAAAACGCAAAGTTGCACTGTCGGTCTCATAACTTGTCGAGCGGTAAACCCACAAAAAAGCAGCCGATCAGTTGATCGGCTGCTCCTTCGTTTTTCTTGCTTAATATCGACTGAGGCCGTAACCAGGACCTCTTCCATTACCGTAACTTCTGCTACGTCCGGCTATTTGTTCAAAGGGCCGCATTCGATCGATAACACGATCACGCTGGTCTGGATGAAGAACGGCCATCATGTCAAAAAACTCACGCTGACGCGCCTGCCGGAAAAAATCGCGCTGACGGGGATCGCGTGGATTTAGTCCCTGGGTCTGCTGATTGAAGCGTTCCCGAATATGTCGAATCTCGCGCTCCTGCTTCCGCGACAAGTTTAACTCGCGATCCCACCAGTCCAGATGACGGTCAAACTGATAGTTATCAAAATCGTACTGGTGATTCGATTGTCCATATCCCTGTGTATGGCCGTATCTATTGGGCTGATGAGGGTGACTGTTGGTAGGGTAGCCGTAGTGTTGCGCAAATGCACCCGTCGAGAGCAACGCGACAAGGGTTGTAGCTGTCATCAATATCTTTTTCATGGTAAATAATGATTCAGGTTGTATTTGCCCTTTGAACAACTCACCACAGAATGGTTTAATTAATTCCCTAAATAAGCATATTTTACGAATCAATACAATAATTGGCTATCGATTTTAGTTAACGGACCAATACGCCATACGCAGGATCCTGATAATCAGCAGGATATCAACCCAGTTCAGCAGAATGGTCCTGAACACTAATGAATTTAAATCTAAAATATGCAAGCATTAAAAACCACAAAGCGGGAGCCGTATAGAATGGCCTCCCGCTTTGTGGTTGAAGTCAGCTTTGTCGAAGGTAGAAATCTCGACAAACCTGACAGCTTCTAATATTTATACTCAGCCAGTTCATTTCGATCCTGCTTTTGTATAACTTTTTCGTATTTCTGCCGGTCGAACTCATTTTCGTTGTTCGCTATAAAAATTGTCGCGACGGTGTTGCCGATGATGTTCGTGATCGAGCGGGCTTCTGACATGAACCGATCGACGCCCAGCAGGAGCGCCAGTCCTTCTACCGGAATCACTTTGATGGCCGTTAACGTACTGGCCAGTACAATAAACCCACTGCCCGTAACGCCCGCTGCGCCTTTTGATGTTACCATTAGAATACCAATAATGGTTAGTTCCTGTCCCAGCGTCAGATCAACCCCGAAAACCTGAGCCAGAAAAATCGTTGCCATCACCAGATAAATCGTCGTACCGTCCAGATTAAACGAATAGCCCGCCGGAATCACCAGTCCTACCACCGATCGTGAACAACCCAACGATTCAAGTTTGTCCATAATCTGAGGCAGTGCCGACTCCGACGACGACGTGCCAAGCACAATCAGCAACTCCTCCCTGATAAATTTCAGCACAGCCCACAGACTGATTTTGTAATAACGTAGTATCAAATTCAGGATTACAAATACAAATAGAAACATGGTGGCGTAAACCGTTCCCATCAGTTTGGCCAGAGGAAGCAACGTACCGAGGCCATATTTCCCAATAGTAAACGCCATACCTCCAAACGCACCCAGCGGGGCCAGCACCATCACTACGCTCAGAATGTTGAAAAATACTTTCGAGAGCTTTTCGAAACTCTGAATCAGCGATTTTCCTGCATCGCCCATGCGCGTCAGTCCCACCCCGAAGAGGATCGAAAAGACAAGCACCTGCAAAATATCTCCCTCAGCAAACGCCTTGATCGCGTTGCTTGGCACGATATGCAGAAAAAATTCAGTCCAGTCCATTTCGGCACCCTGTTCGGTATATTTACTGACATCGCCCCCCTTCACGGCGGCCGTCTGAACGCCATCGCCCGGCCTAATAAGGTTAGCCAGCAACAGCCCGATTGCCAGTGCGCCAGTTGTGACAATTTCAAAATAGAGCAGTGCTTTCCCTCCTACGCGACCGACCTTTTTCAAGTCGCCCATATTACTAATGCCCAGGACAATAGTCAGGAAAATAATTGGTGCAATGACCATCTTGATCAGGTTGATGAAGAGATCGCCAAGCGGTTTGAGCTTTGCCGCTGTTTCGGGAAAGAAATAGCCCGTTAGTATCCCTAACGTAATGGCAATCAGCACACGAACAGTGAGGTTGTTGAGAAGTTTCATAGGTTGGGGGAAGTGGCAGGGTAAGGGCATGGGGCAGAGGGCAAATGTCAGTGCTGACCTGTACTCTCTGCCGCTTGCTCTTACCTCATTACTACTTGCTGTTTGATTTCGCGGATGCGGTCGTTGAAGTTAAGGCTTAAAAAATCAATAGTAGGCACCAGCGTGGTCTGTAATAACTCAGTCACTTTTTCGTCGTGTGGAATCCGTTTACCCGTAACGATACTAACGTATTTGGATGTAACCCAGAGCACATTTTTCAGATGCGTTTTGCCATCGTCGGTCATTACGTATTCAGTAACGGTCGTGTCTTCGTTGAAATAGATCAGCCGGGAAATGATGCGGACCCACTCACTGACCAGCGCTGGCCGGACATAAGCAATTTGATGCTGATAAACCACCCAGCTTGTTTTTAACTCTCGAAACAACTGTCCTGGGCTAAAATCGTAAAGTTTTGCCACCTGATCTTCGCGCGCGTTGAAATAATAGTCGAAGTACTTGGCATTATTGAGGTGCTGCAACGGATCGCAGTCCTGGAAGCGAATAATCACCCGCGATTCGGTTTCGGTCGGGTAAATACGATTGGGGTCGCGGTGAAACATTGTTTGAATCAGGCTTTACTAAATTATGAGGATGAGCACGATTGGAGAAAGCTATGGGCTTTTCTCAGGTTAGTCTTTTGGAAAATCAATGTTAAACAAAATCTGGCTAATCATTTTAATCCTGTAAATTCCAGTTCAAAATTTTTGTGCAACCTTTACGTTAGTACAACAAATTCGTTGTTTTTTATCAATTCCTGCACAACCATGAAGATCCTGCGTTATTTGTTGCCCGTTTTTTCACTGTTCATTACGCTGACCGCCTTTGCTCCCAAAGCTGATGCCGACGCTGTGCTGGGCACGTGGTTAAATGGTACCAAGAAAGGGCACGTCCAGATTTACAAACAGGGTGGCACATACTTTGGAAAACTGGTTTGGTTAGGCCAGCCCAATGATCCAACCACTGGTAAACTACGTACTGACGAAAAAAATGTGGACCCGTCGAAACGCTCGCGGCCGCTGATGAACATGGTTTTGATGTATAACTTCAAGTTTGACGGAGGGAACGTCTGGAGTGACGGCAAGATTTACAACCCCGAAGACGGGAAGGAGTACAACTGCAAGATGACATTGCAGGACCCCAATACGTTGCTGGTACGTGGGTACGTCGGCATCTCCCTGCTGGGCAAAACCCAGACCTGGACGCGGATAAAATGAGTTGTAGAGTCATGAAGTTGTAAAGTTGCTCCAGGTACAGATTTCCCACATCCTTTAACTTTACGACCATGCAACTCCATACTTGTGCAACGCTAATCATCGGTGCGGGTCCGGCGGGCCTGGCGATGGCCGGACAACTGGCTCATCGAAAGTTGCCGTTTACGGTTCTGGAAGCAAGCGAACATATTGGTTTCAGCTGGCGCAATCATTACGATCGGCTGCACCTGCATACCGTAAAAGAGCATTCGGCCCTACCACATTTTCCGTTTCCGACCAGCTACCCCACCTACGTATCGCGCCTGCAGTTTGTTGAGTATCTTGAACGGTACGCCGAGCATTTTGGCATAAACCCTGTTTTCAGCCAGAAGGTCACTCACATTACCAGAAATCCACAGGACGGCACATGGCGAGTGCAGACCCAAACCGATACGTTCAGGGCCGAGCAGGTTATCGTTGCAACTGGCTATAACCGGGAACCCAATGTACCGGAACTACCGGGTCAGCGTAATTACAGGGGAATAGTATGGCACAGTTATGAGTATCGGAATGGGGCGCCGTTTCGGGACGAAAACGTACTGGTAGTCGGCATGGGGAACACTGCAGCCGAACTGGCGCTGGATCTGCTCGAAAACCAGGCGAAACCGTTTATTTCCGTCCGGAGTCCCGTTAACATCATTCGAAGGGATCTGTTCGGACGGCCTGCACAAAAGACGGCCATCCTGATGCAGAAATTTCCAGCGTGGTTTACCAACATTATGGCCCGGCTGATGCAGAGAATCAGTATTGGAGATTTGTCTGCTTACGGTCTGGGGAAGCCTGCTCACTCGCCTACTCAAGACCTGCGTCGGGGCAAGCCGCCCGTTATTGATGTGGGGACGCTTGCCCAAATTAAAGCCGGAAAGATCACCATTTTACCGGGTATCGAACGTATCAACGGCGACAGCGGACCGACCAAAATCGTTACGTTCACCGACGGGCGGGAATTACCCTTTGATGCTATCATTCTGGCGACGGGCTATCGGCCTGGGTTGGCGACAGTTATCGGTGATGAACTAGCCGGTAAGATTCTGAATGAACGAGGATATCCGAAAAAACTCTGGTTCGATGACCGTTCGCTGCGAGGGTTATACTTCCTCGGTTTCTCTATTCCCATAACGGGCGTCCTTTACCATCTGAACATTGATTCCGAAAAAATTGCGAAACACATTTCGGAAAACAATTTTGTCTCGGCATAGTTCTATTTACGTAATCAAGGAGATTATAGTACACATTCAGCGTAATACACTACAATCATGAACGAGACCACAATTAAAGGCGGCTGGAACGAATTAAAAGGTAAAATCAAACAAGCTTACGGCGATCTTACCGACGACGATCTAACCTACGAAGAAGGTAAAGAAGACGAAATGTGGGGTAAACTCCAGCAAAAAACAGGAAAAACGAAAGACGAAATTAATAAGCGGATTGCTGATCTGTAAGGACTCATCAATCCATTGATCGAAAAAGCCGGAGCTCAAGTTTCCGGCTTTTTCGTTTTTACAATATTCTAGCTCGAATCAGAAGGGTGGCTCCCACCCTTTTTCGTATTGCCGGCTCCATAATTTCATAGCCTCCGCGTCTTTGATATGACCATTTTTCGGATC
>NZ_JBMDWV010000060.1:0-23660 GCF_048594605.1 Spirosoma sp.
GAAAAGCATTACGGCCGCTCTCGACTTTGCCGCCGTAATGGCGCAGGCGGCTCGTGTGTTCAAGCCGTTCAGCCGCGAACTGCCGGGCTTGGCCGATTCGTGTCGTTCGGCGGCTGTAAACGCCTGGAAATGGGCGCAGAAAAACCCGGATGCGCATTATCGCCAGAACGAAATGAACCAGCGATTTGACCCAGACGTAACGACGGGCGGCTATGAAGATAGAAACGCCAGCGACGAATGGATTTGGGCAGCCGCCGAGTTATATGTAACGACGAAGGACGATATCTATGCCAATGCCGTTAGTATGTTTCCGGACGATAAAACACCACTGCCTTCATGGCCCCAGGTTCGGACATTGGGTTATTATACGCTGGCTCGTTTTGCCAAAGACAAGTCGTTACGGAAGCAGGACGTATTGACCCAGTCTAAAAAACACGTCGTTGATCTGGCTGCTACGTTGCTTGAAGGCGCTGATCAGCAGGCGTTTGGGACGGTTATGGGCAAATCGGCCAAGGATTTTATTTGGGGCAGCAGTGCCGAAGCCGCAAATCAGGGAATTGCGCTCATTCAGGCGTATCGGATAACCAGTGATAAGAAATACCTGAACTACGCGCTCACCAACCTTGACTATTTGTTGGGGCGTAACGCGGTTGGTTATTCGTTTTTAACCGGTTTTGGCCATAAATCGACGATGAATCCGCACCATCGCCCGTCAGTTGCGGATGGAATTACAGAGCCCGTTCCAGGTTTGTTGTCGGGTGGTACAAATGCCAACGCGGCTCGTCAGGATAAGTGTCCCGGTTATACGACCACCGTTGCCGACGAAGTGTATCTGGATCAGTCCTGTTCATATGCATCGAACGAAATCGCTATAAACTGGAACGCACCGATGGTTTATCTGGCTGCAGCCGTTGAAGCGTTACAACGGGAAGCGGGCTATTCAAAAAAGTGAAGCTGTTACGTCACTTAACCCTATCTTAAAATTATCAGATGAATCAGAACCGAAGAATCGTGTGGTTGACTGGAATATGGATTCTCCTGTTGACTGGCTATGGTAGGGCCCCACTTATCGCTCAGCAGAACAGCCCTAAGGCTGAGCAGGGTTGGCGGCAACTTTTCAACGGAAAGGATCTTAACGGCTGGAAGCACGTAGGAAAGGGCAAAATGGTCGTTGATAAGGGACTGATCCGCGGTCAGGGCGGCCTTGGGCTGCTCTATTGGACAAAGGAAAAATTTGGCAACTGCACAATTCGCGTGGTTTACAGGATGCACAAAGAGAATAGCAACGCGGGTGTGTTTATCCGGATTCCGATTGAGCCGCGCGAAGAGTGGATGCCCGTTCATTATGGGTACGAAGTGCAGATCGACAATCACCCGGAAACGTCTGATGAAGATGAATACCATTATACCGGTACGTTGTACTCGCTGACCAAACCGCTGGCAAAACCTGGAAAACCGGGCCCTCAGTGGAATACGCTGGAAATTACCCTGGATGGACCACGTACCATTGTTTATGTGAATGGCGTAAAAGTGACAGATTACCGGGAAGGCAGTCCCGTTCCAGCGCGTAAATTCGATTTTGAACCGTACCGGGGTCTGCGGCCTGATTCGGGCTATATTGGTTTACAGAATCACGGCGATCATGATGTTGTTTATTTTAAAGAAGTTGCTGTAAAGCCCATAGCTAAAAAGTAGGCTTATGGCTATACATGACGAAGCGTAGCCTCTTTGGGAACCTGAAAATTCCTAAGGCCGCGCCCGAGCTTTTTTATGTACAGCAGATCGCGCAACAACGCTTAACAACCGGACCTATCTGGAGGAGCAGCGTTTGCCAGACGATTGCGTAGTCGTTAAATAATACTGATTGAACCCCAGCGGCCGGGAGAACACAACGCTTTAAATTATGCTACATTGTGTTTTCCCGGCCGCTGGGGGTATAAACAAGAACGTAGTGCTTAGCGTGCCAGGTAACCACCATCGACAGGATAATACGCCCCCGTTACGAACGAAGCTTTTTCGGAGGAGAGCCAGACAACCAGTTCGGCCACTTCTTCGGGCCTGCCCAGCCGCCCGATAGGGTGTAAATCGATGAGCATCTTTCTCGCTTCGTCGGGCAATGCGCTTAGTAATGGCGTATCAATATAAGCTGGACCAACGGAGTTGATACGTATGCCTTTAGTCGCATATTCTATAGCGGCCGTTTTCGTCAGACCCACAACACCGTGTTTGGCTGCGACGTATCCCGGTGAATTGGCCGTACCAGCCTGCCCCAAAATCGACGCCATGTTAATAATCGATCCGCCTGTATTTTGCTTCATCATAGCCTCCAGTTCATACTTCAGGCAATAGAATACACTGTTCAGGTTGATGTTAATAATCTTTTGCCAGCCTTCCAGCGAATAATCTGCCGTTGTGTTTAGTTCGCCACCGATACCAGCATTGTTGCAGGCTATATCTAACTGACCAAACGCGGATACGGTCTCGCGAACCAGCTGCTGGCATTGAGCAGGATCACCGACATCGGCTTTAACAAATTGGGCGTTGGCTCCCGCTGCCCTGATTTCTTCCACCACCTGCTGCCCCTGCGCTTCATCAACGTCTGATACTATTACGTTGGCACCGTGCCGGACGTAAAGCAGGGCGATCGCTTTCCCAATTCCGGAAGCAGCACCCGTTACCAACGCTGTTCTTCCCGTTAAGTTATTATCCATGATCGTCTCTATTTTTTGTTAAAAAAGGCTTAAAGACAACTAGTTAACCATGAGTTAGGTTAATAATTTGATTGATAAGGATCAGAGGAGCTTACCAGAAAATGGATTGTTCTGATGGCCTGATTGTGAGCAGGTCAACAAATGGCTTACCTTGCAGTTAATTTAATAGTCCTGATCAGCCATTATTTATTAGCTAATTATTCATAAAAGATGTTGTATCCGCTTACGTTTGAGACCATTTATAAAGATAAAATCTGGGGCGGCCAGAAGATTAAAACCATCCTGGATAAAGATTTCGCACCGCTCCCCAATTGTGGTGAAACTTGGGAAGTATCTGATGTTGAAGGCAACGTATCGATTGTAAAAGAGGGAAGCTTACAGGGGAAATCATTGCACGAACTCGTTGAGCAGTATAAAGATGAGCTGGTCGGTAAGCATGTCTACGACAAATACGGCAACCGCTTTCCACTGCTGATCAAATTCATCGATGCCAACGACGACCTTTCCATTCAGGTACACCCGAACGACGAACTGGCCAAAGAACGTGGGAGTGGCTTTGGAAAAACGGAAATGTGGTACATTATCCAGGCCGATGAAGGTGCCAAACTAAATTCCGGTTTCAATCGGGAGGTAACAAAAGAGGAATACGTACAAGCCGTTGCCGACAATACCATTCAGGATATCCTGAATATTGAACCTGCTCAGGCAGGCGATGTATTTTTTCTTCCCGCCGGTCGGGTTCATTATATCGGAAAGGGATTATTACTGGCCGAAATTCAGCAGACATCCGACACTACGTATCGGATTTATGATTTCGACCGCGTCGACGCGACCACTGGCGAAAAGCGCGAACTCCATACGGAACTGGCCGTTGACGCCATCGATTATCACTACTACGATCAGTATAAAACGCAGTACGAGAAAAAGCTGAACGAAAGCGTTAATGCCGTAACAAGTGATTATTTCGTAACCAACGTATTGAATTTCAATCAGGAAGTCGAGCATGACTACACCCACATCGATTCGTTTGTCGTGCTGATCTGCGTAGCGGGCGCCTTAACGGTCAATACCGAAGGTGGTTATAGCGTACCGCTCAAAATGGGGCAATGCGTTTTGATTCCCGCATCCATTAACAACGTAACGCTCGTTCCTGACGGCGACATGACCGTATTGGAAACCTATGTACCGTAACGTTCGGGCGGAAGCTCAGCTTGCTAACATTCTATAGTACATTTGATAGCGAATGAAAGAAGACGAAAGGAGAAAAGGCGTTAGTTTGCCTTTCTCGTTTCGTTTTTCCTATTTTAATCGACGTAGTGTTTCGGGCGTACTTCGTGATGCTACGTCATCAGTAAATAAAACAACGCATGAATCTTAATCTGACGAATAAAGTCATTCTTGTTACCGGTGGGGCTAAAGGTATTGGTGAAGGAATTTCGACCGTACTGGCGGCCGAAGGCGCTATTCCGGTCATTATTGGTCGGAACGAAGCTGACAACAACAAAACGGTTGAAGCCATTCGGACGAAGGGTGGACAGGCGTATCAGTTTGTGGCCGAATTATCACAGCCTGATCCCTGCAAACAAGCCGTAGAACAAACACTGGCGCAGTTTGGACGTATTGATGGGTTGGTTAACAATGCAGGTGTGAACGATGGTGTTGGTCTGGAAAATGGCTCATACGAAGGCTTTATCGCTTCGCTGCACAAGAACCTGGTGCATTATTACCTGATGGCGCACTACGCTCTGCCCGCATTGAAAGAATCGAAAGGGGCTATTGTCAATATTGGCTCGAAAGTGGCGGAAACCGGCCAGGGAAATACGTCGGCCTATGCGGCTGCCAACGGCGGACGTAGTGCACTCACCCGCGAGTGGGCCGTTGAATTACTACCCTACGACATTCGGGTCAACTGTGTGGTTGTGGCCGAAAGCTGGACCCCTCTCTACGAAAACTGGATCAAAACCTTACCCAATCCGGAAGAGAAACTAAAACAAATTGTTTCAAAAATTCCGCTCGGCAATCGTATGACCACTACCGAAGAACTGGCGAATATGGTAGCCTTTCTTTTGTCGGATAAATCGAGCCACACAACCGGCCAGCTTATCCACGTCGACGGCGGTTATACACATCTTGACCGGGCCATTACAGAATGAACGATGTGAATGAGATGGAAATAGATTTCAGGATCAAGCTGTTTAGGATTGTCCTTTTCTTGTCGGCTTTAGCCCCTCAAGTCCTGTAACCCCTAAATCCCCTGAAGGGGACTTGGCTCATTTGCGGAATAAGTCCCCTTCAGGGGATTTAGGGGTTGCAGGGCTTGAGGGGTAAAAATTCTTTAGGAGATAAAAATCTGCGTTCCGGTTGTTTGCCGTAAATCCTCAATTATAAATTAAAAATGGCTCTTGGACCTGCTTCTGATTCTGTTAAACTTAAACCCGGCCAGGAGACTGGAAATTATGGTCTTGCTTTTGCGCTCGTCACCAGTTTGTTTTTCTTGTGGGGACTGGCCAATAGCCTGAACGGATCGCTCATTAAGCAATTTCAGATTGCACTGGATCTGAACCGCTTTCAGGCTGGTATCGTGGACTTTGCGTTCTACCTCGGTTACTTCTTTATGGCTTTGCCGGCCGGTTATGTTATGCGGAAGTTTGGCTACAAACGAGGTATTCTGCTGGGATTATTTCTGTATGGGGGGGGCGCCTTTCTGTTTTATCCGGCTGCCGAAGTGCGGGTCTATGGTTTCTTTTTACTGGCTCTGTTTACCATGGCTTGTGGCATTGCTTTTCTGGAAACGGCGGCTAACCTCTACGTAACGGTTCTTGGCGATCCGGAAAAGGCGGAATGGAGGCTCAATTTTTCGCAGTCGTTCAATGGAATTAGTGCCATTCTGGGACCTGTTATCGGTGCGCTGTTTATTTTCTCAAAAGATGAATACACGCCCGAAATGCTGAAAACGATGGCTCCGCTACAGGCCGAAGCGATACGGGTGCAGGAGGCTCTTTCGGTGCAGAGCCCATATCTGGTAATCGGGTCGGTTATTGCTGTTGTTTTTCTGTTATTTCTCATCACCCGAATGCCCGAAGTGGGGTCTGAAGAAGAACAGAACGCTGGTAACGTATCAATTGGGCGTATTTTCCGTCATCGCCACCTGACACTGGGCATCATCGCACAATTTCTGAACGTGGGGGCACAGGCTACCTTGTGGGGGTATTTCGTAGACCTCAAGCTCGATTTTGCCCGCGAAACCCACTGGGTATTGGCCGAATGGTATATGAATCTGATTAACTCCCTGACGGGTGGCTCCAGCGATTTGTCGCTAACGCAGATTGCTGGTTTTCATGCTTCGTTTGCCCTCGTGTTGTTTATGCTGGGCCGGTTTGTCGGTACGTCGCTGATGACGCGCATCCGCCCGAACGTAGTGCTTACCGTTTACGCGGCCGGGGCGGTGCTGATGGTCATTTTAGCCATGGTTTTCGGCGGAATAACCGCGGTTATTGCCCTGAGTTTCACGTACTTTTTTCAGTCGATTCAATTCCCAACCATTTTCGCGCTTGCCACAAAAGGGCTGGGTGCCGAGTCGAAAATCGCGTCGTCGCTGATCATTATGAGCATTGTTGGGGGCGCTCTGATGCCCCTGGTGGCCGGGGCTCTGTTTGCTAAAGGTCCGGTTTATGCGTTATTGGTTCCCTTGCTTTGCTTTGCGTTTATCGTGTTCTATGCCATGCAGGGTTACAAGACCAGGCTCCGCGACGTAGAACACGCGCCGGTTATTTGATTGAAAACCCCCTGAATCTTCAGAAGCGGACTCTGTTCATGAGCAGGCTAAGTCCACTTCTGGAGATTTAGACGTTTAATAGGGTAGGAGAAGGAAAGTTGTTATAAAATCATCACCTAATTTGCCTGTGTTTACTGGATTATGCGTTACTGCCTTGCACTCGATTTAAAAGACGACCCAGCCCGGATTGCCGAATACGAAGAATACCACAAACGAATCCGACCCGAAATTGAAGCGAGTATTCGCGAGTCAGGTATTACAGAAATGGAAATTTATCGCGTCGGAAATCGTTTATTTATGATTATGGAGACCGATGATACGTTTTCTTTTGACGCGAAAGCGGCTGCCGATGCCGCTAACCCAAAAGTTCAGGAGTGGGAAAATCTGATGTGGACGTATCAGCAATCGCTCCCGATGGCAAAGCCCGGAGAGAAATGGGTACTTATGAAGAATATTTTTCAGATGTAAACGAGCAGTAATTCACTCGTTCACCGTACCGGCGACCCGGTTTTTCGCTCTATAATCATGAACGTTGCCTTATTTATTCCCTGTTACGTTGATCAGTTTTATCCGCAGGTCGGTATTGCGACGATGAAACTGCTGGAGAAAGTTGGCGTTCAGGCTACGTTTCCCATGCAGCAAACCTGTTGCGGCCAGCCGATGGCTAATGCGGGCTGCGAAACCGATTCCATTCCAGTCTATCACAACTACGTGCGGGTGTTTGCCGATTATGATTACATCGTAGCACCTTCCGGAAGTTGTGTGTATCACGTACGCAAACATTTTAACATTATTGATCAGACTCCGGCGGTTAAGCACGTGCGGGAGCGTACCTACGAACTCATTCAGTTTCTGACCGATGTCTTGGGTGTAACAGAGATAGAAGCTGAATTTCCATATCGTGTCGGCCTGCATCAGAGTTGTCACGGACAGCGTGGTTTACGTCTGGCACCTGACTCTGAAATGTCGCCGAACCGTGAAGGAAAAGTCAGTAAGTTGCTGAAGCAGGTACGTGGCCTGGAGTTGATTGAGTTGGATCGGTACGACGAATGTTGCGGATTTGGCGGGGCCTTCTGCGTATCGGAAGCCGCCGTGTCAGCCCGAATGGGGCAGGATCGTGTACAGGATCATGTCAAGAACGGCGCTCAGGTTATTACAGGGGGCGACGTATCGTGTTTGATGCATCTGGAAGGAATCGTCCGTCGTAAAAAACTTCCCATTCGCGTGATGCACGTATCGGAAATCCTGACCGGAAGCGTTACGTAACTATGCCAAACTTGTATATTATGGCTGGCCCGAATGGTGCTGGGAAAACGACTGCCGCTTATACCCTACTGCCTGAAATACTAAACATATGGGAGTTTGTCAACGCCGATGAGATTGCCAGGGGGTTATCCCCGTTTCAGCCGGACTCAGTAGCTTTTGAGGCTGGGCGAATTATGCTGCAACGCATTGATTTTTTAATGAGTAAGCAAGTAGACTTTGCTTTTGAAACGACACTCTCTACACGCTCGTATGTCCAAATGATCCGCCGGGCGCAAAAAGGGGGCTATTCGGTAACGCTGTTTTTTATATATTTATCTTCTGCAGAAATGGCCGTTGAGCGAGTTGCAAAACGGGTGTCTATGGGAGGACATAATATTCCTACAGATGTTATTTATCGTCGTTATGAGCGTGCATTGAGCAATTTGTTCGGCCTTTATTTACCCATTGTCGATTCATTTTTGTTCATCAACAACAGTGGTGAGGAGCCGGTTAAAATAGCCAGTGGAGGTTTGTTGATGGATGACGTAGTATCAGATCCAATTTTGTGGAACTCTTTATCGAATCAATATGAAAACGGTAAGTAAACAGGAAGATATTTCCGAAAAAGTGATGGCCGGTTTCCGGTTGGCACACAAGCGGTTAGTTGAAAAAGCAAAACGAGAGGATGATACGCTGGTAATAGAACGTAACGGCAAACCGGTGCGTGTTAAAGCTCGCGACCTATAGATTATGACACACGCACAAGCTGCCGACCGCTTCACCGCCGATTTTGAACGTACCACCTGGCACGACCAGGCGCTCTGGTTCGTACGGCAAAAGCGAGACCGAATGGCCTATTCGCTGCCCGAGTGGGAGCAACTCCGCGAGTTGGCTTCGCAGATAAAGAACCACGCACTCAGCAATCTGGATACGTATTTAGAGGAATTTGAACGTAACGCTCAGGCGAATGGCGTACAGGTGCACTGGGCGGCTAATGCGCAGGAACATAACGAGATTGTCCTGAAAATTCTTCGTAAACACGGCTCTTCCCGGTTGGTCAAAAGTAAGTCTATGCTTACCGAAGAGTGTCATCTGAATCCATATCTGATCAGGAACGGCGTTGAGGTGGTAGACACGGACCTGGGGGAACGTATCATTCAGTTGATTGATGAACCGCCGAGCCACATCGTAATGCCTGCCATTCACCTCAAGAAAGAGGACGTTGGCGATATTTTCCACAAGCACCTCGATACGCCCGCTGGAGCCAGCGATCCACAGTTTCTGGCCGAAACGGCCCGCCAGCACCTTCGAAAGCATTTTGTAGCCGCCGATGCTGCTTTGTCGGGTGTAAACTTCGCCATTGCCGAAACGGGCGGGTTTGTTGTCTGTACCAATGAAGGAAATGCTGATCTGGGCGTTACGTTGGCACCGGTGCATATTGCCAGCATGGGTATTGAGAAAATCATACCTAAACTTGAGCATCTCGGCGTGTTTACACGCCTGCTGACGCGCTCGGCAACGGGTCAGCTTATGACAGCCTACACGAGCCACTTTCATAAACCTCGGCCCGGTCAGGAATTGCACATCGTGATTGTCGATAACGGTCGTATAGAGCAGCTTGGACGACCTGATTTTCGGGCATCGCTGAAATGCATTCGTTGCGGAGCCTGCATGAATACTTGCCCCGTTTATCGACGGAGTGGGGGCCATAGTTATGATTATACGGTTCCAGGGCCTATTGGATCAATCCTCTCGCCCAATGTTGATCTGAAAAAGCACAGTACATTGCCGTTTGCCAGTACGTTATGTGGTTCGTGTTCAGATGTTTGCCCTGTCAAAATTGACATTCACGTGCAACTTTACAAATGGCGGCAGATCATTAACGAGCAGAAAGCAACGCCCGTTGGTAAGCGAATCGGAATGAAAGGATTAGCCAAGGTGCTTTCCCGACCAAAACTTTACGCACGACTGGGTAAAGCAGCCCGGCGCGTACTGGCATCAACGCCGTATTCGCTTTCGCACAATGGGACCATCAATCCCTGGGCCATCGCCCGCGAGCTGCCTGACCCACCCAAACAAAGTTTCCGGGAATGGTACGCTCAGAACGCTAAATAGATTTTAACAAAAATGCCCGATTGAATCGGGCATTTTTGTTACGGGATGCTATTAAGCAAACCTGTATATTTGATTATCATCCATCAATCTTTTTATGAAGCTTCATCTACTGGCTTTGCTGTTCGTAGTTGCGTCGGCGAAGGCGCAACTCACCTCATCTGGTACTTTTGTCAAAGACAATTACCAGAAGTTCGAATACAAAATTCCGATGCGCGATGGTACAAAACTCCATACGGCCGTTTACATCCCCAAAGATGCTTCTGCCACAAAGAAATACCCGTTTTTAATGCAGCGGACATGTTATAGCGTAGCACCCTATGGTGCTGATACGTATGCAACACAGCTTGGTCCGTCGGGAACGCTCATGCGCGAGAAATTCATTTTTGTGTATCAGGATGTACGCGGACGCTGGATGTCGGAAGGCACCTGGACCAACATGACGCCGACCGTAACCGATCAGCAACCAGCACCCGCAGCAAAAGGAAAAAAGAAAGTGGCCAAATCAACTGGTCCGGTGCTTGTTGATGAAAGTTCGGATACGTATGACACCATCGAATGGCTGCTCAAAAATGTACCCAACAACAACGGTCGGGTAGGGCAGTGGGGCATTAGCTATCCCGGTTTTTATACCATTGCGGGTGCTGTGGCCGCTCATCCTGCTTTAAAAGCGTCATCGCCACAAGCCCCGGTGTCGGATTTTTTCTTTGATGATTTTCACCACAATGGTGCGTTTATTCAAGCGTATATTTTCACATTTCCAGTATTCGGCGTTCAGCACTCCGGCCCGACAGATAAGCCATGGTACGCAAATCAGATGATTAAGACCGGCACGAACGACGGATTTCAATGGCAGTATGATTTAGGCCCATTGAAAAATGCCGACAAATACTACAAGGATAATTTCTATTGGCAGGAAACTGTTAATCATCCAAACTACGATGAATTCTGGCAGAAACGTAGCATTCTTCCGCACCTCAAAAACATAAAACATGCCATGATGACGGTGGGTGGGTGGTTCGATGCCGAAGACTTGTACGGTCCACTGAACATCTACAAAACTGTTGAGAAGAATAATCCCGGCACGTATAATACGCTCGTGATGGGCCCATTCGGGCATGGGCGTTGGTCGCGCGAAACGGGACATACCCTGCACAGCAATATTTATTTTGGTGACAGCATTGCTACGTTCTACCAACGGAATATTGAAGCCAAATTCTTCGATCATTTTCTGAAAGGGCCGGGCGATGGCAAAACGGGGCTGCCTGAGGCCTATCTATTCAATACAGGACGTAATGAATGGAAAACATTTGACAAATGGCCCGCCGAGAATGCGCAGAAAATCCAGTATTACCTGACTACGGATGGCCAACTGGCCACGAACAAAATAATGGGTTCGGCAGAAGCGGGCGGCAATTCATTTTCCGAATTTATCAGCGATCCGATGAAGCCCGTTCCGTATACCGAAGATAATACTACGTTGCAGGGATTCACACCGTTCAATTATATGTCGGAAGATCAGCGGTTTGCCAGCAAGCGCCCCGACGTACTGACCTTTCAGACCGATGTACTGGCCGAAGACGTAACGCTGGGGGGCGAAATCATGGCCAAATTAAAAGTAAGCACGACCGGTACAGATGCCGACTGGGTTGTAAAGCTAATTGACGTATATCCACCCGATGAGCCGAATCACGCGTATATGCCAAACAAAAACATTACGCTCGGCAATTATCAGCAAATGGTACGTTCGGAGGCTATGCGCGGGCGGTTCCGCAACTCGTTCGAAAAACCCGAGCCATTCAAATCCGGCGAAGTGACCGACGTTACGTTCCGCTTGCAGGACGTACTGCACACGTTCAAAAAAGGGCACCGGATGATGATTCAGGTGCAAAGCACGTGGTTTCCACTTATCGACAGAAATCCACAGAAATATGTGGATAACATCTTCAAAGCCGACGAAAAAGATTTCCAAAAAGCAACCCATCGTGTTTACGACAACTCCGTTATTGAGGTGCAGGTGCTAAAATGAAGGCAGCTGAAGCGTACGGGTGCCAACGTAGCAAGACGCCGGTTTCGCTACGTTGGCACCCGATTTTTTTTAACCGTGGGCAGCGTCTATAGTATGCATCAGAAAAATAAAATTATTCTGTTGATGATAAATGGCCCATTTTGTGGCTTTAGCGATATATATTACTGACATACATGTCAATAACCTTCCTCCATGATAAAAATTTTACTGATTCTTCTCCTTATCGTCTTTGTCGTTTACGCCATTTGGTACTACAGCATTCGACGCAAGGCAAAGGAGCACGCCATTCCGATTGAGCAGCAACCCGGTCATCAATGGACAACGGAGTTTCTGGAGAGCAAACGCCAGCGTACCGATCCGTTAGCCGACAATGTGGTAGACCAGATTATGGAGCGGCATCAACAAGGTGAAATCAATCGTTTGTTCAGCATTATTGTCCAGGACGACGGTACGTTGCCCCCTGATTTGCCTCCTGAAGTACGGGATTATTTTGAAAAGACGGCCGATTTGCCCCCTTGGGCCGATAAAGATCTAATGGCCCTGGGCCAGCAGATGTACATTCGTCACGGAGTGTTGATTGGTGTGTTGCTTTCGTTCAAGTCGCTGCCCGAGTGTTACGCCTGCGCGAAAGGCGCAATGGTCCTCTATATGACAGGACGGCTGAATGAACATAATGGTTCATACAATGCTTTCTCGCGACGCATTGCCGAAACTGCCGAGTTTGTTATGTATACCATGTTGCCGGGTGGGTTATCGCCCAGAGGCCGTGGTATACGGGCCGCTCAGAAAGTCCGGCTGATTCATGCGGTTATTCGCTATTACCTGCGGCAACACAACTGGGACGCTACCCAGTACGATGAGCCGATCAATCAGGAAGATATGGCCGGCACGTTGATGGCTTTTTCGGCGCTGATTCTGGAAGGTCTTGAACTGATCAATGTACAACTGAACGATGCAGAAAAAGAAGCCTACATGCACTGTTGGCGGATAATTGGCTATCTGATGGGCGTGGATGAAGATTTACTTCCGAATAATGCAGCCGATGGACTAGCACTTGGACATGCCATATTGAAGCATCAGGCCGCTCCCAGTGAGCAGGGTAATGTACTGATGGCGGCTCTTTTAGGATTTATTCAGACGCTTTCGCCTTCGTTTATCGATCCGCAGACAAATGTTGAGATGATGCGCTTCACGATGGGTAACGAACTGGCTGATTTACTCGGTGTTCCACCCGCCAGCCAACCCGATATTGATAAACTGGCCGGCCGGGTTCGTCTTGTGGCCGAAGTCGGTGAGGTGCTGGACCATACGCTGCTACTGGCCATGCTTATTCAGGGTGTTAGCCGACTGTTGCTTGAGGCCCAGATTAAGTACATGGACCCCAACGGGCGGCTCGATTTTTACCTACCCGAATCGCTTACCAAAAGTTGGGGGTTCGCTCAGCCTGAACGTTCATAGTCATGAATCAGCCGCTTATTGATACGACGGATTATACCGTTCCAGGTCTGATTTTTAACGGGGTCGGCTGTTTGTTCTGGGTTGTTGCCTACGTAGTGCTGGTGCTGGAAATCCGAAAGAAAAAGTTTGTTGAAATGCCTGCTTACGTAGCGGGAGCCAACATCGGGTGGGAGTTTGTCTGGAGTTTCATTTATCACCCTGATACGGGATTGCTGTACGCGTTAAGCTACCAGGCCGCCTTCTTTCTGGATTGCTACATTTTCTACTCGACGCTCCGTTACGGTACCAAGCAGCCTATTCATCCTGAGATGAAAAAATATTTCAGGCTATTCTGTCTGGTCAATTTTGGCTTCTGGATCATGTTTTGCTACCTGTATCGCAACGAGGGTTATGATACGTTGAATGGAGCCAATTCGGGCTATATTATCAATATTATTTTGTCGTTGCAGTGTCTTTTTCAACTGCTTCAAACGAGAGATACTGCGAATTTTTCGGTGCTGCTGGCGTGGAGCCGGACGCTTGGTACAGGGCTCATTACGGTATCGCTTTTTTATTTCTTTCCTGACAATCAATGGGTTCAGTTTTTGGGTCTCTCCTGCTTAGTAATGGATAGTACGTATATCTATGTTCTTTGGCGACGACATGGCAAACTCATATAACATGCGCAACTATGCTATCTAGAATCGCTGATTACTTTATTCCCTCAAAGTTCCAGGAGCACATAGACGACCAGCGAGCGGCCCGTTTGCTGGTATTTACCCTGCTTTACTCGGCAATGGCTGAGTGTTTCTCAGTGGTTAACAGCATTTCTATCGGTTTTACGGAAGCCAGCTATTTGCTGTTCAGTGCCGGTCTGTTTAATCTATTGATCGTATTTTTCTTTAGAAATGGTCTGTCGATTCTCTTTTGTACAAACCTGAGTATGGGCTGCCATGCTGTTACGTTCTTTTTACAATCCTGGTGGGGAGGAGGTTTAGAGTGCCCGTCTACATCCGCTACGTTCCTGCTGCCTACTGTAGCCATGCTGTTGACGGGCAAGCGGAACGCTACGTTGTGGCTGGTGGTAGCTTTGTGTATTCCTGTGTTCTTTTTTATCTACGAGCAAGCGGTTGGCCCTCTGCCTATTCGGTATGACCCTGGTAAAAAAGGGGTGTTCATACTCGGATCAGCGCTCGGCTTAATTGTTGTTGTTTACCTTATAACGCTTGTTTTCGACCAGGAAAAAAGCCGGGCTATCAACGCGCTTATTCAGAAAAATGATGAATTGCTGACCACACAGGAGCAGCTCATACAAAAAGAAAAAATGGCCAGTTTAGGGGAACTGACCGCTGGAATTGCTCACGAAATTCAGAATCCGCTGAATTTCGTCAACAATTTCTCCGATATCAGTATTGAATTATTTAGTGAACTCACCGATGAACGGCAGCAGGGAGATCAACGAGATCTGGATCTTGAGGAGGGAATACTTAAAAACTTGGAACATAATTTACGAAAGATTTCTCATCATGGGCATCGGGCCAGCAACATTGTTCATGGAATGCTTGAACACTCCCGAACCAGTACAGGTGAGCGCCTACCGACAGATCTCAATGCGCTCACCGACGAATATTTACGCTTGGCTTATCATGGCCAGCGAGCGAAAGATAATACGTTCAACGCCATCCTGACCACTACTTTCGACGCGAAATTGCCACTGGTTACCATTGTGCCGCAGGATGTAGGCAGGGTATTGCTAAATCTGTTTCATAACGCGTTTTATGCGGTCAATCAGCGTAAACTGGCTTCCGATTCGCTTACTGGTAGAGCCTATCATCCGCAGGTATGGGTGAGCACAGGGTTACAGATGAACAGGCCGTCAGTGGTAGAGATACGGGTAAAAGACAATGGCACTGGTATACCGGGAGATATTCAGCAGAAAATTTTTCAGCCTTTCTTTACCACAAAACCTACGGGAGAAGGAACCGGATTGGGCTTGTCGCTGAGCTATGAGATCATAACGAAAGGTCACGGCGGAATGCTGGAGTTGATGAGTAAAGAAGGTGAAGGTTCGGAGTTTGTCATAAGCTTGCCCTTAACAGCGATCTAGTCCAGGGTTAAGAAATAAAATGATTAAGGTTCATCAACTCACTAAAAAGTTCGCCACCCATACCGCTGTAGACAACGTAACGCTGGAGGTTAGCCAGGGCGAAACATTGGTTCTGCTGGGAACGAGCGGATGCGGCAAAACCACTACGCTCAAGATGATCAATCGCCTGATTGAACCGAGTAGTGGCTTCATCAGCGTTAATGGAGTCGATGTGCGTCAGCAGGATGCTCCAGCGCTACGTCGACGGATTGGCTATGTCATTCAGGATGGTGGGTTATTTCCGCACTACACCATTGCCGAAGCCATTGCCACCGTTCCCAGGCTGCTGAACTGGGAAGAAAGCGTTATTCAGGAACGTACTCATGAGCTAATTGCCAGGCTCCGATTGCCTGAAGCGATGCTGGCACGCTACCCCTCCGAACTAAGTGGCGGACAACGTCAGCGTGTTGGACTGGCGCGGGCGTTGGCGGCTAAACCGCCGGTAGTGCTGATGGATGAGCCTTTTGGGGCCCTCGATCCGTTCACACGCCGTCACGTAAGGCGCGAATTGTTTGAGTTGAATGAGCTGAAAGAAACGACCGTTGTTTTGGTTACGCACGACGTAAACGAAGCCCTGGAACTAGCTGACCGGATTGCGCTCATGGACAAAGGCCGCATTGTGCAGATTGGTCCGCCCCATGAACTACTGAATCAGCCAGCCAGCGATTTCGTTCGTGACTTCCTGGATGAGCAACCCAAACGAAAACAGTAACAAGCGTTTTTTAGTGCAGACCTGCGTTCCATAAGCGTAATGATCGATTTTTTTACCTTCATCCGCGACCATGCTGATAAATTACTGGAGCAGACATTAACCCATGTTGGGCTAACCTTCGTGTCGCTCCTGCTGGCGTTGCTCATCGGCGTACCACTCGGTATTCTGATTACGCGTCAGACAAAATTGGCCAGTAGCGTTCTGGGCGTAGCCGGGATATTACAAACGGTGCCGAGTGTAGCCCTATTAGGTTTTCTGATTCCCCTGCTAGGCATCGGTGTTGGACCGGCTCTGGTAGCGCTTTTTCTGTATGCACTGCTGCCCATCATCCGCAATACGTACGTAGGCATTACAGAAGTGAGTGCTTCGGTCAAAGAGGCAGCACGGGGCGTCGGTATGACTGACTCGCAGATACTCGCCAAAGTGGAATTGCCGCTGGCCCTGCCGGTTATTTTTGCGGGTGTTCGTACCGCTACGGTCATTAATGTAGGCGTTGCTACGCTGGCTGCTTACGTAGCAGCCGGTGGATTAGGTGAATTTATTTTTAGCGGTATTGCGCTCAGTAATGTCAATATGATGCTGGCGGGTGCAATTCCGGCGGCTCTTTTAGCAGTAGGTTTCGATTTTGGTTTAGCTCAATTACAGCGATTATCCGGTAAAAAACTACGTATCGGGGCGCTGGTTTTTGTGGTCCTCGTACCTTTTTTATCGGCGTTCTATCTAGTGCCGGGCCGCCAGGATAAGCTAATTGCTGGTTTCGCCCACGAATTTTACGGTCGCTCCGACGGGTATCCGGGTTTGCAGAAAACGTACGGGCTTTCGCTACTTCCGCGCCTGATTGATCAGAACCTGATGTACGAGGCCATTTACCGGAAGCAGGTTGATATTATCAGCGGCTATTCGACGGACGGACGTATCAAGGCATTCGATTTGCTGGTACTGACTGATAACCGCCATGCATTTCCGCCATACGATGCGGCTCCGGTGATACGTCAGTCAACCCTCAAACGCTATCCTGAGCTTGGCGCTACGTTTGATTCGTTAGCCGGTAAACTCACCGATTCGGTCATGACAGAACTGAATTATCGGGCGGATTATCTGCACCAATCACCCGAACGTATTGCTACAGATTTTTTGAAACAAATGGGTCTTTACGAAACACCTAAAGCAGGTGACCGGTCGCAGACCATTGTGATGGGCTCAAAAGTGTTCACGGAACAGTATATTCTGGCCGAAATTTACCGTCAGCTTATTGAAGGGAAAACGTCGTTACGCGTCGTAACGAAAACGGGTTTGGGGGGTACGCAGATTTGCTTCGACGCACTACGCAACGGCTCTATCGATTTTTACCCTGAATACACCGGAACCGGTTTACTGGTGATTTTACAGCCCTCTGGCGACGTGCTCAGAAAGTTACCTACCCACCCCGATTCGGTATACAGGTTTGTTCAGCAGCAATTTGCGCGTAAGTACGGCCTTAACTGGCTGAAGCCGCTAGGCTTCAACAATAGTTACTGCCTGATGATGCGCCGGGAACAAGCACGGCAGCTACGTATTGGTTCAATTGAAAATTTGGTGCGATATTTGGAAAAATGATAAAACGTCTATGAAAAATCACTTTTTGTATCTTTTTGTTCTTTTAAGCGCGTCGGTATTTGCGCAGGAAACGACGTATCAACCGTTTGAAGTAGATAGTGCCGCTGAACCAAATGGGGGAGTGGTATTTTTCAATACGTTTATTCAAGCGACGCTACGTAAGCCGATTTCGGCGCAGGCTGCGGGCAATGGCGGGCGGGTAGCGCTGGAAGGTATTGTAGAGCCAGACGGGCGCATTTCCACCGTAAAAGTGTTGCAAAAGTTTCGCCCCGATTGTGATGCGGAAGCCTTACGGGTTTTCAGTCTGTTCAATGCCTGGAAGCCAGCCAGAAAAGGCGGCCAGGTTGTTCGGCAGCGAGTCACAATGTCTATTCCGTTTCCGGCTAATCCGCCTTTTACGTACGTGAACGGTTCGCGAATTACGTACTTCGGAGCGGATAGTAAAGTAACCCCTGACAGCACGCAGGCGAAGTATAAACAAGTGGCGCCAATAGACGAAAATGGTATTCCTGCGGGCGATGTAGTGGTTTATGAAACGAAGGGAAAGGGCTGGAAAGAATCATTCCGGCTAAGACTAATTAAGCAGAAGAATAACGTATCAAAAACCTACATCGTTGCCAATCAGAACTATAAACAGGATTGGGAAGGTCCTTTTTTTAAGCTGAACGAAGCGGGTACAATTATTGGGCAGACCACGTACCGCGATGGAAAACCTGTAGGTGCCGAGTTAACGTATAATGAAAATGGCGCCATTGCTGAAAAAAAGGAAGCCTCAGATGCGGGGACGGCTTACATGAGCTGGTATCCTCATGGGCAGATTCGACAAGTACGTACCGTTCCTAAATTTAATCCGGATACACCCAACCAACCGGAGCAGGTAGCGGGCGTCTGGGATCGCCGGGGTAATCAACTTGTCAAAGATGGCAATGGGCTGGCGGTTTATGAAACAACGACTGAGTCGAAAGCTGATACGGCGAAAAAAACGCAATTCGTCGAGCAGGGTCGCTACGTCGATGGCTTTCAGCAGGGCGTCTGGACGGGCCGCTACGCGGATGGTTCCTACTTCTATGAGGAAACATACGACAAGGGTATCTGTACAGGTGGCAAGGCGGTGAAAGCGGGTGGCGACACGATCCGGTACAATAATTTACGCACTCAGCCTGAGTTTGCAGGGGGCATGAATGGATTGGGACAGTTTCTGGCGCAGAATCTTCGCTATCCGGTAGAGGCCCAGCGAGCGGGCGTACAGGGTCGGGTATTTGTCAGTTTTGTCGTTTGCACTGATGGCACCCTTTGCGATTATGAAGTAATCAAGAGTATAAATAAATCGGTAGATGAAGAAGCTGTACGGGTCGTGAAAGCCATGAGCGGCCGTTGGAAACCCGGTATTCAACGGGGCGAAAAAGTGCGGGTAAAATACAACCTGCCGATCAATTTTACTCTGAATTGATGCTGTTCGGGCGTAGTCGATTGAAAGCCGTCGTTACGTTCGTAACTTTGCCGGATAACCTCTGCGTACATGTCGCTTAAGCAAGTTCCTCTCCATCACATTCATCAGCAGTTAGGCGCGAAAATTGTGCCGTTTGCGGGTTTTGAAATGCCCGTCCGTTACACGTCCGATCTCGACGAACACCATACCGTTCGCAATGGCGTTGGTATTTTTGATGTCTCGCACATGGGCGAGTTCATTCTTAAAGGAGATGGGGCGCTGGGGCTGATTCAGCGTGTATCGGCCAACGACGCCAGTCTTCTTTACGATGGCAAAGTGCAGTACAGTTACCTGCCCAACGGAAAAGGCGGCATTGTCGATGATCTGCTGGTTTATCGAATCAGCGATGTCGAGTATATGCTTGTGGTGAATGCGTCGAATATCGAAAAAGACTGGAACTGGATCAGCCAGTACGCGCCGGATTATGACGTAACAATGACCAACATCTCCGACGGTACGTGTCTGTTTGCCGTTCAGGGGCCGCTGGCTGCTAAAGCCTTACAGCCGCTCACGAAGGCCGATCTGGATGCTATGGAGTACTACACTTTTGAAAAAACCGACTTTGCCGGATGCGCCAACGTAATTGTGTCGGCAACGGGCTATACAGGAGCCGGTGGCTTCGAAATCTACGTATCGAACGATCAGGCCGAAAGCGTTTGGGAAGCCATTACGGAAGCAGGTGAGGCTTACGGCCTTAAACCGATTGGGCTGGGCGCGCGTGATACGTTACGTCTGGAAATGGGGTACAACCTTTACGGCAACGATATTACCGACGAAACCTCGCCAATTGAAGCAGGACTCGGCTGGGTGACTAAATTTACCCACGACTTTGTTGATGCTGACGTGCTAAAAGCACAAAAAGAACAGGGTGTTCCGCGTAAATTAGTCGGTTTCGAGCTACTGGACCGGGGTGTTCCACGCGGACATTATGAACTCACTGACGCCGATGGCAACCCGATTGGTGAAGTAACGTCGGGCACACAATCGCCAACACTGGGCAAGGGCGTTGGGTTGGGTTACGTAAAAACAGCCTATAGCAAACCTGGCTCCGAAATCTTTGTCAAAGTCCGCGACCGGCTTCTGAAGGCTCAGGTTGTTAAGCTTCCTTTCGTTAAAAAATAAGGCATGTTTGTGGTGTCGGTTTCTCAAAACTGATACATTATTAATAAGGTGTCGGTTTTGAGAAACCGACACCACATCTAGCTAAAATGAAACAAATAGACGTTTGTCTTACCCCCGATTTATTACACCTGCACACCGTTGAGAATACCATTGTTGTTGTGGCCGATGTGTTCCGTGCTACGTCGTGCATGGTAACAGCCTTTGCGTATGGTGTCAAAAGTATTATTCCCGTTGCCACAATTGATGAGTGCCGACAATTGCAGGAACGTGGTTATCTGGCTGCTGCCGAACGTAATGCGAAGAAAGTTGAAGGTTTTGAACTGGATAATTCGCCGTTTACCTATATGGATGAGCGCATTCGGGGCGAAAACGTAGCCATGACAACCACCAACGGTACGTTTGCCATTACAAAATCCAGATCGGCGGTAAAAGTGCTGGTAGGGTCCTTTTTAAATCTGGATGCGATTGTTCGCTACCTAAAAACGGAAGGGTACGATGTAATGGTACTTTGTGCTGGCTGGAAAGGCCGTGTAAATCTGGAGGATACGCTGTTCGCAGGCGCTTTGGTAGATCGGCTGAAAGACAGTTATGCAATGGCCGAAGACAGCGCTATTATGTCCTGGAGACTTTATGCCCAGGGTAAAGATAACCTGGTTGCCTACATGGCCAATGCCTCGCACATCCGGCGCCTTCAGCGGTTGGGTATCCAGAAAGACATTACGTACTGTTTGCAGCATGATCTATACGACGTAGTGCCTGTGCTGCGGGGAAATGCGTTGGTGAGTATGGAGGTTTAATGGGAAAATAATCCAAGGAACAATGTTGATTTTTGTATATTTAGTTGTACAAAAATCAACGTCTATGAGAAAACTATTCGGTGTTTTAGCCATTACGTATTGTCTGAGTCTGTCGACCAAAGCGCAGTCGCTTCCTCCCGCCAAAATTCACATTTATAACGGCATTGCCGGCACGCCGATTGAAACCAGGACGACGCTTAATGAATCAGCCCCACTACGTATAAAGTGGCGTACGTGGGCAATTATTCAGGTTAGAGACAGCTTAGGCTTCGTGATCAACAACAAGCCGTATTTTCTTCATTTTGAGCCTGGAAAACAATACTATTTTGTGGCTCAGATAAGCCAGGGAGATCATGGCATCGTCACCGAAAAGTCGGCACGGGAATTTATTCTGACAGCGAATATCAGTTCGGCGAAAGGTCCGGAAGAATATAACTTATCCCGAATCGATAATTAATCTGCGTCTCCAAATCTAAATAAGCCCAGAAGGGTCTTAGAAAAGAAGAGTCTCTTGTTTACGCTCTTCTATTTTCCTATGAAAACGTACATCCAATATTTCGTCTTTGTTGGTTTGATTGTTTTCGGATGCAAAAAGGATGAAATTTCCGTCGAGACGCCTGAATGCCTGAAAACCATAATCGATGATATTAAAAGTCAGGGTAAATGGAATCCGCCGGCTAAAATATTTCAGTATACGTATAATCGCAAGATCGTTTATTTCATTCCGCAACACTGCTGTGACATACCGAGCCAGTTGATGGATGCGCAGTGCAACATAATCTGCGCGCCCGATGGCGGTTTTTCATTTTGTTTCCTCTGGAAATTGCCCCTGATCGTTTGTTTTACGGACCCAGTTTTCCAGAATGCCGCGCATTCGGGTCAGCGTTTTTGCGTGTGACGGCAACGTAGCGAGATTTTTAAGTTCGCAGGGGTCTTTTGTAACGTCATATAATTCCTCTTCGGGTTTTGTAGCAGCTGCAAATTTGGCCTGATCGGGTGTCAGTTTCCCTTCGCGATTCAGCTCTTTCACCAAGTTCCACATCGGATATTCGGTTTCCTTATACTTATTCGACTGCATATAAGGTCGATCCGGCATGTAGTTTTTGATGTATTTGTACTGCTTGTCGCGCACACAACGCATCTTATCGACTGTCTCGTCCATGCGATCGCGGGCGGCAATGATGTAATCACGCTTCTTTACGTTTGCACCCAATAACGGTTGCCCTTCCATGTACGAAGGCAACGTAACACCCGCTACGTTCAAAATAGTAGCCGATACGTCGATGGCACTCACCAGATCAGTGTTTACCTGACCAGGTTTCAAGTGGCCCGGCCAACGTATCAGCAAGGGCACGTGAATACCACCATCGTACAAAAACTGCTTATCGCGAATATGGCATCGGCCGTTATCACCCATAAAAATAATGAGCGTATTCTCGGCAATTCCTTCGTCCTGCAAGCGCTGTAGAATCTTACCTACGTAGCTGTCCATCAACTGAATGGATTCTAGATACGTAGCCCAGTCGGCGCGGGCGACCGGATGATCGGGGTAAAAGGGTGGCATTATCACACGGGCAGGGTCAATGTGGGGCTCGTGCGCTTTTACGGACGTACTCCACGCTTTGCCGCGATGCGTTTCGTCGATGGTCAGTTGGGCAAAAAACGGTTGGCCCGGCTTTCGCTCACTCCAGTCGGTTCCGTCGAAAACCGGATGGTCTGGGTTAAAGTTAAAGTCGGTTTTAGCTGGTGTTTTTACGCCCGGTGCGGCTGTTTTAACATTCGCCGTAAAATAGCCAGCCTCCCGTAAATAATCGGTAATTGGTTTAACATTTGCCGGTAATTTGTAGCCATCGCCACGGTGACTTCGGTGGTGATGCGCGCCAATAGAAGTCTGATACATCCCCGTTATCATGGCCGACCGACTGGGCGAACAAACGGGTGCCGTTGTAAACGCATTGATATAGCGAATGCCATCGCCCGCTAGTTTATCTAAAACAGGCGTTTGCACCACAGGCATCCCGTAGCAGGCCAAATCCGTCGAAATATCTTCGGATAAAATCCAGAGAATATTAGGCCTTTGCTCCGATTGGCTGGGTACGACAGGAGGTTGAATTGATACCGAAGCAATAAAAAAACTGGCCGCAAGGGCAATGATTGTGGGTTTTATCATAGGGGTATTACTAAAATGGACTATTGGCAAATGTCCCCAAAAGCTTGTCAGGTCTTTCGGGGACATTTACCTCTTTACTCAATTCAGCGCCTTGCGTTTCGTTAGCGGAAATTCGGGGTGGTCGGTACGGGTTTCGAGCATAAAGGCCTGTATCTTAGATACTATATCGGGATGCTTATCTGCTACGTTAGTCTTCTCGCCCACATCGTCCTGTAGATTATACAGCTCAAATGGTTTTTCGTAGAATTTAATCCCCTTCCAGTTTCCCATCCGAACCGCCTGAATGGGGCCTTCGCGTTCGTTGATTTCCCAATAAAAC
>NZ_JBMDWV010000061.1:0-6178 GCF_048594605.1 Spirosoma sp.
ATCTGCGATACAAATTCCAATCCTGATTCCGTAGAATTCGCAATACCTGCTAATGATGATGCTTACAAATCAATCTCTCTCATTACGCTTGCCATTGGTAAGGCTATTGAGGAGGGCTTGATGGAGCGGAAACAGGACAAAGACGATCAGCGTATTCAGGAAGAAGAAGACGCTAAACGTAACGAAGATCTGGCCCAGGCTCGTGCTCAAGGCGAAACCCAACCTGAAGCGGAAGCAGCTCCAACTGCTGTTGCTTCAGGCGATCAGGAATAATATGGAAGTTATAGAGTAAGAATGTTGTAAAGTTGTATAGTTCGCTATAGGTGACAATTTTATAACCTTATAACTTATATAGATAGCCCGTAGCCAGCCGCTATGGGCTATTCCATTTCAAAAAGCAACTATTAGATTACCAAATATTTTTTGGCAATTCAAATCAATAACAATCGTTTATTATGGCAATTACAGCTGCTGACGTAAATAAACTTCGGCAAGAGACCGGAGCTGGTATGATGGACTGCAAAAAGGCCCTTACCGAAGCTGATGGCGATTTTGAAAAAGCAAAAGAAATTCTGCGCAAGCAAGGGCAGAAAATAGCAGATAAACGGGCTGATAATACAACTGCTGAGGGCGTCGTGTTAGCGCACGTAAGTCCAGACGGAAAGTCAGGGAAGGTTGTCGCTCTGGCCTGCGAAACAGAACCTGTATCGAAAGTAGCTGATTTCCAAAATCTCGCTATGGCTGTAATAAGCACGGCAGTTGCAACAGACGCTACGGATAAAGCTACTTTACTAGCTACTCCACAAGCTGATGGCCGTTCACTGCAAGATCACATCACGGACTTGATGGGCAAAATCGGTGAAAAAATTGATGTTGCTTCCTTCGAAACTGTGTCGGCGGATAAAGTTGTGTCCTATATTCACTCGAATGGAAAATTAGGAGTATTGGTTGGGTTAACAAATACAAATGGCACCGATGTGACAGAAGTGGGCAAAGACGTTGCTATGCAGATCGCAGCAATGAAACCCGTCGCCCTTGATAAAGATGGAGTAGACGCCACAATTGTACAACGGGAAATCGAGATCGGAAAGGAACAAGCCCGCCAGGAAGGTAAACCAGAGGCTATGCTTGAAAAGATCGCCTTGGGTAAACTTAACAAGTTTTACAAAGAAAATACATTGCTTAACCAGGAGTTTGTAAAAGACAGCTCTTTGACAATCGCCCAATTATTAGAAAAAACCAGCAAAGGCCTAACTGTATCAGCTTTCAAGCGTGTAGCTATCGGCTAAGCCTTTATACCTATCGTTCTGTCAAAATACCCGGCCTTGAGGTCGGGTATTTTTGTTTATTAACACCAGCACATAGAAGAGTAGAAACCAGTCATATTCGGTAAGCTTCATAATTCCTACATCAAATACACATCATATACTCGAATATCTTGCATATGTGAGCATATATTCATCAATACTTGGGTAATTTGCGCTTGAAACAGTAGCGGCAAAAAATGTATCTTATGGCTTACACATAAAAACATTTGTTCATTAGATACTATTACTGAGTAACCTGGTTATGTTACTTTTACACGACTATCAGGTCTTAAGAGCCACCCACCGTAAAAATGGAAAAATTGTCCGACGAGGAGTTGGTTCGACTGTATGTCGAGACTCAACGTAATACCTATTTTGAAAAGTTATATGAACGTTACTGCGACAAAGTATATCGTAAGTGCCTTTCCTTTACAAAAGACCCTATCCGAGCTGAAGATCTAACGCACGACATTTTCCTGAAGCTCGTGGTTAAACTGAGTAGTTTCCGTGAACAAGCTAAGTTCTCTACTTGGCTCTATTCGATTACTTATAATTACTGTACAGATCAACTGCGTTCCCATAATCTGCGTCGGGAAGTGTACATGGATGATAACTGGGAGCGACTGGATGTAGAGTCAGACGATGGGCTAGCAGAAATAGCAGAAATGGAATCCAAACAGCTTGAGCGGGCCTTAAAGCAGCTAGCTCCTGAAGAGCAAACCATGTTGCTCATGAAATATCAGGATGACATTAGTATTCGAGACATTGCTTCTATCAATGGATTAACTGAGAGCGCTGTAAAGATGCGGTTGAAACGTTCGCGCGATAAACTCCGTAAGAACTATCTTGAAAGTGCTGTTTTTTGGCTTTTATTAGCTATCAAAGCTGCTTTATTAATTCGCTGGCCTTTTCGTTAACTGTCTATGGAAACCTTAAATCCGTTTAAAGAAATCGAACCAGACGCTGTCTGCCCTCCACATTTAAAAAACGAACTGGTATCGGAGATTGATTTGATACGTAATGCTGTGACAATCATTGAGCTTTATGTAGGCGACCTATTTGGTTTAGCATCTGTACTGGTCAATCCTAACTCAACACCTTCTGAAGATTCCAATTATCCAACATGAAACAACTTCCTGAATTAGCGGATGTACTACGGAACACTTTCCAAACACTAATTGATCAGTTCGTCGAATTTGTACCGCGCCTGCTCGGGGCGGTGGTCATTTTATTAATTGGTATTGGATTTGCCCGGATCATTGCAATAATTATTCGGCGTATTCTGGGCAAAGTGGGTTTTGATAAAATTGGCAACCGCTTGAACGAAATCAGTATCATTAAACAGCTAAAGACTGAAATTAAGTTAAGCGAAATCATTGCTAAGGTTCTCTACTATTTCATACTCCTGGTGTTTATCAAGGCGGCAACAGAAAAGCTGGGTGTATCTGCAATTTCCGAGATGGTAGCCTCACTCATTAACTTTATTCCCAAGTTAATTGCAGCCGCTATCATGCTTCAGATAGGTGTGTTAGTAGCCGATGCTTTACGTAGTGCCGTACTCAGTCTGTGCCAGTCATTCAATATTACTTCAGGTCGATTATTGAGCATGATTGTGTTTGTTTTCTTTCTAATTATCACAATCATCAGTGCCCTGGGTCAGGCAGGTATTAACACTGAGCTACTCGAATCAAGCTTCAACCTAATTATTGGCGGGGTTATTTTCTCCTTTGCTATCGGTTATGGAATTGCTTCCCGAGACGTAATGGCCAACATTCTGTCATCATTCTACACTAAAAACAAATTTAAAGAAGGACAAATAGTCCAGATTGACGAGATCAAAGGCGAAATTATTAAGATTGATAACTTGTCGCTGACGCTACGTACCGGCGATACAACAACAGTGATTCCGTTACAAACTCTTCAAATAAAAAAGGTAGAGGTTTTCTAAAAAATTACAGGCATGCAATTGGTTGCCTTCGATTCAATATGTAAATTATATATAAGCTATGAAAAAATATATCGCACTCATGTTTATAGCTGTGCTTTGCTTAAACAAAACGGTCGCTCAGGACTCGACTCGAACCACTACTAATTTTAAGGATACAGTAGCTATTAAACCCGATACCTCTTACTGGCAAAAATCTTTCAATGGCGGCATTAATTTCAACCAAGCCTCATTTAGTAATTGGTCTGGCGGAGGGGTTAACTCAGTAGCTATAGGTGGCGTAATAGCTGCTCGGGCACTTTATGAAAAAGGGAAAATATCATGGGATAATACGGCGGATTTTCAATTAGGTTACGTTACTCAATTGGGAAACACGCGTAAAGCCGCCGATCAAATCATTTTGATTTCAGTACTGGGTCGCAAAATTGCCCCAAAATGGGATTTGTTTCTATCGGGAACATTCAATACGTTCTTTGCCCCTGGTTTTCGTTACGATAAGCTTCCGACTGATCAGACTCGCCTGCGCGTATCAAATTTTTTCGCACCTGCTCAGCTTACTTTATCCGCGGGAATAGCTTATAAACCGAATGACTGGTTCTCGTTACGTATGAGCCCGATAGCCCCCCGTCTTACGTTCCTGTCGGATCAGGGAGTGCGAGTTAGTGTCGATCCTATAACAGGGCTTTATCGGCCTGATCCAACTGCCACCGTTTATGGCGTTCCTCCCGGACAAAGCACCCGAACCGAGTGGCTGGCTTTTCAATTACAGACTGTGGTCAATCGCAATCTAACCGAGAATATTGCCTTAAACGCTCGTTACCAATTATTTACAGAATACGCCCGCTTAGATAATATTAACCACAGGCTTGACTTATTACTGACGGCAAAACTAAATCGATATCTAAGCACAACCTTTGGGCTCATTGCACTTTATAATAAAGATTTCAGCACAGAACTGCAAATTCAGCAAACGCTAGCTGTTGGATTAGTGTATAATATCAGTAACTTCCGCACTAAAAAAGAACCGGCAAAACCCACAGACCCTAACGGACGATTCTAATATTTCTCTCTAGTTCTTAAATTCCATTATTTAACCTAAAAAATAAATTTATGATAAATGAATTCCGCACATTTATTGCACAAGGCAATGTTCTTGATTTAGCTGTTGGCGTTATTATTGGCGCAGCTTTCGGTAAAATCACCACTTCTTTAGTCGAAGATATTATCAATCCTATTTTAGGATTAGTAACCGGCGGTATTGACTTCAGTCAGCTAAAACTTGTATTGAAAGAAGCCGTTGGTACAGCTCCTGAAGTAGCAATTCGATACGGTAATTTTCTGAATACTCTCATTCAGTTCTTGATAATTGCCTGGGTAGTCTTCCTGATTGTAAAACTAGCCAATCGGGCTCGCCTGTCAAGTTCAATGGCACCCAAAGAGTAACTATTTTTAGAAAAACAAAGAAAAGCCTCGGTTACAAGTCGGGGCTTTTTTATTTATGCGTTATTTTGCTGATAGTATAGATTTACTATGTCAGTTCAGAAAATAGTCGTTCTTGGCGGAGGGGAAAGCGGAGTAGGTGCTGCATTGTTGGCTCAGGCAAAAGGATTTGATGTCTTTTTGTCAGATCGAGGTGCACTAAAAGAAAGTTATCGGACAACGCTACAGCAGGCGGGTATTCCATTCGAAGAAGGCCAGCATACGGAAGAACGCATTCTAGTCGCATCTGAGGTGATCAAAAGCCCTGGCATTCCGGCTACAGTACCATTGGTCCAGAAGCTCCGTGAACAGGGAACGCCGATCATCTCAGAAATCGAATTTGCAGCTCGCTACACCAAAGCCAAGCTTATCGGAATTACAGGCAGTAATGGTAAAACAACCACCACACTGTTGACGTATCATCTGCTTAAAACAGCAGGTTTGAACGTAGGGTTGGCTGGTAACGTAGGCGATAGTTTCGCTGAACAAGTCATTACTGATACGTTCGACTACTTTGTTCTTGAGCTAAGTAGCTTTCAACTGGACGACATGTATCAGACGCACCTCAACGTAATGGTGCTGCTTAACATTACGCCCGATCATCTGGATCGTTACGGCTATAGTTTTCAGAATTACGTCGATTCTAAATTCCGTATTCTTCAAAATGCACGTCCTGACGACGATTTTATTTACTTCGTCGAAAGCCAACCCATTCTGGACGAATTAGAAAAACGGAATCCGGTTGTGCATCAGTTGCCTGTTTCGTTAGAGAAAGCCGTTAAAGAAGGTGGTTATTGGACACATGGAAGCCTAATTACAACGAATAAAGGTCGTTCGTTTACGGTTTCGCAAGCCGAAACCACTCTGCGTGGCCCACATAATGCCATTAATACGCTAGCAGCTATACTGGCAGCTCAATCGATGAACATAACAGATGATGCTATTATTGCTGGCCTTAAAACCTTTCAGAACGCAGCCCATCGACTCGAACCCGCTGGTACAGTCAATGGTATTCAGTTTATCAACGACTCAAAAGCAACGAATGTCGATTCTGTTTTTTATGCCTTATCAAGCATGGATGCGCCGACTATCTGGATAGCAGGAGGACAGGATAAAGGGAATGACTACAGTCAGCTTGATGAAGTAGTGCGCCAGAAAGTAAAAGCGCTCATTTGTTTGGGAGTAGACAATCATAAATTAGTAGATTACTTCGGCAATACAATTTCTACCATTTATGAAACCCAGCAGGTTACTGACGCTGTAGCGAAAGGCCTTGAATTAGGGCAACCGGGGGATATTGTTCTGCTTTCTCCAGCCTGCGCAAGTTTCGATTTATTTAAGAATTACGAAGACCGGGGTAATCAGTTTAAAACCGCAGTAAAAAATTTAATGCATGATCTATAAGATAGTTACCTTATAGATCACCTATAATATTTTAAAAAATTAT
>NZ_JBMDWV010000062.1:0-31454 GCF_048594605.1 Spirosoma sp.
ATTTATCCAGTTATTTTCAGAAGGCACCGACCGGTGCGTGAAAGAAAAGCTTCCGAAGGTGATGGATTATTAAAAATATGCCAACAACATTCAGTTTACATAACCCAACACCCGGCCTGCACTGGTACGTCAGCAAACCCCTTGGTACAGACCAGATTGCGGCTATCCGTGATCCGCAGGGCGGCCAGACCATAAAGCAGCCTACGTCTATTCCGAGTCCATTTGCGCGGATGGATTTAGTCCGGTCGGCTTTCCTGAATCTGGCGCTACGTCCCGATCTGAACGGCACCGTCAACGACCAGCGTATTGTATCGGACGCACTCGACGTGGGCGAACTGTTCTTTAATTACGACAAACTAAAGACCTACGTAACGATTACGCCCTTCGATATCCGTACCGATCTGGACCGGCTTCGGCAATCGAGTAACGTAGGCCACCGTCGACTCGCTGATGCGCTGAAATTGTTTCTGGATCAGGATGCGCCCGAATACAATTTTGGCGACATTCAGCGGCTGTTTGTCCTGAGTTATCGGGGCCGTGTCGTGGGCGGTACGTCACCAAAGACGTTGTTTTTCAGTTCGGGCAATGATCTGAGCTGGGTCGACGTATCGATGGGGAACGACCGACTGTTCGATACGTCGGTTTGCCCGCTGCATCAGCGTGACATTGAGTACCAAAAATTCTGGTACGCGATAAAGCTGTTCATGCCAAACTTCCGCGATCGTTTCCGCGAAGTCGATGATTATCTGAACCGTAGCCGGGCCTTGCTACAACAACAAAACCCGACGCTTTTCTACGAACACATTGAATCACACAACGGCCAATCGCTGCTAACGCGTGAACAGTTCGACCAGAATTTCGATGAACTCATGACCGGGCCGGGCGATATTGTGGAAGTGCTGGGCTTTCCGCTCCGCAAGAAAAAATCAGATTCGCGGGCGATTAGTCAGGTCAGCGATTTTATTATCAAGTCTGATAAATTTGCCCGACTGAATCCGAATCTGCCGCGGCCAATGGCGTTGCAGAACCGCTTTTTCCGGCAATTTACTTATGTACCGCAGACGCAGTGGAATTCGAATACGCCGGTTCCTTATTACGCCCGCGAATCCTGGCGCGACAACCAGCGGCCCCTGCCGGGCCAGCCGGGTAATTATCCGTGGTTGACGGTCAGCGATTTTCTGGAACCCTACCTCATCCGGCTGCCTTTCCCTACGGACCGGGGCCGTTTCTTCGATGGCAATCTGCAAACGTCGGCTACGGATAAGGGATTTTTGTTACCACTTAAGAAAGACTTCTTCGATTTCTTCGACGTCGATGATCTACTGGCGGGCCGCGTTCGATTAAAGATGGTACCGCAGGGAAGCGGCATCAACGTAACACTCGATATTCCCGTTACGGCACCGAATCAGCCCGGTAATCAGTTCGTTACGTTCGAGCGCTTGTATAGCCAGACGGTCGGCAATTCAACGTCGCCCAACGAAGCAACCAACGAAGGAATTATTGTTGAAAATTCGTTTACGGTCAATATTTACCCGTTCGTCCGATCGGGTTCCGTTACGGTGCCCGCCGATTACCGGATTGAGTTAATTGAATCCGGTTTCGATAGCCAGAATCAGTACCAGCTAACGTATTTCAAGCAGCAAGCCAACAACGAGCTTACGCCCGAATCGATTCACCAACGGACGGTTCGGCAACAAAATACCGACGGTTCGAGTGTGTACTACGTCATGCGTGAAGAGTTCGACTATGTACAAACGCATATCCGTGGCGACGGCCGCGACATGAACGGTGTGCTGATTCCACGCTGGCAATTGTACAACGGCGGCAGCAAACAGTTCTCCTTCTCGGTGGATTTTGGCACGACAAACACCCACATTGAATACAGCGTCGATGGTGGAGCGCCACGCCCGTTCGACGTAGCGGAACTGACTCCACAGGTTGCTACGTTGGTGGCTCCAGCGCAGTACAATCCGGCCTTGTTCGAGTTGTTTGTGCTGTACGATCTTGAGTTTGTTCCGCCAACCATTGGTCCCGGCAAGCCTGACAATTTCCCGACACGCACGGCCATTGCCGAGCCGCTGAATCTGAGTTTTAATCAGCAAACGCAGGCCCTGGCCGACTTCAACATTCCGTTCTACGTAGAGCGGCAGCCGGCAGGTTCCAATCGGATTACGACCAACCTGAAATGGGCCAAAACCAGCGATCAGACCGAACGGCGCGTCGAAGCGTTTCTGGAAGAGCTGCTGATGCTGATCAAAAATAAAGTACTGACGGAAGGCGGCAACCTGACCCAAACGACGGTGTACTGGTTTTTCCCGGCCAGTATGACCCCCGGTCGCGTAAGTCAGCTTCGCGCCGATTGGCAGGAGCTGTATGATCGCTATATTGGCGGAGCTGCGGGACGATTGCGGGAGGTTTCGGAATCGGTAGCGCCGTTCTATTACTATAAGCAAAATCCGACGCTAAGTGCCTCAGCCCGACCCGTTATCAACATCGATATCGGCGGTGGCACGTCCGACGTAGTGGTTTACGAACGGAACGAACCGAAATTGCTGACCTCGTTCCGGTTTGCCGGAAATGCCATCTACGGCGACGCTTTCAGCGAATACGGCGCGGCCAGCCACAACGGGTTCGTTCGTAAATACGCCGACCGAATTCAAACGCTGCTTGAAAGCCAGAGTCTGGGTAACCTGAGCGATAACAACCGGCGAATTCTGGACACGAACCGTTCGGAAGATATTATGGCGTTCTGGTTTTCGATCGAGAAAAGTAACGACGTGAAGGCCAAAAGTATGCTGTCGTTCAACGGAATGCTGGCTAAAGACGAAGACCTGAAAGTGGTGTTTGTCTTATTTTTTACGGCGCTGCTTTACCACATCGCCCGGCTAATGAAGCACAAAAATATCAATCTGCCGGGTGCCATTACGTTCAGCGGTACAGGTTCCAAGCTCCTCACCATCATCAGTTCCGACGATCAGATGCTGGGAAAACTGGCCCGCGTGATTTTTGAGAAAGTCTACGAGAAAACGTATGACGCCAGCGGACTCACGCTATTTTACGAACGGAAAGGCCCGAAGGAAGTGACCTGCAAAGGCGCGCTGATGCAGCCCTCGAATAGTCGGCCGGTTGATACGGAAGCCATCAGCTATGTGTATCCTGCTACGTTCAACGACGAGTTCCCGACGCTGACCTACGCCGATTTGCGGAAATCAGACGTAATAGATTCACTGCTGAAAGAAACGAACGCGTTTATCGATTTCTTCTTCGACGTGAATCAGCAATTTAGCTTTGTCAGAAACCTGAACGTATCGGCGCGGTCGCTGGCGGTAGCGCAGCAGGAGTTACGCACGCATCTGGATACTTCGCTGATGGACGGCATTCAGCGGAAAGAAAGCGACGTAGCGGCCGAATACAGCGGTATGACTGATGCGCTTGGTGCGCCTATTGAAGAAACGCTGTTTTTCTATCCGCTTATTGGTGCAATTAACAAACTGGCAAATGCCCTCGCGTAGTTATGAGACGACTTACTTTTCTATCAATTCTCGTGGGCGTAACCTCAACCGTTACGTTCGCGCAGAACGCGAATCAGGCGGCTGTGGATACGTTGACAAAGGATGTAGCCAAAGCGGTGTTTGCGAACATCAAACAACCGAAAGCACAGGAAATTTATACACAACTGCTGGAATGTGCCGACGGCTGCGATCCCCAACAGGTTATCCGGTCGGTTGGGAGTTGGGATCAGGTAGGCGCTAAAATGCAGGAACTGAGCGAGCTGAAAGCGACACAGCAGTTTCAGGGAATGTCGCCCGGCGAGGCAAATGCTGCCATTCGCAAACAACTTGCGCGGTTTTATACGGCTCACAGAGCGGAAAAACCGTATAGCGTACCGTTAAGTCCGGCGGTTCAGGCGCAGATTCTGGCCAAAATTGATGGATTACTACCTCCTGGCGAAGTAATAGCGCCCGATTCTGCTACGTCAGGTTCAGTGGTTACAACCCAGCCCGTTAGTGAAGATGAAGAAGATAAGGCCGCCGTGGCACCGTCAGAAGGTCGGGGTGGCACCTCAGACGATAAACTATTCTGGATGATACTTGCAGGTTTTATTGCCGGGCTGCTGGGCGGTGCCGCAGCGGTTTATTTTTTATTGTATAAAGAGCAGAAAACGGAAGCGGATCAATTACGGTTCGACAATTCAAAATTGAGTCGGGCACTGGATGCTGCTCAACGTGTCAAGCCAGCCAACGTACCGCGCCAGCCCCAAAACCCCGATCAGGAGAAAGCCAGAGCCTATGACGTTCTTTTAGGCGAATTGGGTTCGGATGTTGACCCCTTGGAAGCAATTCGTCAATTAAAACAACAATCGCCCCCCAAAGCTGCCGACCCCGCACCTCGTTCAGGCGAACCCGTTATCGAACCCGATGCTACGCTTGAGTCGGCTTTGGTTCAGAATCAACCCCCGTTACCACCGCTGCCTCCACTCGACCCATTACCTCCGTTAAATCAGACTCGGTCGGAGGTGTTTTATTTTCCTCCACCCGACCCGAACGGACAGTTTGATATAACCCAGAAATCCACTTCACTTTTGCCTGAATCGGCGTATCGGTTTAGCATCAGTGCCGACGATCCATTGGTTGCTACGTTTCGCTTTGAGGCCGATCCGGGGCGGGTAGCGCGGTTTCTGACGTATCGGAATTATATGATCGAACCCGCCTGCGAGAGTGAGAACAGCTACACCAACGCGTATACACGAATAGCTATGCGGAAAGACGGACAGGCTGTATTTGAGAACGGCACCTGGCGCGTGAAAACGAAAGCATTGATTCGATACGAGTAGTTGTTCACCAACTTCAATGGCCGAATAGCTTATCAATCTGGTGCCCAACACTACGTAAATGATGATACGATTTTTGATTTTCTGCCTGCTTATCAGCACCCTGCTTTATTTGTCAGGGTGTTCTGGTTGTTCACGATCGGGCAGTCATCAGCCTAAAAAGCCGAAACGGAACACCGCTGATCAGACAACGAGCAGCACCAAGCCGGCACCAGCCGAACTACCCAAACCAACGCTGAAGAAAATTGGATCGGGACCAACGGAAGTGGCTATGGAAAAAGACAGGGGCGTTTATAAAGTACCCGTTACGGTCAATGGCGTGCCTATGAAATTTATTCTTGATACAGGCGCCAGTTTGATTTCTATTTCGGCGACTGAAGCGGATTTTCTATTTAAGCAAGGCGCTATTACTGAAACGGATATTATCGGACAATCAAAATTTCAGGATGCGAACGGCGATATTTCACCCGGTGATGTAATCCGGCTGAAATCAGTACAGATTGGTGATCGGGTGCTTGAGAACGTAACGGCCAACGTAGTACGTAGTACAAAAGCGCCCTTGCTGCTGGGGCAATCGGCTTTATCCCAGTTCGGTAAAATTTCGGTAGATTATCGACGTAACATTGTGACGTTCGACTGATATTCGCTGTTAAGTTAACAGCACTAGCTAGTCATTAGTGGTTATGGGTTGTTTTTTAGCTAAAAAACAACCCATAACCACTAATGACTGTTTCCAGTTTATTACGAGGATTTTCATTCGCTATTCTATGACAGAAACCGAGCTGATCGACCGACTTCGCGAAGCCATTGTTCTCGACGGCCCTGACGTTTGGCGGACGAACGGCTATCTTCAGGATGCTCAGCAGGCTGGCCTGTCGCTGACTGATGCCCTGAAACGAGCGAACGAAGTAGGTCAGGAAGTAAGCAACAATAGTATTTTATTTCAGAATATACAGGCACGTATTGCCCGGTTAGCCCAGCCGTCGCGCGCGCATTTGATTGAGCAGGATTTACAGCAGATTGTTAATGCCGCTACGTCCTTAAAGCTCTCGCCCGACTTCGTCAAGAATCGCTGGGTGCCCACGGTACTGCATCGATTGGCGGCTACGTCGGCTCCTCCGAAACCGGAACCGTCCGCTACGTTTCCAACTGATACACCGCCTGTAAAGGAATCAGAAGCGTTTGAAGAGTTGCTGGAAGTAGAACCGGCTAAGGCTAGTCCAGTCGTAGTTGAGCCTGTAATTGCCGAACCAGTTGCTGTAGAGCCCATAGTCGTGCCGCCAGTCCCGGCCAGTCCGGAGCCGGTTGAACATAAAACCACGGACCCGGTACCTGCAGCGCCGTCAATACCTCAAAAACCGCCGATCGTACGGTCCTTTACGGCTACGCCCGCCCGTGTGCAAAAAGGGCAGCCCGTTACGCTTGAGTGGGATGTTGAGAATCTCCTGGCGGTAACGATTGATGATTTGGGAGAAGGTCTATCGCCGAAGAACCGGGGTTGGGTAAAACCATCAAAGAGTGCAGATTACACATTATTCGACGCCAATAACAATCCGTTGAGTACAGTACGTATCGAAGTAATCAAACCCGACCGGAGCGGTGTTTACGGCGTTCTGTTTGCTCTGCTTTTACTGGCCATTATTTACTGGTTTATCAAAAGCGGCAACTCGCGCGACGATACGTCTACCAAACCCAAACGAAAAACTGAGCAAACGACGGAACGGCGGTCAACGAGTATGCGCCTGCCGAATTCCGAACCTTCAGCCAACGAAACAACGACCGAAGCGACTGACACACCGTCCGAAACAGCTAACGAACCAACTACTACGTTGCCGGAGCCGACGAAAAACGATGATAGGCCTGCCAGCTCGTCCGCCGACGAAACGGTTGCTACTACCGAGCCTGACCCAAAACCCGACAATCCGGCAGAGGCCCGGACTGGCAAATACGCCGAAGCGTTTGGGGACAAACCTTATGATAAAATAGAATTAGGCACTGACGAACAAGGCTGGCGACGCGCCCGGAGTAAAGGCCGCTGGGGTTATGTCAACGAGAACGACGAATGGGTAATCCAACCTGAATATGAAGCCGTTACTCCTTTCCGAGGCAATACAGCGGCTGTATTCCTGAATGGTCAACTCATGACCATCAACCGGTCCGGGGAGCAGGTGAGGAACTGAATAGCTCAGGGGTAAGGTCTGCGGGCATAAGGTGAAAGCCTGGCTCATGTTTACCCTATGCCCGCAGACCCTACCCCTACACTATTAAAGCCCCACCGTAACGCTCAGCTTCTGAAATCCGGTCCAATAACCAGAGCTTGTTAAGCCAATTCCGTTGCCAGGCAGCATTCGGAACAGATAGGGGCTGCTACGTACCTCCTTCTCATTGATGTAAAAATGCAGGTATTCGCCCCGTCGTTTCACGGTCAGCCGATTCCGGTTTTTGTCAACGGCTACGCCTGGTCTGAAAAAAACGCCAGGCATATAGTCAGAAAAAGTCTCGCCGTTTGCCACCCGTTTGATGGCGACTTCCCCTTTGTCATTCGTCGTAAAAGCACAGTAATTGAGTGAGTCTTTTACGCCGAAAAGCAAGCCACCTGTTGGCACTTTTCCGGAATCAGCCAGTACGTCCAGCTTAATGGTAAATATTTCCGAGCGATTCAGGTTAATGTCCTGGGGCAGAGGAACCGAACTGATAGCTATACTTTGCGTACGCACATTTCGCTTACGGATGCTATAAGAACCCCGTCCAATCTGGTAACGATAATCGCCGATAGTACCGGCTTTCCAGTAATTACGGTTCGTTACGAAGTCGGCAGTAAAAGCCGGTCTAAAATCGGGGGATGACGTTGTTTCAGGAGCCGCTCCCCGGCGGACGTCCACCGATGACGATGGTTGTCTGAGCGTAACTTTCTGCCATTCGCTGGAGGCTGAATAAACAAACGGTCTGACAAGCTGCCCCGGCGACTGCGCAAAGCCATTTATCGACAGAAGTCCATAAAAACCAGCAATCAGCAGTAAATAGCGAACAGAGTTAATCATTTATGCGCTCAATACATAATACGTTAAAACGAATAGCGAACAACGGCTGTAGGCTGCCCAGCCTGAATACCGGGCCATACCGTAACGGCCTGCGAACGTTGCGAGTCTCTTTGTAGTCGACCGTTGCGTAGTCCTCTGATAAAGGTAAACACTACGTCGGCAGCGGCTATAACAACAGCCCCCCGGGTGGTCAGAAAATAGGTATGATGATGGTTATTGGCTGCCTGATAATACGGTTCTCCTGCCGCCCTATTTTTCTGCTGTTCGTAAAGTGCATACTGATCTAGGGATTTTTGCCGCTCCGTCAGACCGTAGGTCAGTAAGCTATAAAATCCCGTCGTCAATAACAGACGAAAACCGACTTTTGGTCTTGGCGTTTGAACAAAGATATTGCCGACACCGGGTGCCACTGCCGAGAGTAATGCCCAAGCCGGACCTGCATAACGGGTTCTGCGCGAACGGACTTCATCCATAGAGGTAGCCTCATTACGTTGTCCCGAACGTGGGTTTGCAGCTACTGGCGTTTCAGCGTCTTTCGATCGCGTAGCCGCATTGGTTGACGTAACGTCAGTGCCCTGCCCGCCTGTCGTGGAGATTGGTTGATTCGCCGTAGCCTGCAAACTGGCCATGACCAGTACAGTTGCCCGAATTTCTTCATTCAGAGGGTAGCCGTTTGCCAGAGCATCCCAGACAATACGTCGATTGGAGCCCGCAAGCACTCGTTTGCCAATATCGCCCCGTACAAATTCGGGAAGCATTCGAATTGGTCCGCGCACGCGGCTTTCCATCTGAACATAGATCGAATCACCTGGCCGGGCTTCAACCAGATCGTACCAGATCTGAATTTGTGATGAATCGATCGTCTGGATGCGAACGTTACGGACACGTTCCTGCGCCCGACTGGTCAATCCGAACAAAAGACTTAAGCAAAAAGCGAGAAGTAAACGCATAGTCGGATTTACTTGCGGACGGTAATCTGTCGGGTGGTTGTAAATTTATCATCGCACGAATTACCGAGAATTAGCGAGACTGTGTACGTACCCGCCTTATCGTAAACGTACGTAACACGCGTTCCAACACGACTCTGCCCTTTTCCATCGCCAGGATCCCAGCCAACGGCGCCAATATCGCCCTGCGGATTCTCCAGAAAAAACGTAACATCCAGTGTTCCGGCCGTATATCCGATACCGGCAGACGGTTTGGCACAGGTTGGAAAGTTTTTCCGCTCAAGATCAAAGGATTCGCAGGCCGCAACAGCCAGCAGAATCCACAGACAGAGACAGCGTTTCAGCATAGTAATTGTGCGTCGAAAAGAACCGTAGCAAGATACGTACTGCTTATACAACGAAAAATAGACCTTTTCACGCTCAAATAGCCTTTTCCATCATCCTCTTTTATATTCAGAAATAAACGGCAAGAGGAGAATGGACCGAGTTAGGCTTCAGAATGTTATGCGAAACTACATCTATGTTCGTTTCCTGTACAAATTGTAATGCAGGGATTTAAGAATTTTATCAGAAACCAACATTTTTTGTAAATTTAACTAGTCGGCCAATAAAGAGTATTGCTGGCTTATCATTTATCCATTTACCTATGCGCTGGTCTGCAAAAACCAAAGATGAATTAGTGGCCGAAATCCAACGGCTTCACCATGAACGAGATGGCTCAACTTTATCGGACGTACTGCCCACATTCGACGTTCGTCAGACAGTTGATCAATTAAATCTGGTCGGTCTTACAATTGAGCGCAACGGAACCTTAAACTATGTTAACCCCTACACATACCGCGTAACAGCCTGGCAACCAAGCGATGTTATCGGCAAAAACTTTTTCGATGCCCTCATTCCCTCTGCCGATCATGACCGACTTAAATTGGAGTTTGAAGAAGCTATCGCCAAAGGTGGTTTTACGGAACAGCGCGAAATCAATCTGTTGACCCGTAGCGGTGCGTTACGTAGCGTTCAGCTCAACTCCGCAATTGTTAACGAGGCTGATGGAGAAATCACTTCCCTTACGGTTATTGGTGAAGACGTAACGAACAAACGGCGTGTAGCTTCTGCCCTATCGAATACAAACGCTCAATTGCAGGATCTGGTAGACAATACGTCCGATCTGATCCAGCTTCTGACACTCGATGGTAAGTTTATTTTCGTGAATAAAGCTTGGCGCGAAGCACTAGGTTATAACTCCGACGAAATTTCGGCTCTTAACATACGCGACGTTCTGCACCCCGATTATGCCAACAGTACGTTGGGAATGCTTAAGCGGATTCAGGATGGCGACAAACTTCCCTACATTGAAACCGTTTTCCGGACAAAGAACGGCAAAACTTTATTTTTGTCGGGGAGTGTTAACTGCCGTTTTGACAATGGTCGCCCGACTGCCTTTCGATGTATTCTGCATGACACAACAGGCCGGATTCGGGCCGAAAAATCGCAGAAGCTCTATTATAGCATTGCTAACTGGACCATCAACACGCCGAATCTCGACGAGCTTTACCATAAAATACACGAAGAACTAGGCCATATTATTGATGCCCGTAATTTTTTCATTGCGTTATACGATGCCAGCAAAACGTATCTGTCGTTTCCGTACTACGTCGATGAATACTTCGGCAGCACCATGCGCTTCACCAAACGAAAACTAGGGAACGGCATTATCGAGTACACGATTCAGGCCAATAAACCCCTGTTTCTGTACGAAAAAGACATTCGTTTACTGGCCGATCAGCACCATATTGACTTATACGGTTTACGTCAGCCGCAGGTGATGCTAACGGCTCCGCTACGTGTTGGCGATGAGATTACAGGAATTATAGGGGTAAAATCGTACGATGATGCGCAGACGTATGGCCCACGCGATTTGGAGCTGCTGGAATTTATTTCCGGACAGGTAGCGCTGGCTATTGCCCGCAAACAGTCGGATGCGCGTCTGGATAAGCAGAATGCCCGGCTAAATGCCATTTTCGACAGCAGTACGTACCTGATCTGGTCGGTCAATAAAGCGCTGAAGCTGACGTCTTTCAACAAAAACTATGCTCGTCTGATTGAATATCAGCTCGATGAGACACCCTCGCTGCAAAGCAGTGCGCCTAATCTGGGATGGCGTATGTTCGGCGAGGAAAACCGAAAAAAGCTGGAAGAAAAGTATCGGCAGGCATTCCGGGGCCATCCGCAAAACTTTGAACTGCATTTTGAAACGTTCCGGGGCGAAACGTATCTCGAATTTCATTTCAATCCGATCCTTTTAGCGGGTGGGGTGATTGATGAAGTGTCGGGCATTGCCCGCGACATTACCAATCGTCGACGCGCCGAGATTGCTACCCGACAAAGCGAAGAGAAATTCCGGGGTATTTTTGAAAACCTCCAGGATATTTATGCCCGCGTAGACCGAAAAGGACGTATCACCATGATTAGTCCGTCGGTATTCAAGCGTATGGGTTACACACCGGATGAAGTGCTGGGCCACGAAATCAGTCAGTTTTTCATTGATAAGAATGCCATTCGCCGGGCCATGTTCAAGGTAGGTCGGAATCGTAGCCTGCGAAATTTTGAGGCCAGTATGCGCCGGAAAGACGGCACCGAACGACAGTATATGTTTAATATGCTGATGCTGAACGACGATCCAAGCACAGGTTCGGTTGTAGCGGTTCTGGCCCGCGATATTACAGAGCTAAAGCGTCAGTCGGCCGAACTGGAAAAGGCGAAAGATGAAGCCGAACGGTCGCTGAAAGTGAAAGAGCAGTTTCTGGCTAACATGAGCCATGAAATTCGTACGCCGATGAACGGCATCATTGGCATGATTGATCTGCTCAACGATACGCAACTGGACGACGAGCAACGTAGCTACGTGCGAACAGTTAAACGATCATCGGAAACGCTGCTGAACATTCTGAACGATATTCTGGACCTTTCTAAAATTGAGGCTGGAAAAATGGTTCTGCACGAATCGCCTGTAGCGTTTAAAGAGATTTTCGAAAAACTGATTGCGCTCTTTGGTCAACAGGCGAATTCCAAGAACAACGAGCTAACGTATCATCTGGCACCTGACCTGCCTACGTTCGTGATTGCTGACCAGACACGTCTGCTGCAAATCCTGTCGAACATGACTTCGAACGCAATCAAGTTTACGGAAAATGGAACGATTCGGGTCGAGGCATCGCTGCTGAGCAAACGGGGTAAATTCAATCGGATTCGCATAGGTGTGAAGGATTCGGGCATCGGCATTTCGCCCGAAAATATTAACCTGCTCTTCAACTCATTCAGCCAGGTCGATACCTCCTCGCGAAAATCGTTTGGCGGTACGGGCCTGGGCCTGGCCATTTCGAAAGAACTGGCACATCTGATGAAAGGTGAGGTGGGCGTTGAATCCAAAGTAGGCAGTGGTAGTACTTTCTGGTTTACCATTGAGCTTAAAGAAACAGCGATCAGTCCAATTCAGCAGAACACGGAAGTAGCCGAAATTGCGCTGGCGAACTTTTTCAATACGTATCATCCCAACGTTTTACTCGTTGATGATAATGCCGTGAACCGAAAAGTGGCCAGCGAAATTTTACGGAAAGCGGGTTGCATAGTTACTACTGCCGATAGCGGCCCAGCGGCTATTGAAGCTGTAACGCAGCGGGCAGAGAGCATGGGGCATGGGGAGAAAGATGGAAACTATATGCCCCTAAGCCCCAAGTCCTCTGACCCAGGCTCTCTGCCTCCCTTTGACGTAATTTTCATGGATATTCAAATGCCGGATATGGACGGCGTTGAAACGACAAGCCATCTACGCGAAAAATTCGGCAAAAAATTACCTGTTATTGTAGCCATGACTGCCTATTCGATGAAAGAAGACCGTGAGCGGTTCATTAGTCAGGGCCTTGACGATTACATTGCCAAACCCATTCGCGCCCAGAGTCTGGTTGCCAAGGTTAAAGAAATTTCTGACGCCAATCGGGCGAAGCAGGCTCCTGTTGCAGAGAAATTACCGAAACCCGTTACGTCGGCTCCCGAATCTACGCTGCCAATTATTGACGAAGAAATTGTTAGACAACTGCGTGACATTGGTGGTCAGGAATTGGTAGACAGTATTATGGAAGAGTTTGTTACAGAAGCTAATGAATTGGTCAGTGGAGCCTCGTCGGCCTATGCGCTGGGGGATATTCCGACGGTAAAAAGCCATCTGCATACGCTCAAAGGCAGTGCGGGAACCATAGGCGTAGCGCGCGTTGCCGACATTGCCCGTACGGCTGAAGGGAAGCTAAAAGTTAACGATACCAGCGGTTTATCAGAAGCGCTGCAGGCTCTGGAGCATGCCTTTAACGAGTTTATGGCTGAGTACAGCAAATAAGAACTGGCGGATGCGTTTTAGTAAGTTGTCACTTAGGTCACTCGTCAAGCGCAAAAAAGCCGGAATCTCAGATTCCGGCTTTTTTGCGCTTGACGAGTGAGTTAGATATTCGCGTCTTCCCGGCTGTTGAACGTATCGCCCTGGTTAAGATCGCCCGTTTTAAGCCCCTTCGAAAACCAGTAGACTCGCTGGGCCGAGCTGCCGTGCGTAAAGGCATCCGGTACGACGCGCCCCTGCGTTTGTTCCTGAATACGATCGTCCCCGATCGCGTTGGCCGCTGTAATGGCGCTTTCAACATCGTTTTTGTCGATGGAAATACTTTGTCCCTGTGCATGATTTGCCCACACACCGGCAAAAAAATCGGCCTGAAGTTCGAGACGTACCGACACCTGATTATACTCACGCTCACTCATTCGCTGGCGCAATTGGTCTGTTTTCCGCATGATCCCCAGCTGATTCTGGACATGGTGGCCGATTTCGTGAGCAATGACGTAAGCCATCGCAAATTCGCCGGGCGCATCAAATCGCTCGCGCAAATCATCGTAGAATGAAAGATCGATGTATACTTTCTGATCCAATGGGCAATAGAATGGGCCCATTGCACTCTGAGCTGCTCCACACCCCGACTGAGTAGCTCCCCGAAACATGACCAGCACAGGCTTTCTGTACTGCAAACCCTGCTCGGCAAAAAGCTTTGTCCAGACGTCTTCCGTACTGGCCAGTACTCGCCGGGTAAACTGTGCTGCCTGATCATCAGCCTGCTGATTAACCGGTGCTGATGGCCGACTGGCCGTCTGACTTAAAATGTCGGATGGATCGCCACCCAGCAGCATAACGATTACGGCTATTACCACCGAACCGATACCGCCCCCGACAAGCAAGCCACCCCCACCGCTTCCACGGCGGTCATCAACATTATCACTTTCACGTCCTCCAATCCAGCGCATGATTTTTTCAAATTAATAAATGGTGAATACTTCAATCATTCTGCTGGCAACACTACTGTTTCCAGCGCTAAAATGTTTAATAACAGGCCAATTATTCATCGTGGTTTGGCTCGTTCGTACTGCACAGGCCAGGCTATATCGTCGCCCAGGGCATGTGCCGCGTGCAAAGGGAAATACGGGTCACGCAGGAATTCGCGCGCCATTACAATCAGATCAGCCTGCCCATTAGTTAAAATGCTTTCAGCTTGCTCAGCTGACGTAATAAGTCCAACAGCTCCCGTCATCATGCCTGTTTCCTGTTTGATACGTTCGGCAAATGGCACCTGATAACCAGGACCAACTGGAATTTTGGCACCAGCAACATTACCGCCCGTTGAGCAGTCGACTACGTCGATTCCTTTTTCTTTCAGAACGGTTGCCAACGCCACCGAGTCATCAGTTGACCAGCCTCCTTCCGTCCAGTCGGTTGCCGAGATACGAACAAAAATGGGTAGTTCGTTTGGCCATACTATTTGGACGCGATCGATGATCTCCAGTAACAACCGCATTCGGTTCTCAAATGAACCCCCATAGGCGTCGGTACGCTGATTGCTTATTGGCGATAGGAATTCGTGAATCAGATAACCGTGTGCGGCATGAATTTCGATGAGCTGAAAGCCTGCTTCTAAGGCTCGTTGAACTGCACGTTGAAAATCAGCCACTATTTTTTCGATACCCTCAATCGTTAATTCTGTCGGTATAGGCCCCGGCTCCTGAAAAGGAATAGGGCTGGGACCTACCGTTTGCCAGCCACGCTGTTCTGTCGGCAAAATAGCCTTACCTCCTTCCCAGGGACGATGGTGACTAGCTTTACGACCAGCATGGGCCAACTGTATGCCCGCTACTGCCCCTTGTTGCTGAATAAACTGCGTAATACGTTTCAGCCCCGCAATATGCTCATCCTTCCAGATACCCAGGTCATCAGGTGAGATACGTCCCTCTGGCGATACGGCTGCTGCTTCGGTGATTACTAACCCTGCTCCACCCACGGCCCGGCTTCCTAAATGCACCAGATGCCAGTCGTTCGAAAAGCCATCTTCGCTGGAATACTGGCACATAGGCGAAACAACAATACGATTTTTGAGCGTAACACGACGTAGTGAAAGCGGAGAAAAAAGAATAGACATAGGTGTATTATGAGGTTGTATTTGCTATAAACATTCGCTGATTTGTTGCCGTTTTAAATAAACCAACAAAACTCAACGATTATGGCAACAGACGCAAAAATTGATCGTCGCGACGACGTCAACCCGACTGAAGGTGAGCATAAATACGGTGATGTCGAATTCGCTGACCGGACGAACAAAAAATATCCAATTGACACGCCTGAGCATGTTCGGGCCGCCTGGAGCTACATCAATCATAAGGATAATGCAGCGAAATACGACGCAGACGAGGTAGAGCTAATCAAAGACCGTATCAAAAAAGCAGCTAAAAAACACGACGTAACTATTGAGGATGAGTAGTGTACGTTACCTTAGGTTGACATCAATTAAGGCTTCAATAGAAAAAGCCTGATTTTCTACGAATCAGGCTTTTTCTATTGATAGCAACTCAAATCAGCCTGCAACCGTTTAATTCAAATCTCATTATTACGTTCGGCGGCTTTGTCGGTAAGCGTTGTTAGTACGGATTCTGATATACTTGTTTCACTGTTTTTACCCAGTGCTCGTGCCTCGCCAATCCCACCGGGATCGGGTAATGTTTCGTTGACAATAGCCATTAGTTCAGAAACCAGATTCGGCGCTGCCCCCTGAAGAACAGCCCCTACTTTGGCAGGCAGCGTAATAACTCGCTCAGCTTCACCATAACGGCAGACGTCAATTATTTCGCGGGCGCACTCTGTGGAGTCGATGGTAAAAAAAGGCAGTGAGCCGCTGATTTTAAACGCAGCATACTCTTTCTCATTCTGCCCTTTGAAAATAGCATTACGCGGACTGCCTGTACGAATTAAACCAGGGCAAATGGTTGTCACGTAAACGCCATCTTTCTGCAATTCAGCCCGTAACCCTTCCGAATAACCCACCATGGCAAACTTGCTGGTTGAATACGTCAGCAGATGTGGCACAGCTACTTTCCCGCCAAATGAAGCAATATTGACGATACGTCCCCGGCCAGTCGAGCGCTTTTCACGAGCCAGCATTTGTGGCAGTACAGCGTTAATCATATGAAAACCCGCCCAGAAGTTTGTGTCCATTGACTCCCGAAAATCATCTTCAGTAGCGTGCTCATAGGGAGTTACGATAATTACACCCGCATTGTTAATGAGCACGTCGACGGGACCGATAGTCTGGCGAACATTCTCAACAAAATGCTCAACCTGATTTTTGTCGGTAATGTCACAAGCCTGTGTGTATACCGCAACACCGTACTGCTGTAATTCAGCCCGCGCCTGCTCAAGTTCATCCTCATTACGAGCGCAAATACCGAGGTTGGCTCCCTCCTGCGCCAGTATGCGAGCCATTTCGAGTCCTAAACCCCGAGAGCCCCCCGTAATGATTACGGTCTTGCCCGAAAAATTAATTTTACGTTTTTGGGATAGTAGCGCTTTGGCAGCCGCCCAGACGCCAATTCCTGCTAATGCCCACGCTACGGCCTTAGCTTGGATCGAAACACTCATAATTAGTTCGTATCGTTGAACTATAATAACAGGGGTTTCGCCGGAAGGTTATTAATCCGTTATAAAATGACGTAGTGTTCCAGTATTAACTCCGGTGGTCAGTTGGAGACTGTAGAGGCATTGACTATAGTAGCCGTCGCAGTAATGGTTGCATCTTTAGCTGAACCAGCCTCGACGGAGTCAATTTTGATAGCAGCTCTGGGTTCTACTGTGCGCTCAAGGACACGTATTGATTCATCAATTTTACGATGGTCGCGATCATAGTAATCAAACCGGACTTTGATAGTCCGATAAGCGTATTGGTGCGATGTGTTGGTAATCGTGAAGCGATGGATGTTTGTAAGCTTATTTTGTGCGTTCTCTACCGATTTTGTTTTCCAGAACGACCGATCTATGAGTAAATCACGAACAGCGTCCGGCTGATTTTCTGAGGTTTTGTTATGTTCCTGGCAACTTAAAAAGATCAGTATCAAAAGCCAGCAATAGATTTTCATAGCATTCTGTACACTCCCTGATATATGAGTCAGGTAAAACTACGTATTGAAATATAATTTACTGCGCGAAAATCTGTGTTTATCACTGCACATTATCGGGAAGATCCCAGATGTCGATTAAAAAACCGAACTCCCAAATAGGTATAGATCACTAAACCAGAGGTTTCGAGCATTGCTTCTATAAAATTTTGCCTGTAAACCCCACCCGAAACATCCTGAACCCAATCGATCAGGGCTGTCCAATAGCCAGCAAAGGCAAGTAAACCGCCTAAGCCAATTAATAATAAAAGTAAAATCTTAGGCATATATCTAATCAGTTAGGGCAGTGTTTTTTAATTGAGACTCTGACCAATGCAATATGGTTTAACGGCACTAAAAATATACTAAGCTGATATACCTATATTATAATTTACAGTACTTACTCAACTAAATTGGATTACAATTTACTATTTCGATAAGTAAATATATTCACTACTTCAATTTTACGAAGTTCTACATATAATCCTATCAAATACAGTTACATTTATTGTAAAGATATTCTGTTGAAATAATTATCACATTATAATATTACATGTACACTTTGTAAAAAAAAACTTTAGTGGAGCTATCCATAAGCTATAATTTCATAACACTTCAGAGGTGAAGGATTCCCTTGTCAATAGTATTTGCAGACGAGGCCTGGAAACGATCTGCAGAAAGCTGTAAATTGCCAATTTCTGGTTTATTACGTCGCAAGCGGACAACAGCTTTGGATGCAACGTATATATTGTATCAATTAAAACATGAAATTTCTAATAGTTGGCTTGGGCAATATTGGCCCTGAATATGCCCTTACACGCCATAATGCTGGTTTTATGGTGCTCGACCGTTTAGCAGCACAGCATGGTTTCACTTTTTCAATGACTCGCCTAGCTTATACGGCTAAATGGCAGTATAAGGGAAGGCAGTTGTTTTTTGTGAAACCTACTACGTATATGAACCTTAGTGGACGGGCTGTTCAGTATTACATGAAACAAGAGAACATTCCGATTGAAAATCTATTGATTGTTACAGACGATAAAGATTTACCGTTTGGCAAACTCCGACTCAAACCCAAAGGGTCATCGGGTGGACATAATGGCTTACGTAATATCGATGAGTTACTGAACACGCAGGAATACGCCAGATTGCGGGTGGGAATAGGCAACAATTTTTCTAAAGGGCGCCAAGTTGATTTTGTTCTTGGAGAGTTTCCAGAGGACGAAATGATCCAGTTGCCTGCGTATTTAGACCGGACTGGCGACGTCATATTATCTTTTTGTACTATGGGAATACAAACAGCTATGAACAATTACAACCAATGATATAACTTTTTAAAGAATATTTCATCAACACACAACAATATTTTATTCATATTAGAAACGTACAATTTAGAATTTAATTTTTATTTCCAAAGAAAAACTTACTTTTAACGACAATTTTTCATCTAAAATAGAAGTAGATTCGGAATATTATTTTGACCGACCCATAGAGATGTTTTGTATTTTAGAACTTTCTTTAGACCTTTGTGCGTTGTCTAATTGAAACAAAAATAGAACAAAACAATGAAATCGCGTGTTATCTTTGCGTCGGTGATTCTTGGATTAGGATTAGCGACAACACAGGCAACCGCGGCTACCACCACCAACACTGATGATAGCCCGGCAGCCACCAAGCCGGCGAATGCCATGCTTGTAAATGGTTCACAAAAGCAATTCGTTGCCTACGCTGAACAAAACGTTAACAAGCTTACGCAGACTACCAATTGGCAAAACTTTATGAGCGTTGTCTCGTTGTATAATCAAAAGCCGGCCGCAGTGCTAACAATCAGCCCTGCCGACCGTGTTAAATTCAACGAAGCTGCTACTCAAGTAACGAATACACTGGCCAAGCAGAAAGATGCCGAGGCCACTCGCTGGACGAGCCAGGCTAGTTACACAGCCCGGATGATCAACTTCCTCTGGAATGCCGATCAGTCTCTCAGCCAAATTGATAACGTTCAATAAATACCGAATTAGGTTGGTATTCTGGAACAGAAAAGAGTAAAAGTTAGTTTTTCATGTAGAAAAGGTTAAGGGTTTAGGAATAGTCAGTATAAGGTTCTCTGCGATGATCAGGGAACCTTATCTTTTTTATAGACTTATTAGTTTTCGTTTGTAGGTCAAGTCTGAGTGCTTCAACACCTCAATCGCCTACTGGCTGTGTCATTTGTTAAAACAGCCCCTTCGTCAGATCGATCTGGTCGCAACCGCAGGTTAACATACTGCACAGTAACCTCTCAGCCGGCATCTTCTTAAAAACAGCCCAGTCAGTTGGTAGGCAGCTAACTTGATTAGCCATTTAACCGGCAGTTTCTACCAAAAACCGGTAAAACCCGACAGTTCATCGAGAAATACATCAGCTACCCGTTTGTTACCAATAACTTCACAATGAAAACAAAATAAATAGATATATAACCCAATCAACGTAGTATACACACTGTATTTATTCAGTTATTATGGACGCTATGAACACATTTCTGCCGGGAACTTATCAGTATACTTATCCCACTTTTATTGATACGCCCCAGTTAATCACAGTTCATTATCTGACGCCTGATCAGCAAAAGGCGTTTGTGAGCTATCCCAAACATCCCAACTGTAAAGCTCCTCAGTTTGTGCCGATTGAGTGGTTTAACGGTGTCATCATGAGGCCCATCAAACAGAAGTCAGCACAAAAAGGCCAACTGACTTTTGTCTCTAATTACTGATTAGATCTAATCCCAGATTTGCGCGTGTTGAAATCCAGTAACGGTCGATGGCCTTCTGCATAATGCCGTATGAATTAACCTCTTGTCGTTTCACCTTCTATGCAACCATCTGTTCAACCCACACTTCGGGTTCACATTCAAAACAAAGGAAAGGTTGATTACCCCCTTTCAGACTTGATTTATCTGCAAGCAGTTGGTAACTACAGCTGGTTACAATGGCACAGTGGTCAACGGATGTTGATGCCGCGCGCCTTAGCTTATTATCGGACTCAGCTCCCCGGTCAGTCTTTTCTACGCCTGCACCGCAAGTGCCTGGTTAACCGTCATTACATTGACCGCATTGAGCGCAGAGGTAATGATCAGGGGGGCTTTCTATACCTACGCTCGGGGGAGGTATTACCCATTTCCCGTCGTCGATGGGTTGAAATAAGCCAATTGCTGAGCGGTCACAAGAGTTGTCAAGCTATTGATTCAGTAAGGATATGCTAAGCAAACAAGACTCCAGATGAGCAAGGCCCGAATGTTCAGTTACAGTGATTTTCTACTCTGGAACAGCAGCACGCAATTGACAAAAAACCGGAACTGACAGCATCTGCAATTATTTACGATTCATCAGGCTTTGCAGCATATGCTCCAGTTGAGCTTGTTTCTGTTTGATGATTTGTAATTCCTGAGCCTGCTGTTGATTAGCCTTTTCTAACTGAATGCTGTACAGAGTTAGTTCTTCAATCTTCTCCAGCAACGTAGCGTTTAACCTGGGTAGATCTATACCTTCTTTGACCACTTGGTCGGCCGAGGGAACCCCCGGCAAATGTCTGTGCTGGTTAATGTAAGCCGCAACTTTTGTTAAAGGGATTAGTGAATAGCCCGGCTCAAAAACCTTATCGCTCCATTCGCTGGCGTTGCTGATTCTGAGTTGGTAACGAGCTTTGATTACATCGCCCTTTTCGTTGACAGCTAAAAACTGATCGGTTCCGCTGGCGACTGGACTCTGACTGGTCAACTGTTCGAATCGAACGCCCGACTCATTGATCTGCTCACTTCGCACATGCAGGCGAACGGCAGGGGCAGAGGTACCAATGCCTACGTTCACTCCACTGCCCAGAATTAAGGCATTGCTGATGGCCACTCTAGAGTTAGCTCCAATGGCTATGGCGTTGCGTAAGCCGTCCTCGGCCTGGCTTTGGTAGCCTAACAGTACGTTGTCGCTCCCATCTGTGACGGCGGTACCCGACTTCGGCCCAATGATGATGTTGTTATTACCCGTAGTGACATTACTTCCCGCCTGATTGCCTATGAACGTATTGTTGCTGCCGATGGTGTTATTGCCACCTGCGGAAGCCCCCATAAACGTGTTATTGCTGCCGGTGGTTGTACCAAATCCCGTGCTACTGCCTACAAATGTGTTATAAGCGCCTTGATTATTACTATACCCGGCCTGCCCCCCCAAGAACGTATTGTTAGAGCCGGTGGTATTGCTAATTCCGGCAATAGAACCAGTGAAGGTATTTAGGGAACCGGTCGTATTAGAATAGCCAGTCTGGTTACCATTAAAACTATTATTCTCACCAGACGTATTCGAATAACCACTGCTATAGCCCACGAATGTATTGCTGGAGGCTTGGTTCTTATACCCAGCAGCACTACCTACTATTGTATTGGCGCTACCGTAATATGTGGTGTAGCCTGCCTGATATCCTACCAGTACATTCTCTTTGCCTCCATAGTTACTGTAGCCAGCCTGCTGACCGATAATTGTATTTAAAGTGGCGTAGGTGGACTGACTAGCCGCCTTCGAGCCAATGAATATGTTGTCAGAAGCAGTGCTGTTGTAGCCCGCTGAGTCCCCAATCATTATGCTGTTATGGCCGCTTAGATTATTATAGCCAGCTCGATGCCCTACCCAAGTATTGCTGTATCCTGTTGTCAGGTTATTCCCCACTAAATAACCTAAGAATGTATTGTTATTGCCCGACACGTTATTGGAACCCGTATTAAATCCAAGAAACACATTGCTACTCCCGGATTTATTATCAAAGCCCGCCAGATAGCCAACGAACGTATTAGCGCTTCCTGTATTATTGGCGCTGCCAGTAGCGTACCCAATAAAGGTACCATAGTTGCCAGTGGTGTTGTTTCGGCCAGCCGAAGCCCCAATGAAGGTGTTTTGCCCCCCGCTCATGGTTGAATTACCCGCACTGCTGCCCACGAAGGTATTGAAACTACTGGGAGTTGTTGAGTTGGGAGTAGTAGCTACATAGTTATACTGGGCTAAAAGGGGGGTAGCTACAAGGTTTAGAAGGAGTATTAAGGAAAGATATTTCATATGTAAAGTCAAGAATTTAATATGTTCCACTCTTATACAATCCAGTAAGATAGTTTCAAGCGTACTGATTGAGCACGCGAATTATTGAGTCAGGCATCCTTTTTATTTTACGGTTATTAATGATTTGTCGTGTTGATACCAGCTATAGCTTTTCTCCAGACACCTACCTACATTCTCTGTCAACATTTATTCCTTATTCCCAAAGCTATCCCTAAACAATTTTATAACCTCATCACAATCAACCAACAAAAAAGCCATGCTTCAAGGTGAGCATGGCTTTCACGTTTTCTTAACCTAAACTAAAATCTTCAAAGAGGAAGAAGGAAAAATAAAGACTAAATCAGATTGCGATACGACCCTACACGTAACGAAACCTTCGCTTCTCCCTAGTTATTTCCACCAGCCCGCTTCTGTTCGGCGGATGTGGCCGAATTCCGTTGGCGTTCGCCCTTTACGTTCTGATTACCAAAGCGATACGTAAATGTTAACATGATCCGACGGCTTTCCCAGCGCGATAAGACGCGGAAATCTATATCCTGTACGGCAGCACGGCCCCGGAAGTAGTTCAGCCAGAAAGGATCGCTCACGTTCAGCTTCAGACTTCCCTTGCCTTCCATTACTTTCTTTTGTACACCGACGCTGAAAGCACCCATTGGCTGCGCCCGATAGAAACCGTACTGCGATGCCGAGTTATACCAGCCTGATACTTCAGCCGACAGCGTTTTACTCAGCGTAAAGTTGTTGGATGTGTATACGTTGTAAGCAACCAGTTTCACTTCGTACGGTGTGCCTGAATAAAATGTCTGATACGACTGGTAATACGTATTGACGTTATTCTGCATTCGCCACCATTTGGCAATCGTTACTGGAAAACTGACGTTCAGGCTCAGGTTATCCAGGTGCCCCTGGTTTTCGGGTGTTACGTAGGTAATGTTTTCCGAAGCAATCTGCCGGGGAGTTTCGCGGTTGATGAAATCCGACGTACGGCTGAAGCCCAGCGTTGTTGTGATCATGTTTTTGAACACATGCGTCAACTCTACTGAATTCGTGTACTGAGGCTGCAGAAATGGATTCCCTTTCTGAAAAGTATAGGGGTCCAGATAGAATACGAACGGGTTCAGGTTCTGATAGTCCGGGCGGTCGATCCGGCGACTGTACGACAGATTCAGTACGTTGTTCGTATCTAGCTGCCGCGACAGAAACAACGTTGGAAAAATATTCAGGTAGTTCCGATCTACAGTTTGGTTGAGTGTTACCGACGTACCAACCGAGTGTGTGTGCTCAGCCCGCAACCCTGCCTGCACTTTCAATTTACCGAATTTACCAGCGTAGTTAATGTAACCGGCGTTAATATTTTCGTCGTATTTGAACTGATTGGAGCGGCTCGCGTCAGGCAACCACTGTCGGGTTTCCTGCTGCAACGTATCGTAAATGGTATTGTTATCGGCCTTAACAAAACTGCTTTTCAGCCCGGCTTCCCATTTGCTTCCGTTTTTCATTGGATGCACATAATCCGTTTTGAAAGCCATGATGTTGATTGTGGAAGGCATCAGGTTTCGAACATCCTGATTTGGGCGAATCATTGCGTTTTCAGCGTTTGTATACGCAGTGCTAAGGTTGTTGGTATTATCTCCACCGTAGTGAACGTAATCGGCGTCGACGGTCCACTCACGACCTTTGCCCATGTCATATTTGTAATTAACATTCGTCGTTACGTTCGAGAGAAAATTACGCATATCCGTCCGGGTCAGCGCTTTGCTGGTTAGCTGGCGGTTTCCATCGCTGATGAGCGTGTTATTCTGCCCGGCCGACTGCCAGTCGTTCGAGAAACCATTGACCAATACGCCAATCGTACTCTTCTGACTGACAAAATAATCCAGTCCGGCTTTGTATGAATGGCCTACAAACTGATTCGGGCGGAACGAGGTCTGATCGAAATACGTAGTACGACCGTTGAAAGGAATAACCCGATTCAGTTCGTTGATCTGGGCGCTTTGCCGATTGGTATAGCTATAGTTTCCGAACAGGTTTAGCTTTCCTTCGCGGTGGTTCAAATTCAGCGAACTGTTGAATTTCGGTAAATCGTTACGGGTTCCGCTAAGGTTATTGACCCAGCCATAGCCAGCGCCGACAATTACGTTACCGTTTGTTCCGAAATTCTTATTTTTCTTCATTTTAATATTGATGATCCCCGAATTGCCAGCCGCATCATATTTGGAGCCAGGGTTCGTAATGATCTCAATAGAAGCAATGTTATCGCTGGGCGTGTTTTTCAGCAGATTGGATACTTCCTGCTGTGATAGGTACGTCTGTTTTCCGTCGATATATACAATAACACCCGCTTTACCTTTCAATTGAATCTGATCGTTCTGACGGTCGATGGTAACGCCCGGTGCTTTTTCCAGTACTTCCAGGGCCGTGTTTCCGCTAGCCACAATACTGTTCTCGACGTTAACAACCGTACGATCAACCTGTTGCTCAATGAAGGGCTTCTGAGCAATGACTTTTACCTCTGTCAGGTTTTTGGTTTCGTCGGTCATTGCCAGTGTGGGTATTTCCAGAGCAGGCTGCTTTTCATCTATTTCGAACGGTGCACTATACGTTTTGCGGTAACCGACCTGTTGCGCAGCTACTACGTAGCGTCCGGCTCCGACATTTTCGAAAGCATATTTTCCATCTACATCGCTGATAGCACCTTTCACCAATACAGAGTCTTTCGCTTTCAGGAGCATGAGCGTTGTAAATTCCAGTGGTTTACCAGTTGCCGTTGCTACGTGTCCATTAACAGTTCCTCGCGTCAGCACCTGCCCAGACGCCGTTGAGAGCGTTAACAGAAGCAAGCCATAAAAGGCGAGCCAGAGTAATAAATGATGTGATAGAGTCTTTTTCATGGCACTAATCTTATGAAGGTCGTTTGCTGTTCATTTCGGAGTACATGGCAAAGATAGGTAGTATGCATCGCAAAGTACCTGTTCTTACACAAGCGGTCTGAACGGCTATATGAGTGGATTTTAAGGGTTGAATTAGTAACCTTGAGAAGACTTCGAACCAAAGACACGTATGGATGCGTAACGTTGCATGGGTGTTTAATTTTTATTGGCTAATTTTCGTTTTCTTATCTCAGGCACTATGGGAATCTTAAACGCAATATGGAGCATCCTGAATCTATGTCTGTTTGGTAGCCTGTTACTTGGCCTGTTCACCGGCTTTAAATCCCTGCGCGAACGATTTGGCAATATTCTGGGGGTTCTTCCGCCACTTGCCCTGCTAACGGCAATGTGTCAGCATTCGGATGAGCCAACAAATGAACAAGCGAACAAATCAGACAAGCCCGGCTCTTTTCAATCGATAACAGTTCAGCACAACGCGCCTATCGATTCAGGACTTGGGCGGTATCTTCATCCTGTTCTGGAAGACCAGATGACGATAAAGATTTATCAGAGTATTCTTCTAACGCGAGTTAATCAGTCCGATTCCATACGAATTCAGAGCAGTTCCGGAATCAGTGGTTTCGTATCGGGCATTCGCTGGCGGCCTGTTGCTACGCGGGTTTCTTTCCGGTCGAATAAACAGTTGCATTACTCCGCTGTTGGCATGCTGGAATGGCAGTTGCTGGGATTTCCGATCATTAAGCAACGGAAACGATTCGACGGAAACGTAGCAATATAATCATCAGCTAATCAGAATTTTACACCGACGGCCCATATGTTGGCATCCGGTCCCCGCCCTGTTCGGAAGGCGCTATTCGGTTCGTAGCGAACAAAAAGCTTGGCGCTTCCGCGATAACCAAGTTCGGTGGTCAATCCCCAGCGAAATGAATTCAGATTATAAGCTCCGTGGTTACGAACGGCTGAGCCACCTACAGGTTTCACCTTCGTGTAGCTATCTAACCGCATACCGGCGTATCCTCCCAGGCTGAGCGACAGCCCTGAACGGAACGATACGTTCATCATCAGTGGTAGGTTCAGTTGAGCCGCCACCAGTTTCGATCGGCGCAAATCCTGATCAGCTTCTTCGATCACGAGCTGACCGTTCTGTTCAACCAGCGTATTACGTCCTTCAAACATAAAATTATTCCAGGCAACTTCAGGACCCGTAATCAGGCGTAGCTTCGTGGAGCCACTCATAACCAGCGGAATACGGGTTTGCCAGCCTACAGCAACAAACCGTGAGCCAATGGGGCGGAAATCGTAGCCAGCCGGTAGCGATCCGCCAAAATTGTTAAAGCCAACATAAAAACTAGGGCCCGACCGAACCCGATACGTTCTCTTAGATGATTGAGTAATAGAGGCTTTATCGACCGAATCGGCAGATGTTATAACCGTAACGGTTGTTTGCGCGAATGCAGCGACAGATGTAGCGACCAGCGCCGTAGCGAGGATGTGTTTGAAGGTTTTCATGATTGTATCTAATTACATGGTGCAGGAAAACTGAAGTTGTCGACAATTAGATTTCCGTATCTTGTGTTGTTTGACTGGAAGATGACAGAAGTGGACAAAGAGGTTGCACAGCTTTCAAAAATTTCTCCAAAAACTTAATTAAAAACGTTTTAGGGTCGACACACACCACAATTAAATAGCTAATAATCAGTAGTTTAATATGAATATTTTTCTAATAATTTTTATTTCGGCAACGTAGCATTTATGGGTAAACCGTTGCGCCCGCTTGTATAACCAGAACTCTGGTTGCGCAAGCGGGCGCGGAAAGTAAGGGACTAATTAGTGAAACGTTTAGATCTAATCGGCGGGTAGATAAATCATAAATGTAGCGCCCTGCCCCGGCTGGCTGCTAGCTGTAATGGCTCCTCCATGATTGGCGGCTACTTTTTCGCAGATAGCCAGGCCAATACCCGTACCTGCGTACTCATTACGATTATGGAGCCGTTGAAATACCTGAAAAATGCGATCTACGTATTTTACGTCAAAACCAATCCCATTGTCGGATACGCTGATGCAATGATACTTCGCAGCTAACTGAGTCGGCTCCACTGAGTCAGGAAGTTCGCTGGCGACTACTGTTTCGTAGCGGATCTGAATAACAGGCTTCACTCCTACCTGGCGGAATTTCAGGGCGTTGCTTAACAGATTCTGAAATAGTTGCCGTAGTTGCGACGTATCGCCCAATATAGTCGGCAACGTATCGATTTCGAGCTGGGCATCAGCTTGCCTGATAGTCACCTCCAGGTCATCGAGTACGTCGGCAATGATGCTATTCAGAACAACGTCTGTGACACGCTCCTGCCGGGTCGAGATCCGCGAAAATGCCAGTAAATCCTTGATCAGAAGCGACATCCGGCTGGCCGATGTTTGCATTCGGTCCAGGAATTCGATACCAACGCCCAGTTGCTCGCCATACTGTGATTTCAGAATATCCCCGAACGATTGGATTTTACGCAGGGGTTCCTGCAAATCGTGGCTGGCAATGTAAGCGAACTTTTCCAGGTTTTCGTTTGAGCGACGCAGATCCTGGTTGGACGTCATGAGCTGCTCTGTTCTCGCCTGAATCTGCTTTTCCTGACTAGCCACCAGCTCTTCAATTTCTTTACGTATCAACACTTGCTCCGTTACGTCGACTGCCATATTCAGGATGGCATATACGTCTCCTTCCGAATTTCGTAACGGCTTGTACGAGAAATTAAAATAATACGACCCCAGCACACCATCTACCACCAAATCTGCTTTTAACTCCTGCGTATGATACGCTATACCAGTTGTATAGACTTCATCCAGTATCTCCAGAAAGGGCTGTCCGGCCAGCTCAGGTAGCGCCAAAGCCAGTGGCTTTCCATTTACCGAGCTATCTTTACCCCATAACCTAAGCATGGCCTCATTGGGCATTTCGACGATCAGCTCTCTTCCAATGTATAACGTAGTGGCAACGGGAGCATCGGAGATCAAATCCCGAAACCGCTGCTCACTTGCCTGCAACGCTTGTTTAGCCTTTACCTGCGCGGTTACTTCTGTTGCAATTACAATGACTCCAGTAATGGTACCATCATCCCGCACGGGGGCATAAACAAAATTAAAATAGGCATCTTCCAACTGTCCTTTGCGGTGTAGTTGGGCCAAGGTTTCATAACCATAGTGAGAGATGCCTGAATCATAGACTTTTTCCAGGAGATCGATAAAACCTTGCCCCCGGATCTCGGGAAGGGCTTCAGCAATTGGCAACCCAACAATAGACGCGTCTTTCCCCCATATTTCCAGCATCGACGTATTGGCCGTTTCCACGGTCATGTTACGTCCATTAAGCACACCAATTGCCACCGGAGCCTGGGTAACCATATTTCGGAACCGCTCTTCACTGGCTCTTAATTTTGCTTCGGCTTCTACAGCCTCCGTAATATCGTAGGCAATGATGACCATACTCTGTGATACGTCCTGCGCATCAACCAGACGGGTAACGTTCATCTGTACCCATCGAAAAGAGTTATCTTTACAAACGTAACGCTTCACCAAATTGAAGAACGGGCGCTTTCCCTGGGCAACTTCATCGAACAACTGCCGATTATACACCCGGTCGTCGGGATGGGTTAGTTGAATACTGTTCAGGTGGCTTAATTCTTCGGATGAGTAGCCCAGCAATTTAGTGTAGGCTTCATTGACCATCGAAAAATTAGCCTGCGGATCGGTAAAGGCCATCCCGACAGACGTATTGGCAAACGCAATCGAAAAACGCCCTTCGGCTTCTTTCAGGGCTCTGGACTTCTCCTTCTGCCCGGTAACATCCAGAGCAATTCCCGAAAAAGAAATTGCTTTACCGTTCGTGTCGAATATGTACTGACCCAGTACTTTGACCCAGTGGATCGACTGATCTTTCCAGACAAACCGTACTTCATAACTGATTGTACCGTTATGGGCTCCGGTTTCGTAAGCCTGTTCCCGGATTCTGCGATCGTCGGGATGAACATGGTTGATGAACACATCTCGCCCAAGACCAATCACTGACTCACCAGTCAATATTCGGGAAAACGTGGGCGAATAAAGAATTTCGTTAGTAGCCAGATCGATCAGGAATGAGCCAGCGCCCGAGCCTTGCAGGGCTAATCGAGCTCGCTGCTCAGACAAATCGGATTTCTCCCGGGCAGTTACCTCTTCAGTAATATCCTGGGCGACGCCCGAAAAGCGATAAGCCTGTCCGGTTTCGTTGAAGTGTGTCTGCCCCATCGACCGAATCCAGCGAAGTTTGCCGTCATCCCCACCAATCATCCGGTACGTACACTGATAATAGCCCCCCGACGCCGGATTCAACGCCCACTGCATAGCCTCTTCTACCCGACGCCGGTCGTCATGGTGAATATATTGGAACGTATCGTTGTAGGCAATTGTGTTATGCTTGGTCAGGCCGAAGAGTTGCCTACAGCGATCGTCCCAGTTTACAATCCCACGAATCGGATCAACATCCCAGGTGCCGAGCTGCGCTGATTGCAGAGCAAACCGTAGTCGATCATCACTTTCTTCGCGGGCCTTTTGCAGGGCAACGCGCTCAGAAATATCCTGCATAGCACCAACCATGCGAACCGCTTTGTCATCGCGATGCAGAATGTAGCCCCGGTCGTAGACCGTTGCATAGGTTCCGTCGGCCCGCCCAAACCGATATTCAGCCGACCAGTTTACGCCCCCTCTGTCAATGACATCATGGATCGAGCTTAAAACAAAGTCTTTATCATCGGGATGAATGTGATCATACCACGACTCCGGGCCTTTCTCCCTCTGGCTGGAATCATGGCCAAACAAACTGGTATAGCCTTCATTCCACCAAACTGTATTGGCTTCCAGATCCCAATTCCAGACCGCATCACGCGTGGCCTTTGTCAGAAGCTCGAAAAGATCGCTGGTTATTGCTGAATCCGTATTCAATGGTGTAACTGCTTCAATGCGAGATAAACGTACTAGCTCTAAAGTTAAGAACGAAAGAGCTTTAATAGGGTTTTGCAACGAATGCCCTGCTTTAGTATTAGACAGGTTCTTCGGCGACCCGAACATCAGCCTATAAACTCCAATAATTCAATTCGGTTGCCGAACGGATCGTGAAAGAAAAAACGTTGCCGTCCGTCAATCTCAGAGGAGTATTCGATGGCCAGTCCGCTACGTTCCAGCTCCTGCCGGGCTTCTTCCAGATTAGTCACTTCAAAAGCCGGATGGCGTTTGGAATAATTGCCGCCAGCTTCTTCCCGAATATGCAACTGAATATCAGCAATCGTAAACCAGATCGCACCCGAAGGATGATTTCCCGGTATCTCCTCCAGACGTAGCACGTCCCCATAAAAAGCCCGTGCCTGCGCCGTTGTTCCTTCAGGAACACATATCAGGAGATGATCTATCCGCTTAAATTGAATCATGTCATTTATCGTCGTTTACTGGCCTTTTTCATCCGGTCGACTTTCTGGTTAATCCGTGAATTTAACAGCGATACGTAGTATATTTCGTCAAATTCAGTCAACAATGCATAAATTTTTCTTTACGAGCTTTGCGTTTGCACTTATTGTGTCGGCCTTCGCTCAACAGCGAACTCCATTAACAAACAAAGACTACGAACAAGCACAACGTTACGTCTCTACCAATGCCGAGCAGTTGGTTGACCACGCTACAGTACGACCAAACTGGCTTTCCGGCGACCGATTCTGGTACCGCGACCTGAATGCGAAGGGTGGTGAATTTATCCTTGTCGATCCGGCGAAAGGGACACGTACTATCGCCTTTGATCACCAGAAACTGGCCGGTGCCCTATCGGAAGCAAGTGGTAAACAATACGAGGCTAACCGGCTTCCTTTTCAAACCATTAGCTTCGCGCCAGACAATAAATCGGTATCTTTCCAATTGGGAGGAAAATGGTGGAAATACGATATACAAGCCAATCAGGTTACGGCTTCTTCAGCACCAGCCCAGCCCATAACGGAAGCTGGCGATGGTGGCCGTCCGCCAAGAGGAGAAGCGGCCGGTCTGGAGGTTTTTTCGCCTGACAAAAAGAAAGCCGCTTACATTAAAGACTACAATTTATGGGTGCGCGACGTACCAACCGGCCAGCAAACGCAGCTTACGACCGACGGCGTTAA
>NZ_JBMDWV010000063.1:0-9996 GCF_048594605.1 Spirosoma sp.
AGGTATTTCGTTCGGGTAAAAAACAGCAGGAACAACCCCAGTACAAATCCGTTGAAAGCGCCTAATGCACTGAAAAAGAACAGGATTTCCTTGCCGGTATTCATACGTAAGAGGTTGCTACGTCAAATGTAGTGGTTTGAAAACGGCATTTCAAGCGTCCGAATAAACCTCACTACGTTGGTTGAGTAAGCGCTGGTACGTAGTGCCAACCGGTTGGCACTACGTATTACGTGTCGGCACTGCAATTGTAAGTCCGATTACGGCTTAAAACCGTCCACCAGCGCGTTCAGCAGTACATCTTTTTGTTGGAGATCGTAGATGTATTCCCAGAACATCACACCCGCCAGTTTCTTCGATTTAACGTATTCAGCTCTGTTTTTGAGTGATTCGGCGTCGGCGTAGGAAATAAACATGTGCGTGGTAGGATTCCACAGATAAGGCGATTTAGCCGTATCGTCCCAATAGCGGGTGAAGCCGTTTTTGTTGATGTATTTTGCCATCAGTTCGTCATAACTGATAAAATAATGCTTGCCGGGAGCGGGTTGGTACAATCCCTTGTTTTCATCTTTGGCATCGGCCCAGCCGCGACCATAGAACGGAACGCCCAGCACAATTTTGTCGGCCGGAATCCCCGCTTTGATATGTCCTTCGACAGCCGAAACACTACCTGTGCGGGCATGAGGCTGCGGGTCCGACTGGTTCAGGGGGCTATGATGACCCGTCTGTTTGTCGTTGCCGTGGTACAAATCATACGTCATGATATTCACGTAATCAAGGTATTTATGCGCGTTGCCCAGTTCCGTATGATAGACGAAAGCGGTGTCGCCCCCAGTGGCCGATGTGAGCAGGTAATGATTCTTGCCCGTACGTTTATCAAGTTTGCCCTGCTCGTCCAGCTGATTGCGGATGGCTTTTAGAAACAACGTATAATTCTGTTTGTCTTCGGGCCGGTAAATATTGCCAGCGCCAATCTGAGCCGGGTACTCCCAATCGATATCAACACCGTCGAGCTTGTGTTTTTTCAGCAAGGCCACAGCACTGTTAGCGAATTTCTTGCGCGATGCATCCGTCAGCGCGGCATCCGAAAAGTATTTGCAGCCACCCCATCCACCGACCGAAATCAGGATTTTTAAGTCTTTATTAACTGCTCTCAGCGACGTAAGGGCCGCCAGATTGGCTTCATCTTTGGGTTTTAACGGAGCCAGCTCACCGTTTTGGGCTGGAACCGCAAATGCGTAATTAATATGCGTTAATTTCTGAGCGTCAATCTGTTCTTTCGTCCAGCCGTTGCCTGTTACGTAGCCAATGACAACGTACGGTTTAGTCGACTGGGCAGAAACAGGAAGCGTCAGGGATGAAAAGAAAAGCGCAAGCAGCATCGCAAGGCAATAAACGAAACGATTCATTGATGAAAAATTGAGGTGGTTAACTCCCAAAGATAAACACGTACGCGGCTTGAGTAGCGGACTTTTGTGCGTTAAGCCTTTTTTTTCGACAGTTCGGTAGGAGCAGGCTTTTGCTACGTCCGTTGTTTTGGCATCTTTACGCAGCATGGACAAACTGAACGATCGGTGGCTACGTCTGGTAGGCGTGCCGCTCATTTCAATCGTATCGAACTTTATCTTTTATCAGCCCGACAACGACGCCCGGCAGATCAGCCGCTGGATGGCGCTCGGCGTCAGTCTGGTCGAGTGTGTGCTGGTGTGGGAGGTCGCCCGATTGGGCATAATCTGGGCGCGTAAACGCTACCCGCTTCTGAATCAGACAACGCCCCGAATTCTGACGCAGGTGAGCTGGTTCGTTGTCAGTACGATGGTGCAACGTATTTTGATCGTTTATCTCTACGACGTAACGCAATTCTGGGGCTATCCGATGACCGGACGGGCATATTGGGTCAATACGATGATTCCGTTGCTGTTTGTGGTGCCGCTGGCTACCATTTACGAAGCGCGGTACCTGTATCGGCAGTGGTGGACAACGTATTACGAAGCCGAACAACTAAAGAAAGAAGCGCTGCAGAGTCAGCTCGATTCGCTGAAGTCGCAGATCAATCCGCACTTTCTGTTCAATAGCCTTAGTACGCTTTCATCGCTGGTGAGCGAAAACCCGAAGCAGGCAGAGCGGTTCATCGAAGAGCTGGCGTCGGTGTATCGGTACGTACTGCAAACCAACGATCAGCTGCTGACCACGTTAGCGAGCGAACTGCAATTTATTCAGGCTTATTTTCATTTGCTACAAATGCGTTTCGGACGTAGTGTCGAACTGAACGTAGCGATCGATGAGCAGTGCCAGAACCTGCTGATTCCACCGCTTACGCTGCAGCTTCTGGTCGAAAATGCGGTTAAACACAACACGGCCCTGCCAACGAAACCATTAGCCATTCGCATCTATACGGATCTGAACAATACGTTGATTATCAGCAATACGTTACGTCGCAAGCAGAACGTAGTACCATCGAACCGGACGGGCTTGACAAACATCAAGGCCAAATATCGATTGCTGGGACAGCCCGATATCGTTGTGCAACAAACGGACGACTCCTTTCGGGTGATGGTGCCACTTATTCAGGAAAACCGCTATGACTATTCTTATCATTGAAGACGAAGAGCCCACCGCTCGTAAACTCCAGCGGCTGCTTACCGACGTAGCACCAACGACCCGTGTTGTTGGCATGACCGTCAGCGTGGAAGAATCGGTGGACTGGTTACGTATCAACCCAAGACCCGACCTGATTTTCATGGATATTGAACTCGCTGACGGACAGAGCTTCGATATATTCAACCGCATCGCCGTAACAAGCCCGGTGATTTTTACGACGGCTTACGACGAATATGCCATCAAAGCCTTTAAGGTCAATAGCATCGATTACCTGCTCAAGCCCGTTAAAGAAGCTGATTTACGGCAGGCGCTGGACAAACTGCAGCAACTGAAAAACGTTCTGACTGGTTCAGAAAATAAAGCGGGCGCCAATACCCTGGAAGTATCCATAACAAACCTGCTCCAGCAACTACAACAAGCCGTCCCGGCAACAACCCCCGCCATTTCCGCAACCCCTGCGCAAAGCACTCTGCCATCACCCCGCGACCGCTTTCTGATCAGGCAGGGCCAGCGGTTGTTTTCGGTGAGTACGGATGAGGTTGCGTATTTCTTTTCTCGTAACAAACTATCGTTTCTCAAAACTCGCGACGACCACGAGTGGCTGGTTGATTACACGATGGACGAACTGAGCCAAATGCTCGATCCAAGGCGTTTTTTTCGGCTCAACCGGCAGGTGCTCGCTGAATTACGTGCTATTGATAAAGTTCATTTGTATTTCAACGGAAAACTCAAGATCAACCTTCGGCCGGCCTTCGAGGAAGAGGTGGTGGTAAGCCGCGAAAGGGCGGGCGATCTGAAAAGTTGGTTGGGTGAGTAAAATGGACACTTCGGCTTACAAACCGTCCTTTTCGGTACGTATCGGTTTTCGGTTGCAGATTGTGTGGGCCAGTTTTGCTACGTTAAACAGCAACGATGTATGAACCGCATTCTTCAAACCGCCTTCTTCTGGCTATCGCTACAGCTATCCGTTATCGGGCAGACATTAACGCCCGAACAACTCCAGACTGATTTTGCCCGCTTCCGAACGGCGCTCAACGAAGTGCATCCGGAAATGTACCGGTACACGCCGAAACCGACTTTCGACTCGCTGTTTACGGCAACGGCCGCTCAGCTAAATCGCCCCATGACGCAGCACGAATTTTACATAACGATGATGCCGCTGCTGACTGCCCTGCGTGATGGACACATTAAATGGATTGTGGCCGGAAAGGATGAACACTATCCGTTTTTTGGGGACAAACTCTTTCCGCTGAAGCTTTATTTTTTGGGTGAGCGGGCTTGGGTAGTTGGTAATTACGGAAGCGGAAACGTACCGGATGGCGCCGAAATAAGTTCGATCAATGGCAAGCCAATGGCACGTATCATCCAGACGTTACTACCAAACATGACCTTTGCGGATGGTAACCGAACGGGCGGGAAGCTGGAAGACCTGAATCGCTATTTTTCTGGCTATTATGCTACGTTCATTGGCGCGCCGGATGCCTTCGCCGTTACGTATCGGACTGGAAATGAGGAAAAGAACGTAACGCTTCAGCCCGTGACGGAGCAGACGATTAAGCAACATGTAGAGAAGCACAAACCGGCTGCGCAACGCCCGTTACGGTTGACATTCACGGATAATCAAACGGCTGTGATGACTATTGAAGCTTTCTTCAACGAAATGAATGGTCAGAAATTCAGCCAGTTTCTGCGAGATTCTTTCCGGGAGATTAAAGCCAAAGGAATTCAGAATCTGGTGCTCGATCTGCGAAACAATGAAGGAGGTGAAGAAGCACTCGGTGTATCGTTGTACAGTTATCTAGCCAGCCAACCGTTTCGCTACTACGATCACATCAGCGTTCGGCAGAAAAAGACGTATTCGTTTCCGGCCTGGACATCGAAGCTCTACCGAATGGCAAAATTTCTGGTTGTGAAAAAACGCGGGGATGGCTACGTATTTACCGCGCAGCGTGGTCTGAAAACGACGAAGCCGCAGAAAGACGCCTATCTGGGTAAACTGTACGTATTGCTCAACGGAAATAGTTTTTCCGTGACGACGGAGTTTGCCGCCCGCGCTCATGCCGACAAGCGTGCGACGTTCATTGGACAGGAAAGTGGGGGAGGCTACAAGCTCAATAGCAGCGGTATTTTTACGATTACGCAATTACCCAACTCAAAAATCGATCTCGGTATAGGTATGTTTGGTTTCAACATGGCAAACGTATCGGCCTATCCCTATGCCGATCGGGGCATTATTCCCGATCACCTCGTTGAACCCACTGCCAACGACGTACTGAATCACCACGACCGGGTTATGGATTATACCCTAAAAATGATCGCGTCTCCGCAATCCGCCTTGACAAACCGTAAGTGATCAATACGTTGGCAAAAGAGAGTCCGGCAGAGCGGTTGATATTTATAAACTGATTTGCCGGATTTTTGCGTGGGCACGTACCGGGAACGTACCGACTCCTTTGAATTTTGGAGGAATGGCACTGAACGTAAAACCATCATCGGGTGCGGCTGATAAGTTGCACAAGTGTTCAACAATCAGGATGTTGGCCCCTAATAACGTAGTATGAACCGGACGACTACGCCCCCGTGTATCGTCGATATTATGCGAATCGATGCCGACCAGCTTAGCCCCAGAGTCGCGCAGATACGTAGCGGCTTCGGCTGTTACGTATGGGTGGTTGGTAAAATATAAATCCGTATTCCAGTGCGCATCCCAGCCCGTATGAATGAGCACTGCCCGGTTGCGGATCTCGTGGTTTTGCAGATGAGCGGGTGTAATGGCAAGCGTTTCGGAATAGGGCACCCGAATCACGATTCCTTCCAGATCGGTAAATGCTTCCAGTCCAATTTCCGATAAATCGTGTCCGTCGGCGAAGCGGTGAAAAGGGCAATCCAGATACGTTCCCGTGTTGGTCACCATCTCTATCTTACCAATCTGAAATTCGGTTCCAGGTTCATAAAGCTGGCGTGAGTCTTCCCGGCTCAGGTAATCGCAAATGATTGGTGCGGGCAACCCTTTATACGTAATTAAACCGTTTTCAATGGTATGGCTTAAATCAATAAACAACGGTCGATCAACTTTTTCGTGAATGGGTTTCTGCATAAAACTATGGGTTAATCCTGCGTGTATTTACTGCGCAGACGCCGGGCTACGTCGGCCGCCAGTTCGTACTGCATGCTGTCGTAGAGTTGCCAGCGCGAGGGCGGAAACAGATCGGCACTTTTTAAACTTTGCCCGTTCAAGGCTCGTTGGTCGCCACTAAAACTTTGCCACTCGGTTTGCCAGTTTCGGCTTTCCCAAACCGATTCTTCCCAGCGTATTTTTCCTGTTTCCGTATCCAATGCCCGCATACGCAGGTCCAGGCCCGCGTGAATTTCCCGACGATACGTTGTGAGCGTACCCGATACTTTTTCCATAATGTCGACTTTGGTCGAATCATTAATTTTCTTTTCGCCGACTTTATACGTCTGATTGCTATAAATGGTTGTAGATGAGGAGGATGTATTTTCACGATACGGTGTGTAGTCGGTTACAACCATCTGAACGGCCTGATGGATGGGATAGCCTTCGCCGGCTGTTTCGTCGGGCGGATACAGTCGCACAAGTTTTGATGGAGCTGTATCCTCACCAATTTTTCTGAGAATCAGCCGCTGGAGTTCGGCATTTTCGTAGGCGCTAATTTCGCGGGTTGGACTCAGCGGCTCAACCACGACTCGTAAAATAGCAAAGGGCAGGGCATCTTCGGCTTTGGCGCGAGCCTGCCGGTAGTCAGGAACCCAATCGAGGGCTTTCAGGTAGTTCTGATACGCATCTTTAGCCGCCAGCCGATTTTCTTCCCGATACGTAAACGCCTGCTCAGCCGCTTCGTAACGGTCGGCAGCGGCCAGCTGGCGCGTGTCGCTCAACCGATCGGCGTACGACGCGGGGTAAGCGTCCAGCCATTCCGCGCAGGTGTTGCACGTTCGCGCATTATCCGTCAAGGCTTGTAAGGCTGTATATTCCTTATAGACGGTTTCCCAGCGAAATGCGTCGGAATTCGAGGGAGCCGATAATGTTCGGATAGCGCTCTGGTGCTGCTCGTAGGCTTGCAGGAACGCCTGCCGTAACACTTGCGTGGCCAGCGGATGCCCCCGTTTGCTCAGGCCGGGCCGTTGCAAGAGTCGATGGGATGCGTTCTTGACGGCCAGGTCGAAATGGCCTCGTTTAAGGGCGGTTTTGCCGCTGCTACAGGCCGTTAGCAGTAAGGTGATTGTGCAGAAAAAGAGAAGAGGGCGGAACATGGTAGTAAGATACGTTTTTCAAAACATTCGACAACGCAGGTTGTAGTTGGTTTATCTTTGATTCGAAAAAAGGTCTGCTCGTTGGATCGCCTGCCTGATAAATCATGTCGAAACACCGACGTAATCACTCCGCCGAGAAACTTCTCGGCACTTCACCCGGTACGCTCACCTATGTTGGTGCGGAGATTGAACACGCCACAAAGATCAAACGTATCGAATACAATGCGACTGATTACCATATTGACGATACGAGTAAATTAAGTGCCTGTCGGTTACCCGTTTCTACTACGCCCTACGTCAACTGGATTGATGTTGACGGGATTCACGAGTCGAAAGTGGTAGCGGCTTTAGGGCAGCAATATCATCTGCACCCGCTGCTGCTGGAAGACGTGCTCAATACCGAGCAGAAACCCAAAATCGACATTTACGATGAGATGTCGAATGGCAACGGAGCAGTAGGGCCGACCAGTTCGGTGATATTCGTAACGCTCAAAATGCTTCACCATAGTCGGCAGCGGCAGGAAATCGACGTTGAGCACATCAGTCTTGTATTGGGCAAAAATTACCTGATTTCGTTTCAGGAAGAACGCACCAAAGACATATTCGAACCCGTTATCGAACGTATCAAAGCATCGTCGGGCAAAACCCGACGTAACGGAGCCGATTATCTGCTGTACGCCCTGATGGACGTTATTGTCGACCATTATCTGCTGATTACCGAACGTATTGGCGATAAAATGGACGAGATAGAAGAGCAGATCGTGCAGGAGCAGGCCAATCAGCAGACATTAGCTACGTTATATAAGCTTAAGCGTGAACTTGCCTTTATCCGACGAACAATAAATCCCGTACGCGACATTATCGGTACCTTGCTTCGGGAAGAATCGGACCTGCTCCAGCACAGTACATTACCCTACCTGCGCGACCTGTCGGACCATATCAACCAGGTGATTGAAACGCTGGAGTCGTACCGGGAATTGATTGCGGGGCTGATGGATGTATATTATTCGATCGTCAGCAACCGGATGAATTCGGTTATGAAAACGCTCACCATTATCTCGTCCATTTTCATTCCCCTGACGTTTATTGCCGGTATTTATGGCATGAATTTCGACAATATGCCAGAGCTACGTCAGCCATCCGGTTATTTTGTGGTTTTAGGGTTAATGGTCGTTATTGCAGTGGGGGAGATCATCTACTTCAAACGACGCGGCTGGATGTAAACGCAGGCCGCTGACCGGGTTACCCGCATATAAATTACCTATGTTGACAAAAGATTTTCAATTAATTCATAAACAGTGGGTTACCGACTCCCGGCAGGTAATGGCGGGTGGGGCTAACAACCAATTTGCGCAAAGCGTTTTTTTTGCCATTCAGGGCGGTCATCACGATGGTCATGCGTTCATCGGCGACCTGTACCGAAAAGGAATTCGCCAGTTTGTTGTAGAGCGATCCGCCATGACGCCCCTCCGCCGGGCCGAACTGTTACGTTATGCTGACGCCGAATTTATCGAAGTCGACAGTAGTCTGCAGACGCTGCAAAATCTGGCGGCCCAACAACGACGACAATTCTCGATTCCGGTAATTGGCATTACGGGCAGTAACGGCAAAACCATTGTGAAAGAATGGCTGGCCCAACTGCTGTCCGATGACTACGTGGTGGCCAAGAGCCCGAAGAGTTATAATTCACAGTTGGGGGTTCCGCTGTCTGTCCATGAACTGACGGAGAACCATACCTTAGGAATTTTTGAGGCCGGGATTTCCAAAACCCATGAGATGGAAGCCCTCGAAGCCATTATCCGGCCAACGATCGGGGTTTTTACCAACCTGGGCACGGCACACGACGAAGGTTTTAGGACGCGCAAACAGAAAATAGCCGAAAAGCTGCGGTTGTTCGTCCACGCCAATACGTTGATTTACTGCACAGATTATGTCGAAATTGATGAGGAGGTGAATCTGTTGCTGAAGGCTGTCAACCCGAAAATGCGTTTCATTACGTGGTCGCTGACGGGCAAAACCGCTACGTATCAGGCTGCGCTTGATCAGGATCGACTGAACATAAGTGAACAATCCGCTACGTATCAACTCAAACTTCCGTTTGCAGACCCTGCATCGGTTGAAAACCTGCTGCATTGCCTGATCACGATGCTGACGTTACGTACCTGGAGCAACGACGAGCTGCAAAGCCGGCTTAACCGGTTGCGTCCGGTTTCGATGCGTCTGGAACAGAAAGAAGGTATCAACAACTGTGTATTGATCGACGATTCGTATAACAACGACGTAGCCGGTTTACAGCTCGCGCTACGTTTCCTGAATCAGCAGAATACCCGAAATCGGCGGGTCGTTATTCTGTCCGACGTACTGCAGTCGGGCCAGCCCGAAGCGGATCTGTACGAACAGGTTGGCGAATTGATACGTAATAACGACGTTGAACAGTTTATCGGTATAGGATCGCTGGTGAGCCAGAATGCCCAGTACTTTGCCAAAAACAGCTTGTTTTATCGCACGACTGAGGAGTTTCTGACGCAGTTTCCGTTTGCCGACTTACGGGACAGTATCGTGTTAATCAAAGGTGCACGGCCATTTTCGTTCGAGCGAATTGTGCACCGGCTAGAGCGGAAAGTACACGGTACCGTTCTGGAAATCAACCTCGATGCGCTGACTCACAATTTGAATTATTACCGTGAAAAGGTTGGGGCTGAAACCAAAATTATGGTAATGGTGAAAGCGTTTGCCTACGGAAGTGGTAGTGCCGAAGTTGCCCAACTGTTACAGTTTCACCGGGTCGATTACCTCGCCGTTGCTTATGCCGATGAAGGGGTATCACTCCGCCAGAATGGTGTCGACGTGCCGATCATGGTCATGAATCCCGCCGGATCGTCGGATCGTCCTGAAACCTTTGCTACGTTGCTGGAATATAACCTCGAACCCGAAATCTACAGTATGCGATTACTGCGGGATTGGTGTGAGTATGTTGGCCAGGGGCAGGGATGGCGCGGGGAAGGGGGTAGCCCGGGCTACCCGCTGCATCTCAAGATTGATACTGGCATGCATCGACTGGGGTTTCTGGAGTCGGAAATTCCTGACGTGGTCGATTATTTGAAGCAGCATCCGTCGTTACGC
>NZ_JBMDWV010000064.1:0-31228 GCF_048594605.1 Spirosoma sp.
AGGTACTCCGGCTAAAGCAGATGCGCAGATCGTGTAAGTCCAGAAAGTTGTTGGAAGCACTTTACGCAGCCCTCCCATTTCGCGCATATCCTGAGTGTGTACGCCATGAATTACTGAACCAGCGCTGAGGAATAGCCCTGCTTTGAAAAAAGCGTGCGTTAATAGGTGAAACATAGCACCGCCGACGTTACCCATTCCCATAGCAGCTACCATCAATCCCAGTTGTGATACGGTTGAAAAGGCAAGTACTTTCTTAATATCCGTTTGAAACATTGCCGAATAACCTCCCCACAACGTAGTGATCGTACCAACTAACGTAATGACTGCCAATGCATCGGGTGAAAGTAACGGATGAATTCGAGCCAGCAGAAAGATTCCTGCCGCTACCATTGTAGCTGCATGCAATAAAGCCGACACAGGCGTGGGGCCTTCCATAGCATCGGGTAGCCATGTTAGCAACGGGAATTGCGCCGATTTGCCTACACAGCCCATAAACAGGCACAGCCCAAGAGCCGTAGATGGCACAATACCTTCCGTATTGCCCGTAATTGCGGCTAACTCAAGTGTGTCGAAGAAATAATACGTCAGAAAAATACCGATCAGGAATCCTGCATCGCCTACGCGGTTCATAAGGAAAGCTTTCTTAGCTGCCTGACTCGCAGAAAGTCGATCGGAATAGAAACCGATCAGCAGATAAGAGGCTAAGCCCACCAATTCCCAGAAAGCATATAACACCAAAAGATTTCCCGCCAGTACAATACCCAACATTGCCCCGACAAACAACTGAAGATAGGAGAAATAACGACTTAGCCTCGGCTCATCATGTAGGTATGAAAGTGAGTAAATCTGTACTAATAGTGCCACGAAATGCACCAGCAAGAGCATTAAGGCGCTAAGTCCATCCACCTGAAAGCTAACCCCCAGCGTAACGCCCGACAGTGTTGCCCATTCAGAGCGAACGATCAATGGTTGCGCGGTTACGTTTGTGGCTAAAACTATCGATAGCACCAGCCCTATACTTGTGAGCAGTACAGCAAAGCCCCCTGCTATTCGTCTATTCAACGCTAATATTGCCAGAAACCCCATAAAGGGTAACGCCAGCAAACCAGCAATCAGGATAGAAAATAACAAGGAAGCGTCGGTAGGCATTTAGAATCAATCTGAATTGGCCGCAAATATCCCGATTCTAATGTACGGAAACAAACAGCTTTCAAGCCGTTTTTAACCAGCCTGTCACACTTAAGCGTTCGCGTGTAGCCGGAAGTACTTCGTGTTCAAGCCGTCCACTTTCAAAACAGACCAGCCGACCACCTACAGGTGCAATCCTGATTTGCTGTTCAGTTGCCTCGTCAGAATCTGGCAAATAGATAGCTAATTGGCCTCCGTCTGCCTCCTGCCAGTCAGAATTGAGATAACAAATAACAGAAAGCTTACGGCGTGGATCACTACGGAACTGATCGAGGTGGCGCTTGTAGAACGTACCAGGCGGGTAAAGAGCATAGTGGAATTCGTGTTCCCGCAAGCCCAGATAACACGTCTGATTAACGTATTCGACAAAATCAGTGATACGCTGCAAAAAGGCAGCCTCTTCAGACGTTGCTGCTGCTTCCTCTATCCACAAAATTTCGTCGCCACGGATTGTATCTGCTACTGTTACGTTCTGATTGCCAACGCCCGCAGCCCGAAACTGACCCGCTTTCCGACGTTCATGCAGGCGGTTGGCCAGAGCGGTTACCTCATCAGGCATCAGAAAATTATCAGTTACTCCATAACCGTCGGACAAAATCCCTTCAATAATGGGTTCAAAAAGTAACCCGGCCGAAAGCCCGCGATCTTCACTGTTCATAATAAGGGCGGCTTTTATCCGCTTTTCTTCATTGTTTCAGTTCATTTAGCTCGTCGAGCTGAGCCGTGCGAAAATGTCGGTACACCTGCAAGACAATCGCCAGCGCTACAGCTGATTCGGCAGCCGCTACGACCATCACGAATAAAGTCAGCATCTGGCCCTGTAATCGGTCGGGATCATATTGGCTAAATGCGACAAGATTGATATTGACGGCGTTCAGCATCAGTTCGACTCCCATCAGCACGACAATAGCGTGCCGTTTTATTAGCACCACAGCCAAACCAATGCTGAAAAGAGCAGCCCCCACAAATAAAAAAAGATGGCTATCAACGGGTTGCATTCCGGAATGTTTTACGATGTGAAGCCGCTAGATACGTAGCACCAACCAGCGATGCCAGAAGAAGAATCCCCGCGATTTCGAATGGTACAACGTATTCAGTCATCAGCTGCTTTCCGATTGTATTAATACTACTTTGCCAACCCACGGGTTGATCGAGTAGTACAAAATTGGCACGTATCAGCAGCGCAACTAAAGCGACAAATACCCCCCCAGCGACGAGTAGTGCCACAAATCTATTCGCTCGTGGCCGATTTGGCGATGCAATTCGATTCGGTTGCTGGCTATTCAAAGATGGCTCGGCCTTATAGGTAAGCATTACCCCAAAAATGACCAACACAAGCACTCCACCAACGTAAATCATAATTTGAGCAACCGCCAGAAAATCAGCGCTGGCTAATACAAACAGCCCGGCGACGCCCAGTAAAGTCAATAGCAGGAAAAAAGCCGCGTACAGTACGTTACGTGTCAGCAGAACAGCCAACGCGCCGACAAGGGTTAGGATTGAAAATAGATAGAAAGCAATCTGAATCACTGATTTGTTCGGTTAGGCGGATTTATCGTCGTCCAGTTTTGGTTTTGGCTTCATAGTAGGTCGAAAAGCTGGTTTCGGCTTTAGCGATTCATCAACGGATGGCTTTACTTTTTCATCACTTTCTTCAATTGACAACGACGGCAGGCTCTCTGGTTTAACAGGTTTTTCTGCTTCGTTCGGAGCTTTAGCCGGTTTCATTGTGGGTCGAAAGGCCGGTTTCGGCTTTGGCGTTTCCGTCACCGTATTTTCCGCTTTATCCTCTGTTATACCTGCAGAAACCTGTTCTTCAGAATCAGTACGTAACCCTTCAGCCTTGCCCGATGCTGTACCCGGCTTCATCGTGGGCTTAAAGGCAGGCTTCGGTTTGGGCGTTTCAGTCAAATCTGCCTCTGATTCATTTTCTGGTTTATTTTCAACCTGTTGTGCAGGCTTCATGGTTGGCCGAAAAACCGCTGGCTTAGGGGTTGTTTGCTCTGTAGCTTCGGGTTTATCACTTTTAGATTGCTCTGATTTGGCAACCGGAGGCTTCATCGTGGGTCGGAAGGCCGCCGGTTTTGGCATAGCCGGTTCGGTAGCATCTGATGATGACGTATCAGACTCCTTAACCGGCGGTTTCATTGTGGGTCGGAAACCACTTGACTTAGCATTCGACACAGGCAATTCCACGTCTGTTTTTTCGCTATCCGTATCCGGCTCATCTGATATTGGTTTGGCTGTACCAGCAGATGGTTTCATACTCGGTCGGAAGTCAGTTTTTGGAACAACTGGTTTTTCAGATGAGGCTACCGGCTCATTTTGCTTTGCTTCAATCGGTACGTCAGTTGGAGGTACGGCCGGTTTCTTTGTCGGTCTAAATACAGGATGCTTTTTGGTTTCTATTGACCCCTGGCCAATTTGTTGCATTTCCTGTGGCGTAGCGTCTGTCAAAGGATGCTCGATGGACGACCCTTCCGAGTTAGCCGGTTCAGCCGGAGTTGGCTTTGCAACAGGTTTAGCCGTAGGTTTAAATACAGGACGAGCAGCCGGTTTAGCCGTTACCTCCGCCGATTGGGCCGCTTTGGCGGCCACTTGAGCAGCTTTAGCTTCTTCTTTTTCCCGTAAAAACTGTTCGTATAGTGACCGCTTTTCGTTGGCCTGTGAAGGGGTCAGGTTTGAAAAATGATACGTTAATTCGCCCAGTTCGAACTCACTGTAGTCGAACTTTTTATCCATAGTCAGGCACTCCGTAGGGCATACTGCTGTGCAAAGGCCGCAGTAACAGCACTTTGCCATATCGATATCGAACTTAGCGGCATATAGTCGAATCGGTGACCCATCCGATGCGCGTCCTACTTCTTCGGTAGCTTTAATGGCGTCAATTGTAATGCAATCGACAGGGCAAACTTTAGCGCATTTGTCGCACACAATACAATCCTCAATTTCATTACGTAGGCGATAACGTCCATTATCGGGAATTGGTAATTGCTCGTGCGGATATTGAAGCGTAACAAGGCCATTCTGCAGGTCAAAATAATTATCACTCGCAATACCCTGAGGAGTTCGACGCTTTGTTGCATTCCGAACATGCCGAAAGGTTAGTCCTAAGCCTTTTAGCGTTGTTCGAATGCCTGTTTTTATATCCTGAAAGTAAGACATTGTACCGTAATAAAGAGCGAACGTGTGGTTAACGAGAGGGTTTATACCCGATTCTCACTCCTACACTCAGAAAATCGAAGGGAAACGATCAGGTTCAGCCTCACTTATCAGACTGTACACCATCTCAATCACATCATCAACGTTGGGTTTGGAGAAATAATCCCCATCGGAACCATACGGAGGCCTGTGCGCCTTAGCCGATAAAGTGCGTGGCTGTGAATCCAGGTAGCGATACGCCTTTTGTTCATCAATTACCTGCTGCATCATATAAGCCGACGCCCCACCCGGTACGTCCTCGTCCGCAAAAATAACCCGATTCGTTTTTTTTATGGATTCGACAATTGTATGATGTACATCGAACGGAAGTAAGGTTTGCACATCAATTACTTCCGTACTAACGCCCATCTGTGCCAGTTGATTAGCGGCCTCCATAACAATCCGGCACATTGAACCATACGTAACAACGGTTATGTCGGTGCCGATACGTAACGTTTCGGGTACGCCTAAAGGCAAACAAAACTCATTCAGATTGTCTGGTAAAACTTCCTTTAAGCGGTAGCCATTCAGCGATTCAATCAGCAATGCGGGGTCGTCTCCTCTGATCAGCGTATTGTAAAATCCCGCTGCCTGCGTCATGTTACGTGGTACTAATACGTGCAAGCCCCGTAAGCTACCCAGCATTGCGCCTAATGGTGAACCGGAGTGCCAGATACCCTCTAGCCGGTGCCCTCGCGTGCGAATGATAACGGGCGCTTTCTGTCCACCTTTCGTCCGATACAGTAGCGTAGCCAGATCGTCCGTCAACGTAGCCAAGGTGTAATAAACGTAGTCGAAGTACTGAATTTCGACAATTGGACGTAGCCCACGCATGGCTAAACCAATACCCTGGCCAATAATAGTAGTTTCGCGAATGCCGGTGTCAGTAATACGTATCTCGCCGTACTTTTCCTGTAAACCCGCAAATCCCTGGTTCACATCCCCAATTTTTCCGACATCTTCTCCCAAAGCCACTACGCGGGGATCGCGGGCAAATAAGTTATCGAAATAGTTTTGAAGCAGCTGGTAACCATCAAGGACTGGACTATTGTCGGTGAATTGTGCAGCTATCCCTTCGATCAACATCGGGGAATCAGGTGATTCGCTGTACAAATGCGAGTTGAACCGCTCTTCGTTTTCAGCGTTTGTACGATCAAGCCAGACCTTCAGTTGCTGGCGTCCCGCGCCCGTATCCGCCCGCAGAATACGTAACGCTTTTCGCACAGCAGCAACAGAATCCCGACGCAGGGGCGAAAACGTCTTGCGCAGCTCTTCGCGTATGGCCATTATCTCATTGGCTTTGGGATTATGACGGGCAGCTTGCTGAAGTAAATCGAGCGCCTGATCAAAATCCTTTTTCATTGAGTTCTGGAATGCATTCCAGGCGGCAAGTCGTTCCTTCTTGGCAATTTCTTTCGCTTCTGCTTCAATAGTTTCCAGTTCTTCGTTGGTTGCGTAACCGTTTTCCAGAATCCACAGTCGAAATATCCGATTGCAGTCGTGCTCGGCTTCCCACGTCAATCGTTCTTTGGATTTATAACGTTCGTGTGAACCAGAAGTTGAGTGCCCCTGCGGCTGCGTAAGTTCCTGCACATGTACCAGCACGGGCACATGTTCCTGCCGACATATTTGTGCAGCTTGCTGGTACGTTTCCAGCAACGCTACGTAATCCCAGCCTTTTACGGCAAAAATTTCAATACCTTTTTCTTCACCATCTCGCTGAAAACCGGCCAGTGCTTTCGAGATACTACCTTTTATAGTCTGATACTCGACAGGTACCGATATACCATATCCATCATCCCATACCGACATCAGCAGCGGCACCTGCAATACGCCAGCGGCATTCATGGTTTCCCAGAACATGCCCTGAGAAGTGGACGCATCACCAATGGTAGCAAAAACGATCTCGTTACCATTGTGCGAAAAGTTAGTCAGCGTATTTAGACCAGGATTATTTCGAAACAATTTAGAAGCATAAGCCAGTCCAACTGAGCGAGGAATCTGGCCAGCCGTCGGCGAAATATCGCAAACCGAGTTGTAAAGCTCCGTCTGATTACGCCATAGTCCCTGTTCATCGAGCCAGCGGGTAGCGTAGTGGCCATTCATCGACCGCCCACCTGTATTAGGCTCAGCTTCCAGATCGGTATGGGCATATAACTGCGCGAAAAACTCCTGCCAGTTTAATTCACCCAATGCAGCCACAAAGGTCTGATCCCGGTAATACCCGGAGCGAAAGTCACCCCGTTCAAATGCCCGGGCAGCCGCCAGTTGCGCGACTTCCTTGCCATCACCGAAAATGCCGAATTTAGCCCGCCCTCCCATCACATCACGCCGACCCAACAAACTAACCTGTCGGCTTTCGCACGCCAATCGATAGTCAGATAGGATTTTTTCACGACTTAGAATATCTGTCGAGCGGAGTTGTTCGTTTGCTATCACAACAGAGCTACGGGTTGAAATCGTCAAACATTTAATTTATCGATGAAGCAACTGGTATCAGTTACATCTGTTACCAATCGAAAGTAAAAGTAAGATAAAACATGTCAGCTTTCAAGAAAACGATTTTTTGAGTTTCTTTGTTGACCGGATAACAACCCGTATGTTTTTGGGCAAACGGTTTGCTCTGGTTATCTTTACATGATTAGTATTTTAACAATCAAACTATAATTCCGTTTCGTCCGATGAAAAAAGCATTTTCACTTTTCGTAGCTTTATTTATGCTGGTCGCGGTGAGCTACGCCCAAAAAGGAGTCATGAAGTTTGCGAAGGAAACTCATGATTTCGGCAAAGTCGAGCAAGGCAAACCAGTAACCCACGTATTTGAGTTTAAAAATACAGGTACTGACCCCATTGTCATTAACGACGCTCAGGCTTCCTGCGGTTGCACAAAGCCAACGTTTGCTCGTGAACCAGTGCTTCCTGGGAAAACGGGTACGATCTCTGCTACGTATAACGCAGCGGCAATGGGCCAGTTTACGAAAACCGTTACGGTTACCAGCAATGCTGAGAATGGTAACATCGTTTTATATCTGAAAGGAGAAGTGGTAGCACGTAAAGAAGCGGAAACGGCTGGCACGGCTCCCGCTGCTAAAGACAAGAAAAAAACGTCACGCTAATTTACTGAAGGGTTAATAGTGTGGTTAAAAAAGGCATCTGGTCGTTTACCGGGTGCCTTTTTTTATGTTTGTTCTATTCTATTACTGCCCGGCGAACGTAGTATAGAATTTCTTTAGCCCCTGATTATCAATCACATTTATAGCCGATGAGGTTTCGTGATCACTCCTAAATTATTTACACGCACTTGTATTCGCGACAATGCAGCTTATATGATGCCACGCAAAGTGTCGTGGAGAATCTCAGGGGAGAATCTAGCGATCAGCACTGATTCTAATAACACTTGAAATAGGCTTAAAACTGGTTTTAATAGTCTCTGCTCTGGTAAATACTTGAAAACGCCACTCACTGAGCCATTATGGTTTGATGGGTTGCGTTTTTTGTATATCATTGCCTATTGCAATCCGTCAATCTATGCAACCATCTGTATCTGCCCCACAAGAACCTGCGCTTGCTCAACCTGCTCCCGTTCGACGCTTGTTGTCGCTTGATACGTTACGTGGATTCGACATGTTCTGGATTATAGGAGGAGAAGAAATTTTTCATGCCCTGGCTAAATCAACAGGTTGGGCCTGGGCAATTTTCATGGCGGATCAATTCACGCATGTTGAGTGGAACGGATTTCGTCCGTATGATTGCATTTTCCCATTGTTTCTTTTTCTGGCGGGCGTTTCAACCCCCTATTCTCTCGGTAGTCGATTAGCCAAAGGTGATAGCCGAGGCAAATTGGCTCAAAAAGTGATTATGCGTGGCCTGATTTTAGTACTGCTAGGTATTATTGTGAATAACGGCATACTTGCTAAACCGATTGCTGAAATGCGTTTTGGAAGCGTATTAGGACGTATTGGCCTGGCTGGTATGTTCGCCCAACTGATCTACCTCTATGTTCAGAATGAACGTGTACGATACGGTATTTTTGCGGGTATTTTGCTAGTTTATTGGGCTTTACTCATGCTTGTGCCGGTGCCCGGCTACGGAGCAGGAAACTTGACTATGGCCGGAAGCTTAGTAGGCTATGTAGACCGTCTGCTTATGCCTGGCAGGCTGTATAAGGTCGTTCATGATCCTGAAGGTCTACTATCAACCTTACCTGCTATCAGCACAGGCCTTCTGGGTGTTTTCGCAGGATCAGTATTACGTCGACATGGTATTCGCGATGGGCAAAAACTTCAGCAGCTTGTTCTGGCAGGCGTAGCTTGTATTGCGGTTGGGTGGGTATGGAATTCAGTTTTTCCGGTCAATAAAAACCTCTGGACCAGCTCATTCGTTCTGGTTGCTGGTGGATGGAGTTTGCTGATGCTTAGCCTATTCTATTGGGTCATTGATATGCAGAACCTACGAGGGTGGACGTTTTTCTTCGTTGTTATTGGGACGAATTCTATTCTGATTTACCTCGCAGACAGAGTCATCGACTTTGAGCATACCGCTCATTTCCTGTTTGGCGGCATCCTCCATTTCTTTAGCGAACCCGTTCAGGCAGTAGGAGCAGTCATAGCCTTTTTGGCCGTAAAATGGGGTTTCCTCTATTTTCTGTATAAGAAGAATACGTTCCTGCGCGTCTAGCCACTTATGGTTTAGAAGTGACCAATGTCAGAAGCCAGGCCTTGCAGGCTTCCGGCCATGTATTGAGAGAGCCAAACTTTGCAGTTCTCATTCCATAACCATGGCCTCCGGTGGGATATAAATGCATTTCGGCAGGAACGCCGTTTTTCAGACATGCCAAGTAATAATTAATACTATTCTCGACGGGAACGGCTTTGTCATCTTCCGAATGAACTAAAAACGTAGGCGGTGTCTGATTCGTTACCTGCAGCTCATTCGAGTAATAAGATATCATCTCTGACGACGTATTCAGCTTACCCAAAAGTTTGTCGCGTGAGCCTGCGTGCGCTTTATCGCCAAAAGTCACGACTGGATATAATAAAATAGCAAAGTTCGGTTTGGCCATTTCATTAGCCTGCGGCCCCCGGTTATAATGCGTAGCAAGCGTAGAAGCCAGATGTCCGCCTGCTGAAAAGCCCATAACACCTATTTTATCCGGACTGATGTTGTATTTAGCGGCATTCTGACGAACCAACTTCATTGCCTGCATGGCATCTATAAGCGGTACCTCGTGCTGGTTGGACATTATGTCTGGATTAGGCAAACGATATTTCAGTACGAAAGCAGCCACCCCCATTTCATTAAACCATTTTGCTACGTCGCTGCCCTCATGACTCGCTGCCAGAATTCCATATCCTCCACCAGGACAAATCATAACCGCTGCCCCATTCGCTTTTTCTTTTGCGGGTAAATAAACGGTTATTGTAGGCACTGTTACATTGCTGATACGTAAAATCCCATTTGCATCTGTTTCCGACTTTTCGGTGATCTGTGTTCCAGACAGTGAATTTGGTATGGCATTGTCGGGCCATAGTTTAACAATTTCCTGCGATAAAGAAATCTGAGGAAGCATAGTGACCAGAAGGATTGCAGCGAAAAAAGGACGCATGAGAAAAGAAAGTACAGAGATGTAAAAAAAGAAAGTCGGCCAATTGGCCGACTCTACTCATATTTCAACGTCATTGTCGCCAGCGGACATTTTATTGTTTGATCCTCCGTGTAATATTTCGGCCAGCTCTTTAACCTGATAAACGGTTGTGTTATACTTATTTCCGAGAATAATAATTACGTATTCATCTTTGGGGCTAAACCAGAACATGGTGTTATAACCCTTCCACCAACCTGAATGATATATATACTCAGGCTGGTTCATATCGTTAAGCATCATTCGGAATCCATATCCGTAATTTTTCGTACCCTTTCGTTCAAAACTGCGTGGTATGAATGCTTCTGCCAATGTCTTTTTTTGCAGTAGACAGTCGCCATTCAAGGCCCGATACCAGCGAAATAAGTCGCCTGTAGTGGAATAGATTCCTTTGTCGCCGACAACATCATCATAGTAATCTTTAGGAATCCGCCGATTCCATTGATACCCTGCTGTTCGATGATAGTTTATTGAATCATTTTTGGTGGTAGCGACAAACGTATGATGCATGCCTAGCGGCTCAAAAATATTCTTATGAATAAATGCTTCATAACTCTCACCTGTCACTTTTTCGATGATTGATGCGAGTACCATATAGTTTGTATTACTATAGCTAAACCCTCGACCTGGAATATTATAGCGCTGCGGGGTTGGCTTTACAGTAGCAAACCAATGCATGATAGTTGCGTTATTCGGATAAGGCTTTTCTTTTTTATAGAAATTGACCTTCATGCTGTCGTCGAAAGCGTATTGATAATTTGGCAGGCCACTCCGATGACTCAACAATTCGCGAACAGTAATGCCATGATATGGGAAATCAGGATAAAATTTCTGTATGGAATCCTCTAATTTGAGTTTTCCAGTTTCGATAAGCTTCAGAGTACCAACAGCTGTAAAGGTTTTAGATAAGGAGGCTAGTTGAAATTTAGAGTCTTCTACCAACGTATCACGCTCATTTCGCTCGAAGTGCCCTAAGCCAAAACATTTCTTATACAAGATCAAGCCTTTCTGAGCAATCAATACGTTACCATTCAGGCCACTACGTACCTTCTGACGAAAAATATCTTCTATTTTCTGCGTCTTCTCATCCGCATTTATTTGCTTCCGGATAGCCACTTGCTGATCGGCCGTTAGAATCTGATCTTCCGCACAGTTTCGCAATTTTTGAGCCTGTTTGGTCTCAGAGTCCTGGGCGCATGATAATAAGACTGTACCCGTAATCAGAAAAATACTAAACCAATTCCATTTAGAAACCCGCCCCATTCTTAAACGCATATTTCACAAAAATCAACTTTTACAAAAATAAGAAATGCCCAATATCAGATATCGAGCATTTCGTTAAAATAGCATGAAACCTACAATAATTTATTTGCCGCGCCCCTGAGCCATAACCCGGAGAGTTTGAGCGATAATCCACATATCAAATACAAAGGAACGCCGTTTTGGGTACAGAAGGTCATATCGTAATCGTTGTACCATCTCTTCAACGCTGGCTGCGTATCCATATTTGATTTGCCCAATAGACGTAATGCCGGGTTTTACCTCCAGCAAAGAGCGGTATTCCGGAGCAATCTGAACGATTTGATCAATAAAGAACTGCCGCTCAGGTCTGGGACCCACTACGGACATATCACCGATTAATACATTATAGAACTGCGGTATTTCATCAAGTCTGGTTTGGCGCATGAATCGCCCCCAGGGAGTAATACGGTTGTCAAGTAGCCCTCCCGACAAAACAGGCCCTGACTTTTCCGCATTCACATACATGCTTCGGAACTTATAGATTTTAAATGGCCTTCCTCCTTTGCCGATACGCTCCTGAGCGTAGAAAGTTGGTCCTTTTGATGTAAGTCGTGTTATAGCGGCCAGAAGAAGAAATACAGGCATACCTAAGCCAAGAGCGGTCAACGAAAATAGGATATCGAATGATCGTTTGAGTACACTGATACGCAGCTCAGCTAAGAGATCAGGCGATAGGTTTAATACTGGCAGAAAATCATGGTACTCGACCGAGGCACCGCGAGCTAAAAAGCCCCGAAAATCGACTAATAATTTTACCTGATAATTACCGACTTCTGCATGGTCAACGATAGCTTTTAATTGCTCGTTGCTCATATAAGTCAGACAGCAATACACACAGTCAATGCTTTCTTTCTGAATATAGTCCGACAGGTCAGCGTACGACCCGGTTAGTTCTCCCTTATTTTCAGTAGTGGGTTCATCGAAGTAACCCCGGAAGCGAAAACCCATTTCAGGATGAGCCTCGTAGAAACTAGATATTGAAGCAGCCAGTTTACCGTACCCCGCAATAACGTAACGTCGGTTATTATATCCTCTTGATCGATACTCTCTCAGGAAAACCAATCCTCCAAGCCTGAATATTGCACCTAACCCTAGAAATAAGGTGTAGGAAATTAACATATGCTCGCGAGAATAATAATACCCTCTAATGGCTACCCAATACATTGAGATGACTGCTATGTGGATTGCAGTCAAAACCAACATCTTTTTTAATAAATGGTCAGCTTTAAATAGTTGTCGGGGAAATGTATATGGTCTGAACAATAAAATTTCAATCAACCAGACAACATTAAACAACAGCCAAAACGACGCGTATGGTGCACGAGCTACACCATCTATTTCCTGAAATTTAAGCCAAAATGCGCCAACAAAGGCTGTATTCAGACTTATGAAATCAACGATTACATGAAGCGGGAAAAACAGTATGGAGTAACGGTGCCTCATATTTGTTGCATTTACTAATAAGTGTATGGCCAGTTAGACTGAACATATCTCCGAAAGTAGCGTATCAAGATAGACAGCTTTTCTCAAATTTATATTACAAGAATTTAATTAGGACGGCTAATTTATAATAAAACCAATAAAAATTCTATTTATCTAAGAACTAATTAGCCTACGGCCGTTTAATTGATCAGGCTCTTATCCATCGAGCCTAATATTAAGATGCGCAGGCCTGCCATAAACTGCGAATCATCCATCTCCGTGAACAGCTTTAACCCTCATATCAATAATGGTTATTTTAGAAGTTTGGTACTAAAAGGCATATGATCGTCTGTTTTATGATTTAGCATCACTTTTATACTTATTTTTTATCGTTGTATGAAATTATTAATCTGAACAAAGAATTTAAAGAGTAATAAGTTATTAGTATATTATGTTGAAAGCACTTCTTTCTCTTACCCGTCCCGCTAATCTTGTTACGGCCGTTGCCGATGTACTAGCAGGTATGGCAATTGCGGGGTATTTTTCGGTTCCTAACCCTCCTCCTGCCGCAGTTGGCTGGCTCAGCCTGGCCACGGTCTGCTTATATGGTGGTGGCGTCGTATTTAATGACGTATTTGATGCCGATTTGGACGCCATCGAACGACCAGAACGGCCCATACCGAGCGGCATCGTTCGTAAAAATACAGCGGTTTTGTTAGGCGCAATTTTATTAGCTTCGGGAATTGGTATATCACTCATTGTTAACCAAACAGCTGGGTTCCTGGCTATTGGCATCGCTGTTGCGTCTCTTGTATACGACCGATATGGTAAACATCATAATTGGCTGGGCCCGGTTAATATGGGCTTATGCAGAGGCTTAAATCTGTTGTTAGGTATTAGTATTCTGCCCGACCAGGTATTGCCCTGGGTATGGGTTGGTTTAGTGCCGATTGCTTATATCGCAGCTATTACAATGATTAGCCGAGGGGAAGTGCACGGGGGAAGCGCTACTACGTTACAAGCGGCTGGTTTATTATATGCCCTTGTAATTGGGTGCGTGGCAGCTCTGGCACAACAACAGCATCAGTTAGGTACAGCGTTACCATTCTTATTATTGTTTGGCTATTATATTTTCCCTCCGCTTTGGCGAGCAGTCAAAGATCCAGTAGGGCAAAATATTGGTCTAGCTGTGAAAGCAGGCGTATTATCGCTTATTGTCATGAATGCAGCCTGGGTAGCGGCCTTTGCCTCGTTTCCGCTGGCTCTTCTGGTCTTTTGCCTGCTGCCTTTATCCCGGCTACTGGCAAAATTGTTTGCTGTAACGTAACAAAAAAGCCCCACTATTTGAGCGGGGCTTTTTTGTTACGTTACGCATTTGCTGGCGTACAAAATTCTTCGAGTGCCATCTCCAGATGCTGAGCAATCATTTGCGCTGAACGGCCTTCAATGTGATGACGCTCGATAAAATGCACTAGCTCACCATCTTTAAAAATACCAATCGCTGGTGACGATGGTGGATAAGGCAGCAGGTATTCCCGCATTTTAGCTGTTGCTTCCAGGTCACCACCGGCAAATACGGTCACCATTTTATCCGGTTTTACGGGACTGGCCGCCAGAGCAGCTTTCACACCCGGGCGAGCAGCACCTGCCGCGCAGCCGCACACCGAATTTACCACAACCAGCATGGTGCCTTCAGAACTTTCCATGGTGTTCACTACGTCTTCGGCGGTCGTTAATTCTTCAAACCCAACGCTCGTCAGGTCTTCCCGCATCGGGACAAGCAAATGAGGAGGATACATAATTTTAGTAGTTAGTCATTAGTTGATAGCCCTCAATATTAATGCGATCACACCAATAGAGACGGCTTATATTTTACATAAACCCAAGTTCCAATTTAGCAACTTCCGACATAAGTTCGGTAGAATAAGGCGGATCGAATGTTAATTCTACACTTACATCGTTCACCCCTTCAATCGCTCGTACTTTCTCTTCAATTTCGGCCGGAATAGAACCCGCTGACGGACATGATGGAGAGGTCAGCGTCATTAAAATATAAACGTTGTTGACCGGGAATATTTTGATCTCATAAATCAAACCCAGTTCGTACACATCTACCGGGATTTCCGGATCGTAAACGCCTTTCAGGGCCAAAACAACCTGTTCTTTTAACTCTTCGTCGGTCATCATCTTAGTACGTTAATGACTATTTTCTGAGACGGAATAAGCCCGTCCGTACGCTTTCATTCGTTCGATCATCGAAGCCAGACCACCTGCCCGTAGGGACGTAATAAGATTGCCCATACCAACGCGTGGAATGAAATATAAGTCAGCATTGGCAATATCTTCAGGTTTTTCGCCCGACAAAACCCGGATCAACAAACCCACTAATCCCTTCGAAATCTGGGCAGTTGGTTCACTATCTCCATAAAAATACAGCTTATCATCGTTCAGTTCGGCATCAACCCACACTTTCGACTGACAGCCTACAATCCGATTCTCGTCATTTTTTCTTGACTCAGCCATTGGGGGCAACTTCTTACCCAAATCAATTATGTATTGTGTCTTATCGAGTTGATCTTCGAACAAGTCAAACTCTTCAATAATCTCGTCTTGTTTCTCGTTGATTGTCATCCGGTTACAACATCATTTTCTGGACCCGGCGTAAGCCTTGCACGAGCCGATCTATCTCATCTCTGGTGTTATAAACCGCAAACGACGCCCGCGTAGTTCCGGCAATGCCAAAGCGCTGCATTAGCGGCATGGTACAGTGATGACCCGTACGAACAGCAATGCCCTGCTGGTCCAGAATTACGCCAATATCCTGATGGTGAATTCCGTCCATTACGAAGGAAATAACCCCAATTTTGTGCTTAGCCTGCCCAACGATACGTAGTCCGTCCAGTTCACTCAACTGTTCTGTTGCATACTGAAGCAAGTCGTTCTCATGGGCTGCGATGTTTTCCTTGCCTAAATTAGCCATGTATTCCAGCGCGGTTTTAACCGCCACTACGTCGGCAATATTGGGCGTACCAGCCTCAAACTTGTAGGGCAGATCATTATAGGTGGTTTTGGCAAACGTAACCTCTTTAATCATTTCGCCCCCACCCCGGTACGGTGGCATGGCATCCAGAATTTCTTTTTTACCATAAAGCACGCCCATACCTGTCGGGCCGTAAAGCTTATGTGCCGACAATACATAGAAATCAGCGTCGAGAGCCTGCACGTCCAGGTCAAGGTGTGAACTGGCTTGTGCTCCATCAATCAAAACCAAAGCGCCAACTTCGTGTGCTTTGTCAATAATCGTCTTGACCGGATTGATTGTACCTAAAGAATTCGATACGTGCACGCACGAAACGAATTTGGTACGTTCCGACAGAAGTTTTTCGTACTCCTCCAGAATTAGTTCCCCCTTTTCATCAACCGGAATAACTTTCAGCACACAGCCTTTCTCCTCACAAAGCATTTGCCAAGGAACAATGTTGGAGTGGTGTTCCATAGTCGAGATGATAATCTCATCCCCTTCCTTCAGGAACCGACGACCGTAGCTTTGAGCCACCAGATTGATTCCATCCGTAGTGCCATATGTGAAGATAATCTCCTGCCAGTGTTTAGCGTTCAGAAACGCCTGAATAGCCCGGCGCGATGCCTCAAAAGCCGCTGTGGCTTGCTCAGCCAGATGGTGAATTCCCCGATGAATATTCGCATTATACCCCTCATAATAACGGGTCAGGGCATTAATGACTGGCAGCGGCTTTTGGTTAGTGGCGGCATTATCGAAATAAACCAGTTTTCGACCGTTCACTTCCTGATCAAGGATAGGGAAGTCCTGGCGAATTTTCTGAATATCGAGGGTAGTTTCTGTAGCTGATTGCATGTCGTATTCGTACTGAAAAAGCGACTATTGATACGTTGACAGTGTCATTAATGAAACGTAAAGGTAGGTCGATTAGGTTCGTGTTTATTGGCGACGTAGCACAATTACCTGATTACGTAGCGTCGGATTCCGACGAAAATTATCATCGGCCATTAACACCAGTGTCTGCTTTTGTTCATCGGCCCAGGCCATCGCTTCCAGATTACAGACAGTTCCCGGATACTCCTGGTTGAAATTGAAAGCCAGCGTTTTTTCCAGGATGTGCGCTTTTTCGTTCAGTGTTGCTACGTATAAATTCGCTATAAGACGCTTTTGAGCGGCATCATAACATCGTTCCAGTACCAGAAGGCGCATCTCATCGACGGACAGAATTTCGGATATTCCACCCAGACGTTCGTCTCCCTGCGCAAAGGGGCAACGATTTATTGGGTAGGCGTAACGCTCAGCAACAGGATCGGGCGCGAGGGGATTAGTATAACGAAAAAACGATATTGTATCCTGACTCATGCGCGCCTGGCCTTCCCAGCCCGCTTCAGGAGCTAGCCACAACGTACCAGCCGGCGTTATAGCTATTCCTTCGAGTCCTTTATTCGGGCCGGGCAAAGGCATTTTTAAAAGCACTTGAGCCGACGTATCGCTGACCGATTTTCCGTAAAGCAACGACGTAACGAACTCATGTTCATCAGTCCAGAAGTACGTACCAGTTTGCCTGTCATTCCGAATACTTTCAAACCAGAAAGGTGTTTTCTGGGCCGATTTCAGGTGCGAACTATCGCCTAAATCACGTATAGATCGAATGTTCGAGAAAATAAAATGCCAGCCCCGATCGCTCACCAAATGCCATTCATTGGTAGCTGGGTTAATGTCAAGGCCAGAAATGCCCCGTAAACTATCTCGTACAAAAGGAATCGTTAACGAATCACCCTGAAATGTAAAACGAATTGATTGACCTGATGAAACGAGAACAGTAAATAAAAAAGCTACCAGTACCAGTAAACGCATAGAAATAGCGAGAAACAAAAAATGGATAATGCTACGTTAGGCAGCCATTATCCATTTTTCACTGTACATTATTTATTCTAAGACTACTTGCCCAGTTTCTCCGTCACAACCCGCTCCAGATATTCGCGAATGGGCTGAATTTTGATCTGACTCAATACGTCCTGCGAGAAGGCATAAAGCAATAATGTCCGGGCTTCATCTTTGGGAATTCCGCGCGAACGCATGTAGAACAAGGCTTCGTCATTCAACTGTCCCGTAGTTGTACCGTGCGAACACTTCACGTCGTCAGCAAAGATTTCGAGTTGTGGCTTGGTATTCATCGACGCACCAGGCGACAGTACTACGTTCTTGCATGACTGATATGCGTTGGTTTTCTGGGCATCCTGTCGAACAAATATCTTGCCGTTAAATACGCCTGTGCTGTTGTCATCCAGAATCCCTTTATACAACTCATTGCTGTACGAGTTGGGCATGGCGTGATCCACCAACGTGTGGTTATCGACATGTTGCCGACCGTTTGGCATGTACAAACCGTACATAAACGCTTCGGCGTATTGTCCATTCAGCACAATATTCAGGTTGTTCCTAACGAAATTCCCGTTCAGCGTTACGGTAGCCGAGTAGAAATGGCTGTTATCCGTTTGGAAAACCTGCGTAGTACCAATATGATACGCCTTTTCGGTTTCGTTCTGCACCTTGTAATATTGCATGCGGGCGTCACGGTCGAGTGCTATTTCCGTTACTACGTTCACGAAACTAGCCTGATCACCCAGCGTCCTATACGATTCGGCCATCATCACTTCGGCGTTTTTACCAACCGTAATGAGATTCCGCGGTTGCGACGAAATGTTTTTCTGACGAGCGTCAGTAATAAAGCGTAGAATAATTGGCTGCTCAACTACCGTATTGGCGGGCACCCGTACTACCACTCCATCGTTAGCCAAAGCTGTGTTCAGTGCTGTAAACGCGTTTTCCTGATAGTCGGCGTAATGAGCAAAATGGGCGCCAATAAATTCAGGATCAGCTTTGATGGCTTCGGCAAAACTCGTAATCTGTACCTGCTCAGCCGGACTTACAATCCGGGAAAGTTCAGGATGATAACGACCATTCACAAAGTACAGAATATTACCGTCGAGGTTTGGTATCTCCAACGGCGCCAGATCATCGGAAGTTAATGTGGTAGTTTCGTCAAGATCGAACGACTCTTTAAGCAATCCATTTACATTAGAGTATTTCCATTCTTCGTGCCGAATAGTTGGAAAACCCAGTAAATCAAATTGCTTGAGGGCCGCACGCCGGAGCTGATGCAAAGGCGCTTTGCGTTCGCCATTCATTCGCTCTTCGTTATCGCGGAAGGCGGCCAGCAACTGGTTTTTAAAATCGTTATATGATGCGTAAGAAGGAGTCATTCTTTAATAGTTTTCAGTCTTCTGGTTTACAATTGGCTGGCGGCTATAATTTGATTCGTTAGCCAACTGTGAACCGAAAACTCACAAACTGTAAACGCTTATAGTGCTTCGGCTTTAATCCAGTCGTATCCTTTTTCTTCCAGTTCGAGGGCTAATTCTTTTGGACCAGATTTAACAATGCGTCCTTTATATAACACATGCACATAGTCGGGCACGATATAGTCCAGTAGCCGCTGATAGTGCGTAACGACGATGGTCGAACGTTCGGGCGAACGGAGTTTGTTAACCCCATCGGCTACAATACGTAGTGCATCAATGTCCAGGCCTGAATCGGTTTCGTCCAGAATAGCCAGTTTGGGTTCAAGCATAGCCATCTGAAAAATTTCGTTACGTTTCTTCTCTCCTCCCGAAAATCCTTCGTTCAACGACCGACTTAATAATGACTGGTCGATGTTAACGAGCTTCATCTTTTCTTTCATCAACTTCAGAAACTGCACAGCATCGAGGGGGTCCTGCCCACGGTGTTTTCTGATTTCGTTGAGTGCTGTTTTCAAAAAGTTAGTCGTGCTTACGCCGGGAATTTCTATCGGATATTGAAATGCCAGAAAAATACCTTCAGCAGCACGCTCTTCGGGAGCCAATTCCAAAAGATCTTTTCCGTCGAATAGTACGCTGCCACCCGTCACTTCATAGTCTTCCCGGCCAGCCAAGACAGATGCCAGTGTGCTCTTACCAGCCCCGTTTGGACCCATAATGGCGTGAACTTCACCAGCATTAACCTCCAGGTCAAGACCTTTTAATATCTGCTTATCGCCAATAACGGCTTGTAAATTACTGATGGATAACATAATAGAATTATAGCGTGACGGCCAAATGAAGCCGCAAAGATAACAGGCAAAACGGTAACTGCCCGACTTGGTAACAAAATCAGGAACTTAAAAGTTGACACCGTTTAGGATATTATCTGCTCAGTACTTTACCAATCTACTTCCTGTTTATCATGCCAGAATTTACCGGTTTCCGATTGGGGGGCAGCGGTGGCTAACCACACAATGGTTTCAGCGCCTTTGTCGACGGACCGACTGGCATGCTGTCCGCCCATGTCGGTACGAACCCAACCCGGATCTACACAATTAACGGCAATGTTCTGATTCTTAAGTGCCCCGGCAAATTGTTTCGTTACGGCATTTAGCGCTGTCTTGGAAATGCTATAAGCCGGAGCATAGGTGCTCATATCTTTCAATGAACCGGCTCCACTCGATACGTTGATGATGCGGGCACCATTTGGGCTTTTCTGCAGATGTTGTAAAAAATCCTGCGTCACCAGAATAGGCCCAATAACGTTGGATTTCAAGGTACGATCAAGCATTTCCGTATTCAGCTTGAGAATATCTTCACCATGGTCTTCCAGAATACCGGCATTGTTTACCAATACGTCCAGATGATCGGCTTTTTGAGAAAACGTACCGCATGCAACCCGGATGCTAACCGGATCTGTTACGTCGAGCTCTATAAAGGTGGCCTCGTATCCTTGCTGACAAAGCTCTTCCGATGCTTCCCGGCCTTTAGCCGCATCGCGGGCACCAATAAATACGGCGAAACCCTGCTGGGCCAGTTGCCGGGCAATCTCTTTTCCAATTCCTTTATTAGCCCCCGTAATCAGGGCCGTACGCTGGTGTTCAGTTTTCATAATTACTTCGCAACGGAGTGAGTAAATAGGCGGTGTAAAGCGGTTCTTGTTATTTACTTTACTTCTCTCTAAAATGTTTTGTCAACAAAACCGTATACTCAACTAAATGACCGTTGCCTCAGACATGTTAAAGGATTTAATATTTTAGCGACTAATCTTACATAATTATCACCAACTATGAACTTCCTGAAATGCTTTTATTCTTTTCTAACCCTGCTTGTTGTGTCAACGGATTTGTCGTTTGCGCAAGTTAGTAGCACAACAGCCACTCAGCCGACGTCAACGACCAGCACAAACAGAAGGCAGGAGTTGTATGATCAGTATCATGGTTATAACAAAAAATCCACCACTACGTCCCAAACGAGCACACCTGCATCGACTCCTGTTACACCGCAACGTCAGAGCCCGACTACAGACTATAGCAGCTCACAGCCCACGACAACTCGTCGGACACAGCAGCCGGTAACTTCACAAGTTGCTACGTCGAGTTCATCGGGTGTTCGGATTGGGGTACGAGGGGGCGTTACGAATATATTCTTTACTGAAAACCAGCCGTTTCTAAAGCCCAGGCTGGGCTTTGTAGGAGGCTTGACTTTCAATTTTGGAGCCGGTATGTTTTCTTTCCAGCCAGAAGTAAATTATGCCCGTTATGGATTAAAAGTGAGCGACGACATAGGGCTTATATCGCTAAAAGGCGCTGTGGACGCGCTAGAAGTGCCTCTATTTCTCAAGATCTCATCGGGTAGTTACGATGGGCACCGCTTTTTTGTAAACGTCGGTCCTTATGCCGCCTATCTAGCCAGCCGAAGCCTTGAAGGGAAAAAAATACCGATTGATAATTCAGAAAATCGTTTCGATTTTGGCGGTGCACTTGGCATAGGCGCTGCTCTGAAAGCCGGACCGGGCCACGTTACGATCGAAGCTCGGGGTATGTATTCATTTGGAGATCCAGATATCGGCTTTAACACCAATAACAGAGCCATTAACAGTCAGTTAACTGTTGGCTATTCATTCCCGCTGGGAGGTCAGTAAACATAGACATTTAATTTCTCATAGAGTGGGTTTTCAGAATGGCGACGACCAGTTGGGTGTCGCCATTTTTGTTTCCTTCCTAACTCTGCTTCCGTATTTTAGACAGCCCCGTTGCGTCCTGCGATTTAACTGTAGGATTGCCCGTGTAATTGATTGTGCTCACGCCATCTGCTGATGCTGACAGTGTTTCCGTTACGTGAATATCGGCGCGGCTGGCTCCATCGAGCTGAATAGTAGCCTGCGTAATAGTTAGTTTCTCGGCCTGTAATTTACCAGCTCCCGACAGATGAATGTCAGCTACTGTAGCCGTTCCTTTTAAATTTGCCTGCGATCCTTCTTTTACTGTCAGGTCTAGCTTCTTTGTGGTAATTGCTGTTATCAGTCGACTACCCGTTTCGACCGTGGTAGCTAATGATTCACTCTGAATAGGTATATCCGATTCGACAGAGCAGCCGGTACTGACAAGTATCCGATTGAGGTTTGCTACGTGGATGGTTACGGTTACCGTTTTTGTCTGCTTAAAGGTTTGCTTCTCCGATAGCATTACGGTGAGTTCGCCGTTTTTTACATTGGTTATTACGTGCTCGAGGACGTTACTTTCTCCTTCCAGATCGGCTTTAGTAGCGTCTCCAGCTACAATACGTACCCGCATGCCAACTCGTACTGCTAATTTGTTGAAACTACCGATGGTACGTTGTTGCTTAATAACCTGACCGTTACCAACAAGTCCATTCTGAGCGTGGATAATCTGGCTAAACAGAAGCGTTACTACGATTGCCAGACTTATTTTTACTACGTTCATACGTAAAGCGATTTAGTTGATCTTCCTGAATGATGCTATTGCCGTCGCAAACGTTGCGTCAGCGGTCTAATCTAGTAAAACTTACCTGCTACCGTAGAATGAAGCGGATACTTTATTCATAAAAAAAGTGCTCAACGTTGAGCACTTTGTATGGATCAGCAAAGAATTACTTTTTACTAAAACAGTAATTTCCAGCCGTTAAAGAAAAGATCTTTTCCCGGTTGACCCGACCACTGCCGGGACGTATCCTCGGCCTCTTCGGCAACGGCTTCTTTTTGCACTACAATTGCTGAAATACCCTGTTTAGCCAATGAGCGGCAAATGTCTTTTGTCGTTTCTGTTGCATTTCCAACAATGAGTCCTACAGTTTCTTCGTTCGTTTTCATGGCTATTAGTTGTTGTATGTGCAAACAATTTTTTGAATAAATTTTTTTATAGACCTCCTCCAAGTGCCTGAGCCGCCTTTAATACTTGCTGTGTCAACTGACAAACATTTGGCTCACCAATTACCTGAGAATAACGCTCCCCAACCCGATTCCAGGCTTCAGATATAGCGGGCTGTAACAATTCGCCTTCTGTAGTTGGAAAAATGAGTGTCTTTTTTCCTTCCGACTCTCGTCGTACCAACCGCTTTTGCTCTAGTTTTTCGACTAACCTGGTTATTGTTGAGGGAGTCAGGTACAACGTATCGCTTAACTGCGATGGGCTTATACCCGGCTGAGCTACTACTTCACATAATAAGTAAGCGTGTGAATAGCATAACCCGAAACGACCAAATTCTTCATCTCCTATAGCTGTAATCGCTCGCGCCAGGGCGTTTGCAGAAAACAATAAACAAGCACTAAAACGGGATGAGGTTTTTTGTTTACCGGCTACCGCAACAATAGTGTCCTCTGTCATACTTGTTATTTTCATTCGCTGTTAGCAAAGGTACACGCCGATATTTGTATGTGCAAACAAAAATTGAAAAATAAATCGGTAACTCTCAATAAAATGTATTAATTCTCTCATCAACGGGGTTATTTTCTGGGCAGATGCACCTCGGCAATCATGCAGCGGGCAGACCCACCGCCGTTGGCTTCAATTATTGGTAAATCGAAATGAAGTAACGTAGCGTAGTCGTCCAGAATGTCGATCTGCTTGGGCGTCAGCGATTCAAAAGCGCGGGTCGACATAACCAATAATTTACGGCCTTTTTTGGTCAATACCATAAGCATGTTTCCGGCAAAATTGGCCATCTGCTCCAGAGAAATATCAACAATTCGCTTGTTCAGGTTTTCCAATTCCTGACGTACCATGAGCCGCTCGTCGGGATCGGTTATAGCCGACAGGCATACGACAGCCATTGTATCCGTAATACACATCAGTACGTTGGTATGATAGATAGCCTGCCCATTGGCATCGGCAGCCCGGAAAGAAACCGTGCGATAGCCGGTTTGACGGGCAAATTCGGCCAGAACATCAGGATGGGTACGCGGTGATAAGCAGGCAAACGCTACGCGACTCATTCGGTCGAGAACCAGGCTGCCGGTTCCTTCCAAAAACTTACCCTCCTGTTCAAAATGGGTCAGGTCAATGATCCGGGCAATATGGTATTTCCGGGAAAGGTCATCAATAATATCCTGCCGCCGTTCCAGCCGACGGTTTTCAGCTTGCATTGGATAAAGTACAACCGTTCCACTGGCATGAAAAGACACCCAATTATTGGGGAAAATTGAATCAGGGGTGTTCGCATCAACGGTATCTTCATATACTGTTACGTCCACACTCATAGCCTGTAACTGACGTACCATCTCCTCGAACTCGCGCAGAGCCTCCTCCTGCACTGTATCTTCACGTTGCGTCGCCAGTGTAACATCCTGAAACGCATTCGATTCGGCTGTCTGTTCATTAAACGAGAACTGAACAGGCCGAATCATTAAGAGACGAGAGGTAGCTTGAGATTGCATAATTTGAAATAGCGTTTGTACTTAACCGTAGCAAGTTAGCACCAAAGCGCCAAATCAAGCAACGGCAGCCCGGCACTCTACTGGATTTCCTCCCGCAATAATGGTAAACTCATGCAATGTGAGCCCCCCCTGGCTCGTGACAACTCAGCCGAAGGAAGCATGATAAACGTGTTCTCGATAGTTTCTGGCGAAGATTTACTTTGTTCAAACCGATCCAGCAGTTTAGCGGCAGGGACTACGTCGAACCCAGCCTTTCGAAAAGCGTCGGCCGTTTTTTCGTTACGGTCATACCCAACAACTACACCGTCTTTCAGAGCCAGTAGGTTGCAGGAGTCTGTCCATTGCTCCCGCGCACCAAACGGAAATTCATTGTTGCCTGAGTATATAAATTGTATGGGCTCTGTAGCGCTCAAATCGTTTGTGCTAATGTCAGTCAGCAGATCTTCAAGGTTTTCGAACTCAGCAGGCGTCTGCTCTTCTCCTTTTTTGAATTGAAGAATCTTTAGCTCTTCCGAAATGTCTTTCGGTGCAAAAAAATGCAGTACATCCTGCTGCTTTGCTTCGTCGCCTGTTCGGCCGAGTGAACCTAATAACACCCAAACGTTACGTTTTACCTGCGTAAAAATCGTGTCGATATGCATGTAATCGCGTTTCTTCGGGATCTTGATGATTGTGACTTTGCTGACCAGGTCTTTATCAAACACCAGTTTCATTACCTGCTGAGCAGCGTAGAGCGTAGTCCGTTCACTAACGCCAATCAACAGATGCCGTTTAGCGATCATCATTACGTCCCCCCCTTCCAGAGTGGAGCGTGTTACGTCGCGGTTTGTGTCAGAATCAGCCAGTAAGAACGCGTGCTCATTGTCAGGAATCTCAATGATTTTATCCTGATAGTCAGCAAATAGTGGATGATTAAAGAAAATATATTGCGTCAGTAGCGCTTCTCGGGTGCGGGCCAGCTTAGCCGGTTTATTAAGCAAAATGTGATCATTGATCACAATGCCAATATCACGCGTAAAAATAAAATTCGGTAGAGGGGCAAAGAGCATAGTCAGATCGGGCAATGAACCAGAGATCATAATCTTCGCCAATTCGGCAGGATCGTATTGATTTAATTGTTGCTGAGTTCGAAATGAAGTACGTTCAATACCGCAGATAGCTGCGATTAGCCGGATGCGTATGCTTTTGTCGGCCAAGATATCAGCTAGAAGTGACTGAATATCAATCACTTTATCGGACCGGAAATAATCGGAATGATCGGGCTTGAAAAAGTTACGATCCGAATCAGGACCTAATGCGTTTATCTGTCCCCGAACTTTATCAGGATCTAAAAAATAGAGTAGAAGCTTAACGTAGTAATCGTACTCATCCCGGCGCATCATATCCAGATGGACAATATCTTCGAACAGCCAGTCCTGCGCCTTTGAAGGGACAACTTTGCCTAAACCACGATCCGGGCTATGAATTAACAACCGTTTCAACGTACCAATTTCAGAGGAAACATTGATTCGCTTCAATGCTGGCTGACTGGCTTGTGCATCAGTCGTATTTACGTCGCTTTTTATGATTGATCCGTCAGTATTCATATGGATTCAAAACCCACCGAACAGGTTCTTATCGACAAGATACGGCTTTAGGCGTTGAAAAGAAACGATGCTCCTGAAGACGCAGCCAATAAAAATAATAGCTTAAGCGTCCTTACATTGCCGAAACCGAAAAGCAGGTTATTTTGTCGAACTCACAAAAAAATCGGTGCCGAATGACTTCAGCACCGATTCATAAATTGTGTTCAGGCATCAACGTAGTGTTGATGCCTAATTTTAGCCTATCTCGAAACCAGGCTTGGTTACTAGTTGTACATAATAGCCGATTAGTTATCTGTAGCCAACGTATTCAAAGCAAGCTCCGATGCCGAGATTGGCCAGATATAGTTTGGCTCAGAAGGTGTTTTAGCTGGTACTGTCCCTTTAGCTGGAATTGTTTGTAACAAACGTACCAGATCATTATTCCGTAAGCCTTCGCCCAGAAATTCGATCCGCCGTTCCAGCAGAATTGCATTGATCAGATCAGTTGATGAAGCAAAGCTGGCAGCCGTGTACGTTTTTGTTGCATCTGACCGCTGACGAACGGCGTTCAATAAAGCAACTGACTGAGCATCTACTGCATTGGCAGTACGAGCTTTAGCTTCTGCCAGATTCAACAGGACTTCTGCATAGCGTATAACCGGTACGTAGTCGGTATATGGGCTAGCTGCTTTATACTTGATCAACCAGGTTTTCGCGGTAGCACCCGTACCCGACGTCTTGAGGAAAGCCCTTCTTTTATCAGCAGCTCTCCATGTTGTATCGGCAATAATTCCTTTTGGGTTTAATGAGTATTCGCCATTACCAATACCCCCATTTGTTGCGTTGGGTGAGTAATAATAGGCTAACTGATTTTGCGTACCCGGGAAATCACCTGTTGTTGCGGTCATTGGCATCGACATTATCGACTCCGTCGTTGTGTAGTTCGGCGACGTAAATATTGTAGTGATATCAGCCTGTAACGCATGGGCAACACCAGTAGGAGCGCTGAAAGGAGCCGTCGCACTAACAATTTTGTTAGCTTCTGTAATGACACTGGCATAATTCTGCATGCTCAGGTAGACCCTTGTCTTCAGCGCGATCGCTGTGTTTTTATGAGCCCGGGTTGTATTCTCAGCATCGGTAGCATATTTCAACGGCAAACCCGTTTCGGCTTCATTAAGGTCTTTCAGGACCTGCGTATACACTTCAGCCACTGTACTTCTGGCCAGATTGGATTGCCCAACACCTCTGATACCATTTAGACGCAATGGAAGACCGGGTTTGTTCCCATTTCCGTCGATATACGGACGGGCATAATATTGAAGTAAGCTGTAATAGCTCAGTGCCCGGATCAACTTTGCTTCGGCAATATATTTAGCGGCTGCTTCGGCACCTACTACTGCGGAGCCACCAGCCTCCATCCCGTCCAGAAATATATTACACTTGTTGATAGTCAGGTAAGCAAAATACCACAGGTTTACCACAGCCGTAGCGCTATTGGTTGCATTCAGGCCCCACACGTCTGAACCTGTAACGAGGTTAGAGGTTTCATTGATAAAATCCTCGCCCCGAATATCGCCATAGATGACGTAGCGCCCGCCGTAAAAATTCCCGTCCTTCAGGGCACCGTAGAGCGACAGAAGTTGAGTTTGCACCCGAGTTGTTGAGCTAAACGCTGAGGCATCCGATACGGACGTCTGAGGAATAGGATTAAGCAAACTTCGGTCGCAGGAGCTTAAGCCCAACAGAGTTAGGCAAAATAGTATTGAATAATTTATTTTCTTTTTCATGGATGTCTCTTCGGATCAAGATTAGAAGCCAGCCTTAAGGCCGATTGTGATGGTTCGGGCATTACCGACTGTGTTTCTGTCAACGCCCTGGCTGGTGTTGCTACCCGTACCGGTACCGTTGGACGATACCTCTGGATCTGGACCTGGGTATTTTGTAAGAACGGCTAGGTTTTGACCACTCACGTACAAACGAAGGGTACTGATTTTAGCCTTCGACAACAACGTAGCCGGAAGCGTGTAGCCTAACGTAAGCGAACGCACTTTCAGGAAGTCGCCTTTGAACACATTGATATCCAATGGGAAAGCCGAACCATTCGACGTATTATCGCCAAATACAGGCCTTGCGTATTTTTTACCGGCATCACCTTCTTTCTGCCAGGCGTCTGTCAGTACATCACGGTCATTGTTCCAGAAGCGCTGATCATGTAACCCAGCGTTAGTGCCGTAATACACAGAGAAACCTAATTGATACGTAAGCAGAACGCCTAAATCAAAATTCTTATATCTGAAATTGTTGTCCCAGCCACCGTATACTTTAGGGTTTACGTTTGCATACATAACAGCATCGGCAGCCTGCGTGATGGACGAGCCACCCGTTGGGCTAACGTAGCGAGTTTTGCCATCAGGAGTGGTCGAGTAGTTAAACTGACCGGTTGGCGCATAAAACTGGTAATAAACATTTTGGCCAGCCGAATTGATGAAAATACGTTTGCCCGTTGCTGGGTCAACTCCGCCCGTACGAACAACCCACAATTGACCAAGCGAATAGCCGGGGGCCGTCTGGTTTACCGTTTCCAAAGAACCTGTAGATGTCTGAATCACATTCAGCCCGGGAGCTAACGCAGTTACTTCGTTTTTGTTGAAGGTTACGTTAAAGTTAGACGACCATTGGAAAGCCTTTGTATTAACAACCCGAGCGTTAAGGGAAACTTCCAGCCCTCTGTTATACATGGTTCCAACGTTTTGGGGCGGATACACTACGGTAGTTACTGGACCAAGTGGGCCAGGAATACCCGTAGAAGGAGCCTGTGCTACGTTCAGGATCAGGTTATTGATATCATTATTGTAATAGGCAAGTTCACCTGTAATACGATCATTCAATATACCGAAGTTGATGCCAACATCGGTTTTGGTGCTGGTTTCCCACTGAAGGTTCGGATTACCTACGCTTTGGAAATAGAGCGTAGCAGCCCCACCGTATAAACCGGAAGCATACAGCGAATACGGCGAATAATCATTGATACCACCAATATTACCTACTTTACCATAACTACCCCGGACTTTAAAGCTGCTGAATATATTATCGATGTGGGCATTCTTCCAGAAGCTCTCCTGGGCGATTTCCCAACCCGCAGAAACCCCATAGAACACGCCTTTCTTCACACCCAAAGCAGAATATTCATCCTGGCGCAGGTTACCACTCAGAAAATATTTCTCTTTGTAGTTATAATTCAACCGGCCGAAGACCGAAAGAAGATAGTTTTCCGTAAAGATCAGGTTAGATGAGTTATTCGTTACCCATCCTGCCTGAATTACGTTGTAATCGGGATCTGACAACGTCCGACGATTCAATCCATAACCAACCTGAGTTGTACGTAGCTGCTCCTGACCTAACAGCAAGTTGAAATTGTTGGCACCACCAAATGACCGTTCAAACTGGGCCGTATTGGTCCATACCCATGTTTTCAGCTTGCGGAAGTTACTGGTGGCAAACCCTTTATCAGCGTTACCGTCGCTGGTTATAGGCGACTGAAACAGATCATTGTCAACCAGTAAATAATCAATTCCGTAGGTGCTCCTCAAGGTGATCCAATCTAACGGTTTAAACTGGAGATAAGCATTGGACTGAATGTGATCATTTTCCGTATTTGACCGGTTTAGGTCCAGCGTGGGAAGCGGGTTAGGGTAGGAAATGGCAGTACCGGTAATATTTCCGGCAATACCGATTGCAGCGCCATCGATATTGTATGAACCATCATTCTTATACGCAGGCAGAATAGGCGGTAACACCAAACCGACACGACCCAAACCACTGGTATTAAAAGCTTCGCCATTTAACGAACCTGACGAACCTGCCGATAGGTTTCTCTCATTCGAGTAAGCAATTTTACCACCGATTGTAAACAGCTTGCTGAGCTTACTATCTACATTGAACAGGACGTTAAGCCGCTTAAAGTCATTTTTACGAATAACCCCCTGTTGGGATGTATAACCCGTAGAAAAGTAATAATTAGTGTTCTCATTACCCCCCGAAAGGTTTATATTATGGCTATGTGAAACGCCCTGCCGATAAATGTAATCATACCATTTTGTATCAATAGGATTGCCATTGGCGTCGTTAGTCTGAACAAATTTGGCTGACGAAGTAGGGTTATTAGCTACTGCCGACGTTTTGTAGTTGATGTACTCCTGAGCATTCATCAACTGGGGTAAACGATACGTATTGGAAAAACCTACCCAACCATCGTAGTTTACTTTCACCTTACCCGATTTGCCGCGTTTGGTTGTGATAAACACAACACCATTGGCAGCACGAGAACCATAGATAGCCGTAGCAGCCGCATCTTTGGCTACGTCCATACTTTCAATATCATTCGGGTTGATACTGGCCAATGGGTTACTTGGCGCATTGGTCGAACCTAAATCACCTGTGAACGTGGGAACACCGTCGACAACGATCAGTGGATACGAGCTAAGCGAGATGGAGTTTGTACCACGAATCCGGAAAACCGGTGGGTTATTCAGTACGCCATTGGGTACTGTAATCTGAACACCAGCGGTACGTCCTGCCAGGCCTGACTCGAAACTTTGAATCGGCATCTGAGCAATGGCTGAACCTTTGACTGATCCAATGCTTCCTGTGGCATCCTGACGGCTTTGGGTTCCGTAGCCAATTACCACAATTTCGCTTAGTTGTTGAGCATCCCCAATAAGGGAGACATTCACCGTCGAACGGTTGCTGATGTCGACTGTCTGCGATGTGTAGCCAATAAAGCTAAAAATGAGTGAGCCATTGGCAGGGGCACTTAATCGATAATTGCCCTGTGCGTCGGTGTTTGTGCCTCGATTAGCACCCTTAATTTGTACGGTCACGCCTGGAAGGGCGGCTCCGTCTTCTGATGAAGTTACACGACCACTCACCGTTATATCCTGAGCCAGTGCAGGCAAACAGAATAACAGTAAAAGTAGCCAGCTACCTAATAAAATTTTCCGCATTAGTGAGTATAGATTAATTAAAACATATAAAAACCCGAAAATGGGAAACAAAGATAATCGGTGAAAAAATGAAAATAGATTAGATCGATCAGTTTTTTTGTAACATTCCAATAGTTTGTCAACTAAAAGTGACAAATACTGCCAA
>NZ_JBMDWV010000065.1:0-6533 GCF_048594605.1 Spirosoma sp.
ATACGTACCGCCCGCGACGGATGGCTGGCTAACGCCACTACGGGTTCCGCTTTGCCGATACGCGCCAGAGCCAGGCTAGCGGCATGTCGGATGTAGGCATCTTCGTCGTTGTTGGCCTCCAGCAGTTGAATAAGCGGTTGAACTGCAGGCTCATACGCGATACGTCCCAAAGCTTCGGCGGCAAAGAAACGAGCCCGGCTGTTGGCATCTTTCAGGAGCGGAATCAGCGCTGAACCCGCTTCGGCATAGCGGACATCACCTAACCATTTCGCGGCCTGCGCCCGAATTTCAGGATCTTTATCCGCCAGCAACGGCATCAGGAGCTGACCGTACTGCTTATCCTGCCGGGTTAGCTGGCTAATGCCCCAGATGCCGTGCACGCGAGCTAACTGATTGTCGGTCTGTTGAATAGCGGTCTTGAATACGTCGGCTCCTTTAGCGCCCCGTTTTGCTAATTCGAACTGGGCTTTCTGCCGAACGCGCATGTCTGGATTTTTGAGTAAATCGCCCAGATCGGTTTCAGAGCGTTTCCCGAAGGCTTCGGCCAGCAGCGCTTTAGTACGTTGCCGATCCGCCGAATTAGCGGCCGATTTATCATCCAGCTTCCAGACACGGCCGTAGTCTTTGGTGTCCCAGCCATTAATCCAGTCTGCTACGTATAAAGCACCATCCGGACCGAAGTCGATGCCGGTAGCCAGTACGTTGCCCAGAACTTTTTTCTGTTCGCCCAACTCGAACGAAGCACCTTTTGGTTTCAGCTTAAAGGAATGAACTCCCGACCGGGCGGGGTTTCCCACAAACTCAGCAATGAAAAATGTGTTTTTGTAGGCAGGACTCAAGGCCGTACCCGGATTATATTTCATACCGGCCGGGCCACTAACGAAGTTGGCAATGGTTGGCGTGATGTAGGCCGCCTGCCCTACAAAACGGGGGTTGTACATCTGCTCATCCATCCAGAATTTATACGTAATGTTCTTCGGATCGCGGTATTTGCCGAATTGCCAGTAGCTGCGCCAGCCCGTATCGGAGCCGTTCACAATGTAGACCAGCCGTTCTTTCTCACCCGGATGATCGCCGTCGTTGTCTTCGCTGATCAGGTTGCCGTATTCATCGAAAACAAACTCGTGTGTGTTCCGAACCCCGTAGGCAAACACTTCAAAATCACTCCCATCCGGATTCGACCGGACAATGACGCCACTATTCGGGTGCTCCCACTTTTTTCCGTCCTGACCTTTGCCGCTGAAGCCAATGTCGCCAATCTGCCAGTAGATACGGCCATCCGGTCCTATTTCGATACCCGACATGCCGTGACCGCTGAAGCCAACGTGAATGCCGTAGCCGTGCGAAATAGACGTTTTGGATTCAGCAATGCCATCGCCATCCTTGTCCTGCATACGCCACAAATCGGGTCCTACTGCTACATACAGATCGTCGCCATGACGCATAACGCCCCCTGCTACGTCCGTTACTTCGTCGTTGAAGTCCTCAACCATTAGTTGCGAAAAGTCAGCAACACCATCACCGTTCGTATCTTCAACCCGGTAGACATTCTCTTTCTCAACCGCCATATCGCGCCAATCGTGTGACCCGTCGCCGTTAAGGTCTTTCAGCCATTCGTTTTTGGCGCTGTTTTCGGGCGATAGAATTCGGTGCAGGAAAGCTCGCTTGTCTTCGATACTCTGCAAGCGGTTCGATTCAATCTCCCAATCCTGATGACCACGAATGTCGAACTCGGAGTTTTTCTGCCTGTTGGTTCGGGTGTAATACAGCCTGCCGTTATCATCGATATCAATAGCAATTGGATCGGCTACCAGCGAATCGACGCCCCACAGACTCAATGAAAGTCCTTCTGCCAGTTTTGGCGTTACGGTGGCTTCAATTGTTTTGGCTAACTGAGCGGCTTTTTCGGGAGCCATCCGCTTAATCCGGCGGTCAATTGGGTCTTTCTCATTCTGATAACCCGCCAGACCGACCAGCGAGGCCAGCGTAAAGGACCAGATGACCTGTTTATTCATCAAGGGACGAACGTTTACTTTTTTCATGTTAAATCAATATCGATTACGACTGCCGCCGACGATTAATAGATCCGAAAGATAGTTACATGTATCGTATAAACTCCCGGTTATTTGCATAAAAAGGCTTTTCTGGCTTGATATTACTTGAGTCGAATAAACATGTTATTTAAAAACGGTTTCTTAATAGCCAGTCTGTGAAGAAAACTGTCTTCTGAAATGCTTTATCGGCTCCCAAAGACTAAGTTGGCAGGTTCTGGCAGTAGCGTAAACGAGTTGATTCGTCTACATTAGCTGTTGGATTCTGTATACCCGCTTAACTATGTCGTTTCAAGCTTACATCGACAATATTCGGGCAAAAACCGGCAAAGGTCCCGACGAGGTAATGTCTCAGTTTGAAATTTGAACTTCACATTAACTAATTACAGGCAAAGACTAAGTAGCCGCCTTTAGCTGTAAGCAAATTTTATGGTGATGACTGACGATTTTAGCGAATGGTAAGGTTCTACAAAAATTACAATAAAAATTATTTTTAATTGCTCCTTTATATTATAAGTAGAAAAGGACCTATTTTTACTTCTTAGAAAAGTACAATGAATTATGGCTGTCCACCACGGTGGACTATCGGAATATTTCAAAAAAGTAAACTGAAACCATAAATATTTCGTTTATTTGGGACAAATAGTTTGTGATGTGAGCGCAAATTATTTGTTAATACACCTTTATCTCTGTTTAAAACAACTAAGAAATGGAAAATGAAATCATCGTTCGCATTGCGAAAGGCGATGATGGCTTCGTCATCGCAAGAGCTGTAGGATATCCAGGTGTTATCACCTTTGGTCGCAGCGAAGAAGAGGTGATGCGCGAAATTCAGATTGTCTGGAATGGAATGGCTCAGATAGATGCCATCAAGCACATGGGCAATCCAAAGCATCCCATATATAAAGGACATACCACTGAAAAACGCTTCCGACTGCAAGCCTAAATAATGGATTACCAGAGTTTCCTAGATCATATTCAAACAGAAGGCTGTACTTGGTTACGTAATTTCGATACAGGCTTTGGCGCTTATTATAACAACGTACATAATGGTAAAGTCGCTTTCCTAAAACGTGATAGCTGGGTACCTTGGCCTATTGTGATAGCCTTTTGTAGAGACATAGGTATAGATCGGCCAGCTCATCTCCAACATAAAGAGGCTGAATATGATGAATTAGGACTCTCAGAATAGCAAAAAGCCCCTCACATGAGGGGCTTTTTGCTATTTATCACTGTTGGGCTTTTCCTTCATAGGAGAGGACCATACTCCCCCTTAATCCTTTTTGTACTTGCCTCGAACTTTTGGCGCTTCAATCGGGGCAAGTTCAGCAATTTCACTGATAGCCATTGGTCGTTTAGCCAAACCCGCTTCCATTGCAGGAGTTACCCGTAACGTCTTATGCACCTTGCAGAAGTTGTAGTACACAAAGTGTAGAGCAATCGCGTAGCAATGGTTCTCGATCTTTTTAGAGAACGCATTGGTAAGGCGAGTAAAACGTCTCATGTGCATACGCATCGTTAAGTTTTGACGCTCTACATATGAAGTAGATATATGGTCAACATCGGGACGACCTTCAATCACAACCTTCTTTGTGCCTACAAATTCAGCCGCGCTATACCGTTTTTCGTTACCTGTACTCTCAGGAGCACCGTAAATCTTTACCAGTTGGGCAAAGTCAATAAAACCTTCAAACGTGTCGTCAACGGCTTTTAATTACGGCTTAAATCCGTCTGTAGTTAGCTGTATCCGATTGCTGATACGGCTCTTAATGTCCTGCATGAACTCATAGGCTGATTGAGCATCCCGATTGCCTACGTACCAGCTTAGAATCAGTTTAGTGTCAGCATCAATGCCTGTCCAAGTCCAAACGTCCCCCGCGCCCTCAGGAGCCGCTACCGCTTCTTCTACGTTCTTTTCCTTCGCATAAACAAAGCTCCAAATCTCGTCGCACTGAACGCGCTCACTCTTTACGCCTACTACCGTAGCGTCGTGAAAGTCCTGACATGCCTTACCTACGTCAACCAGTAGCTTGGTAACGGTATTAATCGACACGTCCGCAATCCGAGACGTAGCGCGTAATGAAGTGCCCTCAACTAGCAGTTGAATGATCTGGGTGCGTTTGGCGATAGGTAGCTTGTTCATGTAGTAAAGGTAATACTTTATGCTTTACCAGTCAAGCATTTGTTCATTTTGATTGAAACAATTTTTATATTTGTTTTGTAGTTCCAATCAAGAAAGACGTAGAAATTTAATAGAGCGATATAGCCAATTCTAAAAGAGGGGCTATCTGATTGACTAATAATGATTTTCGGTAGTAGTACCGATTTGTGGAGTGGATGGGAATCGAACCCACGACGTATAGGTCTCTAATCTGCACGCGCCGTGCCACGGCCCACCCCGACACTTTGCCCCGTCAGACTGGCATCTGAACGGGGCAATTTTTTACTGCTCAAAGGTTAGCGCAATTTGTTCCAGTTGTAGGGTTAAGATTTTTAAGTCCTTCTCTTTCATATTGTCTGGATATATCAAACGTGCAACTTTTCTTTCGGTAAGATGAATTGTAACCTCTAAAGTATTGCTGCTAACATTAGGGGAGCTTTGTGGCGTTGGAAGTGCTTTTTGCGCCACATACTCACTCGCTGACGGTGCTTCTCCAACTGGATCAGGGCTGTACGAATCTTCACTTTTATTCGGTTCATCGGAGCCCGATGAATCTTCGTTTTTTACAGCAGGTGCCGATAACTCCTGAGAGCCGCTTGGCATTAATACCCGTTGACTGTTCAGAAGCCCTGCATAATCAGCATTTTGAATGAAAATTTCTACAGCTTGTGGTGCTGCGACGCTCGTTATACCATGTTGTCGGATTAGAACTACCTTAAGTACTTCGTCTGTCGGCAGCACTTGACCCTTGTACGTCTCAATTAGACTTTGATAAAGTTTTGGATTCCTAAAGCACTCTCCAACATTATCCAACTTTTCTTCTGGAGAATATGGCTGTAGAATATGTTCAGCAAGCGATGTTAGCTTGTATCCTGTTCCGGCGGCCTTATCGACTAAACCATATTGTGCAGCAGCGGAGATGTCCCGCTTTACTCCGGTAGATCCTCGCTTAAGTACAGCCATAATGTCTTCCCGTTTAAACTTACCTTTTTGGAATGACTTCTTAAGGGCTGCAACAAACTCTATAGTATATTCAATTGTGGAGCCTGGGTAAGCAGCACTTCGCTCCAATACTCTTTTTTCTTTGTCGGCTTCCACCGGCTCGTTATTGTCTAAATCCATAGTTTTGTCATTTTGGTACGGCAAGTTTAGTAAAAGAAAAGATCACTTGCAATATTTTATCCGGCAAAACTGCGGCAAATTCTCTTGCCATTTCATTAAGGTCTGTAAATCAGAATTTTAAATAACTAAACGGCAAAACTTTTGTCTATGAATTGTTAGTTTATAATGGCAAGTTTATAAGTTAGTCTAGTTAAAAATGGCGTGAATAGTTAGATTTCGGGTTGATATTTTTTTGTTAAAATAGACGTTTGTTTAATAGATATTTACTTCTAACATTGCAGTCATGATACCGGCACATCCTTTACAATGGCCAGTCTCTCGCGACCGAACAAAGGCCCCGGGGGCGGCCACATATTCAACGATACTTACTACTGCTTATGACTACGTACTTAAGCAGTTGACTTTATTAGGTGCAAAGAAGATTGTTATTTCATCTAATGCTGTCTTAAAAAAGGACGGTAAACCGTCTGCTAAACAGCCTAAAATAGCCGACAGTGGGGTAGCTGTTTGGTTTCAGTGGTCAGGAAGTCAAACTATTTGGTATTCAATAAGTTGCGACATATATAACTCCATAGCGGATAATCTTAGGGCAATCGGTTTGTCTGTAATAGACATTCGTAATATAACACGGCGGTTAAATACACCGCTGATACGAATGTTTATGGCTACGCCCCCACAAGATCAATCACAGCAACAAAAACCACCACCAAGACAGGAGCCGCCACCACCAAGACAGGAATATAAGCGAGAAGCACCGCAGTTCTGGCGTAGCGTGTTGAGTGTTTCCCTTACCGCTGGTTGGCCCGAAACAAAGCGAGCATATTACCAACTAGCCAAAATACGTCACCCTGATACGGGCGGTAGTGCGGCTCAGTTTCAAGAATTAAGTAGAGCTTACTCGGAAGCGAAAAAGTATTTTGGTGTGAGCTAAAACAAGAAAAAGGACTAGCAGATTGTTAGTCCTTTTTCTTCCATCGTTTTTCAGCCGCCTTTCGCGCTATTTCTTTGCGCTGTTCGGGCGTAAGGCTGTTTGCTCTTGCCTTCCCACCTTTTAGCCCGCCGAGCCTACCCAGCGCAACAGCCGCCGGATTCTTTGTGCTGTCCGGTGTTTCATTCTCCGCTTCGCCCGTTGCAATATCTGCAATCAGTTTGGCAAGCTGGTTTGTATCTTTGGGTCGGTTCGTTTTAGCCATGCCGTA
>NZ_JBMDWV010000066.1:0-4899 GCF_048594605.1 Spirosoma sp.
GAAATCTTCTTTGGTTTCGGTACGTACGCTTATACGCAGTAAGCACCCTGCCGACGCATGAAAAAGCGACCGACACGTATCAGCTATTGCTGGGACAATAACGTTTCTTTCGGTTCTTTTCCTTTCCGCTTTCTACGACTCAACACTACGTTCCGTAGCTCATAATCGATCCCCTGTACCTTAGCCGTTTCGCTGAAATCGTGCAGCATATTGAAAATATCGTGATCGATAAACGGTGCCTTTGTCCCATCAACGACAACTTTATCGCCGGGACTGAGCGAGCCTAAAGCTTCCTTCAACTGGGGTTTGCTTAAGAAATAAAGGTCTTTCTCGAATTCAATTGTTACGTCCCGATCATTGCGGATGACCCGGAATGTCGATTGAAAATTGGTATATAGTACGTAAATAATACCAACAACCGAACCCAGCGCAATCCCAATCAGCAAATCGGTAAATACAATGCTAAGCACCGTAACAATGAAAGGAATAAACTGACTCCAGCCATCCTGGTATATTTTCTTGAAAACCTGAGGCTTGGCCAGTTTATAACCAACCATAATCAACAGAGCTGCCAGGCACGACAAAGGAATCAGGTTGAGCAACGCCCCACCTAAAAATACCGCCAGCATTAAATAGACGCCGTGAACAATTGTCGACATCCGGGTTCTGGCTCCGCTATATATATTCGCCGATGTACGTACCACTACCGACGTAACGGGCAAGCCGCCAATTAATCCTGACAACATATTACCAACGCCCTGTGCAATCAATTCCTGGTCAGTTGACGACACACGCTTTGCTGAGTCAAGCCGGTCAGATGCTTCAAGATTGAGCAAGGTTTCCAAGCTGGCGACGAGGGCAATAGTTGCAGCAATGCCATAAACCCGGGGATTCATCAGAATGCTGAAATCAGGAAAATCAAAAATTGAGAAAACGCTTTTTCCAGGCGCTATGACCGGAATCTGCACCATATGCTGATGAGCGGTGTCGCCCAGATACCACTCTGGAACGGCTACCCGAAAGAATTCATTCAGCGCCACCCCAATAATGACGACAACCAGCGCAGATGGAAAATTCTTGAAAAATGCATTCGTACTCCGACCCGCTATCCGTTCCCAACTAATCAAAAAGGCGATTGAAATCAGGCTGATAATTACTGCGCCGGGACTGGCGGTTTCGATGGCCCGGTAAATTTCAGAAATCGTATTTTCGCCGTCGGCAAGCTGCTGAAACTCAAACTCTCCTTCATAGTCATTATCTCGTCCCAGAGCGTGAGGAATCTGTTTCAGAATAATGACGATACCAATAGCAACCAGCATACCTTTAATCACGCTGTCGGGAAAGAAGCTGCTAAACCGTCCAGCCTTAATAAGTCCCAACAGAAATTGTATCAGTCCGGCCAGCACAACGGCAACCAGAAATGCTTCGTAAGAGCCTATTTTTGCGATGGCATCGGCCACAATAACGGCCAGCCCAGCCGCCGGACCACTAACGCTTACTTCGGAACCCGACAGCAGGCCAACCACAATTCCACCAATCATGCCGGCCACAAGACCGGAGAATAAAGGAGCGCCCGAAGCCAGCGCAATACCCAGGCAAAGTGGTAAAGCCACTAAAAAGACGGATAAACCAGCCGGTAAATCCTGACTCAAATAGGCTGATTTATAGTAAGCGAGAGTTTTGAGGGGACTAACGCGTTTCATATAAGATTGGCTAAGGTATGTTGCTGTAACGTCGGCAGTTGATTAACTGCTGCGTTAAATTAAAAAGAGATTAAACCATAATTAATACCCATTTGCAAACTTTCCTTTCCGCTGCCGAACGAGAATTCATTCGCGATCACCTTACCAATGATGTGCGCGGCTTGTTGCTACGTAAAAATCTGGCTGGATTAGACCTAAAGAGATTGGTAGCACAAATCGCATCCCGGCAAAAAGCCCGCGAAAAATTACCGACCTGGTACGCTAATGACGCGTTGATTTTTCCGCCTGCCTTGTCAGTTGAACAGGCTTCATCTGAGCGGACAGCACATTACAAAGCATTGCTGGTCAGTGGGAATGTACTGCTTGATCTGACGGGCGGTATGGGCGTTGATACATGGGCGTTTGCCCAGCGCGTCGGGCAGGTTATATACGTGGAACGTAACGCAGAGCTGGCTAAAGTCAGTGCTTATAATCTGACTCAACTGGGGGTAGCAAACGTAACAGTTTATCCTACGGATGGCTTGTCACTCCTTGATAATGAAGCCAGTGATTGGCTAACCGAACCGGCGGACTGGATTTATCTGGACCCGCACCGGCGCGATGAGCAAGGCGGTAAGGTTATCCGGCTGGAAGACTGTGAACCTGATCTGTCGAAAGCCCAGACCATCTCCCGATTGTTAAAAAAGGCAAATCAGGTTTTATTGAAAACGTCGCCGTTACTTGATATAGATGCCACCGTCCGACAATTGAATGGAGCCGTCGACGCTGTCCACGTAGTAGCCGTTCAGGGGGAGGTAAAAGAAGTTTTGTTTGTACTCGGAAAGCAGAACATTTCGCTGGAAGCTGTCCAGATTCAGGCAGTAAACCTTTTACCCGATCGGACCGTCAGGATGGCATTCAGATGGTATGAAGAGCGTACAGCTAACGTATCATTTGGCGATCCTCAGCAATACATTTATGAACCGAATGCAGCGGTATTGAAAGCGGGCGCTTTTCGGCTGGTAGCCGAGCGATTCGAACTGACCAAACTAGCTCCCAACAGTCATCTGTATACGAGTAACGTATTGCGTACTGATTTTCCGGGCAGAGTTTTTCGGCTGCAGGCCGTCCTGAAACCTGATGTAAAAACGCTTAAAACAGAAGTACCAGCCCTGAAAGCTAACCTGACAGTACGTAACTTTCCACAATCAGTGGCCGAACTGCGAAAGAAATTAAACCTTCGCGAAGGCGGTGATATCTACATTCTGGCAACCACTCTGCTAAATACCGATAAACGCCTGCTGATTACCAGAAAAGTAGAATCAGCTCATTAAATTAGTTAATCGATTAAATCCCATACACTATGAAAACCGTAGCACGCTTCACATTAACCCTTTGTTATTTAGCCCTGACTGCCTCAGCGTATGCTCAAACCGTTTATGCGGGTGAGAACACCATCGATAAATCCAAAATACCAGGTCTTTACCTGACGATTCAGGGCGATGGCAAACAGATTGAGAAGGATTGGGAAAGCCAGCTACAGAAATTCGGCCGGGTTGCCTCATCACGGGGTACGTATCGCGTTACGAATGCCAGCATTCCTGCTATTTCTTCCGAGCCAATTAATCTGGTCAGCACCGTAAAAACATCGCGTACGTCAGCCACGATTTTCACCGCATACGATCTGGGCAACGGAAATTATGTTACTACTGGCGGCAACGGTTATTCGGCTGCGGAAACCCTGCTAAAGGACTTTTCAGGCAGTTCCATCTACAATCAGGAAGTCCGACTGGCAGAAAGCGGCTTTGATGAAGCTCAGAAAAATCATCAGAAATTGGTTCGTAAAGGTGAACAGTTACAACGATCTATTGAGCAGAATGCCAAAGAAAAAGAACGATTACTGAAACGTATCGACGATAACGCTAAAGAATTGGAGCAGCTCCAAAAGGATATTGAAACCAATAAAGTAGATCAGACCAACGCACTCACTGAACTGGATAGTCGCAAAAGTAACGTTGAAGCCGTAAAAGCGAAGAAATCAAACTGATCATCAACTATTTATGCAAGCAGTTGAAGATTTAACGCAGGAATGACATTGGTCTTATTCTGCGTTAAATCTTCAACTGTCAACCAATTTCCTGAATGCAGTCACTTCTGAAAATCTCTACAAGCGCTACGTTGATAAACTATAACGGTACTACCCGTCAATGACACGAGATTTTGAAAAACGCAGGACTCGACACACGCTATTTTCATTAACATATTCGACAAACTGGATGCTTTCCAGACCTGGCTCTATTCCATTGCTTACAATTCTTGCGCTAAGTAGATTCGGCTGACTAAGCGATTTTATACTACTCCCATTGATGAGGAACTAGAGTAAATACTCCCTGAATCCCGGGACTCTATCTTACACCAGGAAATTATGAAGTCTGTAAAACGTGCGATGGAAAGCCTGACCTCAGAAGAATACCCCCTACTCCGCTTAAAGTATCAGGAAAAGTAAGCATCGAAGACATTGCCCACCAATACAAACTAACCTTTGGCGCGGTTAAAATGCGACTCAACCGTAGCCAGGAAAAACTTCAGCAATTTTACTCCTGACAACTGGATAACTAACAGCCGCACCTTATCAACTCCCTGGGCTGGCTCAATATCAGTAATTTCTATATTTTCTTCTCTCCTGCATAGGCGACTCGGCCAGCGACCTAGGCCTATCTGCTGTATTACTACGTAGCACCGTTTTGCTTTCAGTTAGAGCTAAGCCCTTACCTCGGCGCGAACAAGACCTCAATAAAGCCAAGTCACAGGTCTTCCTCTCATCTACACACCTGTAAGATAACTTTTCTACATATCAATTAAACAAATGTTTACTATTTCCGTTAAATGAATCGTTAATATATACCATATTAATTTATTACAACTTTTTTAACTACTAATCCTATGGCAAATCTGTTCTCTACCAGGCACTTGATTGCCTTGTCTGCATTATTACTTGGTGTTAATGCTTACTCCCAAGTTCGTATTGGACCAGCACCTGGAGCAGTAGACGGTTCAGCCTCGCTGGACGTTCGTTCAGGCCCTTATACATCAGGCAATCCTTATAGAGGCTTGCTATTGCCTAGTGTTACGACTACTCAACGCGATCAAATTCAAAATCCTGCGACCGGTTTACTCCTCTTTAATACGACCACGAATCAGGTAGAAGTTAATACGG
>NZ_JBMDWV010000067.1:0-11035 GCF_048594605.1 Spirosoma sp.
GAAGCCGGTTTAGCACTAAGTGCTACGGAATGTTAGAAAAGGGAGAGGGTAGTAAACAACGGTATTGTTTACTACCCTCTCCCTTTTCTCCTTCTCAAAACATTTATGGTGCGTTAGGGTGTTTTAATTTGAGCACCGTAACTGAATGCGGTCTCGTTCAAGATCATGACCAATATATACACACCTCAGCAACAACGGATTTTGCTCATTGCCAGCCTGATCATCATTGCAGGTTTCATTCTGTTCGGGTTGCGCGGATATACAACGGCTTTTTTGGGGGCAGGTGTTCTCTACGTCGTTTTTCGTCCCTGGTTTACGGCTCTGGCAATCAAGCGCAACTGGAATCGTTCGCTTGTTACGTCGCTTCTGATTGTCTTCGCACTGGTTGTCATTATCATGCCTTTTCTGACACTGAGCCTGCTGCTCATTGACCGAATTCAGTACTATAGTCAGCACACCGAAGACATTCTGAAATTAGTGAAACAAGCCGAGGATCTGACCGGCTATAAAATTACCAGTCAGCAAAACATCCAGACTATTCTTCGCCAGGGTGGTACGTACGCTAGTCAGCTATTGCCCTCACTGGCGGGCGGGGCACTTGACTTTATTGTGATTATCGGTCTGATGTTCTTTACGCTGTATTTCATGTTTGTGCAGCAGGAATCTTTTCAGAAAGGCCTTCAAAAGTATTTGCCGTTTAAAAAAGATACGCAAAAAGAACTCAGCGAGTCACTTAAGAATAATGTGAATGCCAACGTATTGGGTCAGGCGTTAGTCAGTCTTGTGCAGGGTGTTCTAACTGGTATAACACTTTGGATTTTTGGCGTACCCGATTCTCCCTTCTGGGGTGTTGTTGCTTTCTTCCTGGCTTTTATTCCAGTATTAGGTACGCCTTTGGTCTGGGGGCCTGCCGGATTGATTCAGCTCTCGCAGGGAAACACCACTCAAGGTGTAGGTATTCTGCTGGTCGGCGTAATCGTCATCATCAATATTGATAACCTGCTACGTATTATGCTGGCCAAACGCATGGGTGATATTCATCCGCTTGTTACGCTGGCAGGTATCGTATTGGGCGTGCCCATTTTCGGGATTATCGGTTTAGTAATCGGTCCTCTCCTACTCTCTTACTTCATTGTGCTTATTCACGTATTTGAGCGGGAAAACAGGAAGCAGGAAAAAGAAGTGGCTGCGGCTGAAGAACGAGTCGAAAAAGCCGCCGAACGTTCTACGTAACTACCAATTATACCCTGGTCGTTACGTGCTGCAGCAGGAAGCTGTAACCCGTAACGATCAATTTTCTCAACGTAAAATCAAAGTGTTATGCAACAAGACGAAAATTTAGATAATGTCCGTTTAGACATTGAAGCCGTGGGATTTACCTTAAGTGATGACCTTCAGGCATCGGTATTAGACGCCCTTATCAAGCTACGACGTTTCTATAAAGGTGATGTCATTACAGCCGACGTTTACCTGAAAGTAGAACCCAACCAACGTACTAATAATCGACACGTGGGTATCAAATACGGCGTACCCGGCAACGATGTGTTTGCCGACGATTCTGGTGACGACTGGTACGTGCTGATCAACAACGTAGTGACTAAGCTACAGCGGCAGTTGGAAAAACGCTTCGGCAACCACACCAACGCCAACCGAGCCAATATTGACGAAATCGACCCCGCCAGTTTAGCTTGACTTAGATTAGCATAAACCAAATCGCCCGACCTTCACAGAGAAGGTCGGGCGATTTGGTTTTAAGTCGACATATCATTATGTATGACCTAATGTCTTGAGATACCCGCTTCATCGCTATTTAAAAGCTACCAATACAGGATGTATTGTTTCGATGGGCAGAACTGTGCTCCTTTTAAACACAACTCCCGGCCATGTCAACCACAGCCGGGAGCGTAAAACTCTCAATTTTTCAGTCTATTATGATCCGCACATCTCGCAACCTTCTGGATCGTCGAGTGAGCAGGTCATGGCAGCGTATTGCTGTTCGAGGTCTGTTGATACCATTGGCACAGGTGCTGGCGTAGCATTGGTTGCGTGTTCTTTGGCGTACTGTGCGTAGTCGAGTGGTTTCTCAACGGGCGCGGTTTCGGCCATGGCTGGTTCCAGTTGCGGTTCGGCCTGTGGTTGTACAACCGTAAACTTCACAGCGTCGGCAGCAGCTTTCGTACGGAGGTAATACATACCCGTTTTCAAGCCTGCTTTCCATGCGTAGAAGTGCATCGATGTCAGTTTACCGAAGTTCGAATCTTGGATGTGAATGTTCAGCGACTGCGACTGACAGATGTAAGCGCCCCGATCGGCGGCCATATCGATGATATGCTTCTGCTTAATCTCCCAAACCGTTTTGTAAAGGTCCTTGATGTTCTGTGGAATATTCGGAATCTGCTGAACCGAACCGTTTGCCAGAATCAGGTTATTCTTCATGGCATCGTTCCACAGTCCCAGTTTTACGAGGTCTCTGAGCAGATGCTTGTTTACATCGACGAATTCGCCCGACAATACACGACGGGTGTAAATGTTGCTCGTGTAGGGTTCGAAGCACTCGTTGTTGCCCAGAATTTGTGAGGTCGAAGCGGTAGGCATTGGTGCCAGCAGCAACGAGTTCCGAACGCCGTGCTCTACTACGTCCTTCCGCAGCATTTCCCAATCCCAACGATTCGATTTTGGCGTTACCCCCCACATATCAAACTGGAATTGTCCCTGCGAAATTGGTGAGCCTTTCCAGGTTTCGTATGGCCCCTGTTCTTGGGCCAGCTCCATCGAAGCCGTCATAGAACCAAAGTAAATCGTCTCGAAAATGTCTTCGTTCAAACGACGTGCTTCATCCGATTCAAACGGCATACGTAGCATGATGAAGGCATCGGCAAGCCCCTGTACGCCAAGACCTATTGGCCGGTGGCGCATATTCGAACGACGCGCTTCTTCAACTGGGTAGTAGTTCAGATCAATGATTTTGTTCAGGTTACGGGTTGCTACTTTCGTAATCTCGAACAATTTCTGATGATCGAAACGCATAATACCATCGATACCGCGTGTGATAAACTTCGGCAATGCAATCGAGGCAAGGTTACAAACCGCTACTTCATCGGCAGCCGTATACTCAATAATTTCCGTGCAGAGGTTCGACGACTTTATCGTCCCCAGATTTTTCTGGTTCGACTTTTTGTTGGCTGCATCTTTATAGAGCATGTATGGCGTACCCGTTTCGGTTTGTGATTCCAGAATCTTGTACCACAATTCCTGCGCCTTCACCGTTTGACGGGCACGACCTTCACGCTCGTAACGCTCATATAAAGCTTCAAATTCGTCACCGTAACAATCAGCCAAACCGGGGCACTCGTGGGGACAGAATAACGACCAAACGTCGTTTGCCTCAACGCGCTTCATGAAGAGATCAGGCGTCCAGAGTGCGTAGAATAAATCGCGGGCGCGGCCTTCTTCTTTGCCGGAATTCTTTTTCAGGTCCAGAAAATCAAAGATATCGGCGTGCCAGGGTTCCAGATAAATGGCAAACGACCCCTTCCGCTTACCACCGCCCTGATCGACGTAGCGAGCCGTATCGTTGAAGACACGTAGCATCGGCACGATCCCGTTCGACGTGCCATTCGTACCTTTGATGTACGTACCGGTTGCCCGAACATTGTGGATACTTAGACCAATTCCACCGGCCGACTGCGAAATTTTAGCTGTTTGCTTCAACGTATCGTAAATTCCTTCGATGGAATCGTCTTTCATCGTCAGCAGGAAGCAACTCGACATTTGTGGCTTCGGCGTCCCCGCGTTGAACAACGTTGGTGTAGCATGCGTAAACCACTTCTCCGACAGCAGATTGTAGGTTTCGATGGCTGCGTCGATATCGTCCATGTGTATTCCGACAGCTACACGCATGAGCATGTGCTGCGGGCGTTCGGCAATACGTCCGTCGGTCTTGAGCAGATACGATTTTTCGAGCGTTTTGTAACCAAAATAGTCGTAGCCATAATCCCGATCGTAGATAATAGTCGAATCCAGCAGAGCGGCATGCTGGCGTACCACATCATATACTTCTCTGGAAATCAGGGATGCATTTTCGCCGGTTTTGGGATCTTCGTAGTGATAAAGCTTCTTGATCGTTCCTGAGAACGATTTGTTTGTTTCCTTATGCAGGTTCGAGATGGCAATCCGGGCGGCCAGAATAGCGTAATCTGGGTGTTTGGTGGTCATCGAAGCAGCCGTTTCAGCCGCCAGGTTGTCCAGTTCTGTAGTTTTGACACCGTCATACAGACCATTGACAACCTTCATCGCGACCTCTACAGGTTGCACATAAGCAGGGTCGAGGCCGTAGCACAATTTCTCGATTCGAGCGGTGATTTTGTCGAATTTGACGGATTCCCGGCGGCCATCACGTTTGATTACGTACATGAGTTTTGGGCTGGTGATTATATATGGAAAAATGATTAATTCAGATGAAACCAAGCGTTAAAGTTGTCTCGTTTTTGACGCAAAAACAACCCGAATAGTTCGGAGCTTTTGGTCGATCCTTGAAACGTCCAACTCTACCAGAAAGGTTAATAAATTGTTAAGTCGTCAGTCTTAGCGCTTTAACAATATCCTATTGGAGAGATAGTCTAAGAAATTAAAAAAAGAGATTTTTATTAATGGGGAGCGGGGATGAACCTCGCCAGATATCGTTCCTCGGAGGAAACGATTGGTCTGGAAAAGTAGGCATAAACTCAGACAGTGGCAAGCCTTTGTTAACTGAATATTAGGCAACGGCATTGAATTTTCTGTTTACCTGGAAAGCCTGAAAAGAACTAACAAAAAGATTGGTCAATCGCTGAAAAGACTGTACCTTTGCAGTCCTTTTCGGTCGGAAACCGAGAAGATGACAAGAAACTGAGATTTATCATGAAAAAGGGCATTCACCCGGACTACCGCGATGTGGTATTCCACGACCTGTCGAGCGATTATAAATTCCTGACGCGCTCAACGGTTCAAACCAGAGACACTATCGAGTTCGAGGGCCAGACCTACCCACTCGTAAAAATTGAAGTAAGCTCGCAATCGCACCCATTCTACACGGGCAAAAACGTATTGCTTGATACCGCCGGCCGTGTGGACAAGTTCCGCAAGCGTTACGGTACGAAGTAAGCCTGGCTAACGTTCATAAAAAAACACCCGATGGCACATCGGGTGTTTTTTTATGAACGTACTGCACTTAAAACCCTTCGTTTTGCTTGAGTTCGCGGTTGTTATCGATTTCGCGTTTGGGAATCGGCAGCAGGAGATTTTTAGCCGTAAACGTCTTGTTGTAAACGGTTTTATGCCCTACAAAATCATCCCAGGCTTTGGTCAGGTCGTTACGTACCTTGCGGGTACGTATCATATCGAACCACATCCGGCCTTCAAAACATAGTTCAAAGTAGCGCTCCGCCCAGACGGCTTTTTCGAAGTCATCGACAGCAGTTGCCGTTACGGGAGCCAGCGCAGCCCGTGCCCGAACATCATTCAGCGCTTTCAGCGCCTGCGCGTTGGGTTTGCCCTCAGCACGGTTAGCAGCTTCGGCATACATGAGCAGTACATCGGCATACCGATAAATCGTGTAATTGATATTCGCTTTGGCATCGGTATCAATCGCCGTTTTATCAAAGTACTTGTAGATGTAGTAGCCCCCCAGATCCAGCCTTTCCCGGCGAGGGTCGTTAAGCGGATAGTCAGATGGATGACCTTTGTAGAAGGTGTAGAAAAACTGCTTTTCCTGCGCTCGCTTGTCGCCTTTCTCATAGCTTTCTACAAACTCTTTCCGCGGAGTCAGTCCACCGTATTCATCAGAATATGCGGCAATACCACGCAAGGTCGGCAACGTAACAGGGGTCATACCGTTGTTACGAATGTCTTTCTCGTGCTGTACCTGCAGAATGAACTCTTTCTGATTTCGATTGGCCGGATTGATCATGTCCGTATACTCCGGAAACAGCGAATACGTACCGTTATCAATTACTTCTTTGGAGCGTTTCGCCGATTCTGCATAAGCCGTGGCGCCTGCCCTTACCGGAAAACCAGCATACGTCAGATAAACATCAGCCAGCAAGGTTTTGACGGCACCCATTGATGCCCGTCCGGCTAGGTCACGCCAGGGCAAGGTCGATTTTTCGGCTTCCAGCAAATCCGGGATAATGATCGAATCATAGATTTCCTTAACTGGCGAACGTGGCGTTTGTACGGCTCCCAGATCGCTGATCAACGTAGTGATTTTCGGTACGTCGCCATACATACGAACCAGTTGAAAATAGTACAGTGCCCGCATGAATTTCGCTTCGGCAATCATGTTCGTTTTTGTAGCGGCTGGCAACGTAGCAATTTCCCCGATTTTCTGGATGGCCAGATTTGCGCGGGCAATCCCGGAGTACAGACCGGACCACCAGTTGTCGATATAAAACGCGCGGGCGTCGTACTCCAGATTGTAAAATTTGAACGCTTCCGTTTGCGAATTGCCATCGGCCTTGCCCGTCATGAACTCCAGCACCGACGCATTATTACCACCCCATCCACCGCCACCGTTGTTCCAGGTGGTGATGTTCGAATAGGCTCCGTCGACAAAAGCCCGGGCGATCTCCGGACTTGATACGTTCGATGACGTTGTTAACTGACCCGTTGGTTTTTCGGTCAGGAAATCATCGCAACTGCTGAGCGATAACAGCCCCCAGGCCGACAGCAAACAAGTTATGTATCGTTTCATAGCAATAATCGTTTGTCAGAGATGGGTTAGAAAGACAGGTTTAAGCCAAGGTTGAATGTGCGAGGACGTGGATACTGGAAAAATTCCATGTTCTGCGTCAATGGACCACCAAAACCCGTTAGCGTTTCTGGATCATAACCGGAGTATTTCGACACCAGGAAGAAGTTTTGCGCGCTGGCATAAACCCGAAGGCGCTGAAAATCCAGTTTACCAATTTTATTAGGCAGCGTGTAGCCCAATACCAGGTTTTGTCCCCGGATAAACGACCCATCTTCCAGCCACCAGTCGTCCATGGCTGTATCATAACCGGCATTGTAATGCCGTATCTCAGCAATCATCGAGTTCTGATTTTCGGGAGTCCAGGCACCCAGAACGGTACGTGAGCTGCTGGCGATAGCCTGGCGGTCTTCTACCGAGTGTTTTGTAGCGTTCAACGTATTGACACCCATTACGAACCGGATATCGAACGACAGATCGAACTTGCCGAACTGGAACGTATTGCCCACGTTCAGATTCCACTTCGGATACATCCGCCCGATGATCGTTTCGTCGGAACCGTCGATCTTGCCGTCGTTGTTCAGATCCGCCCATTTGATATCGCCCGGCAATCGGTTGAATTTGGCCGCCAGATCAGCCTCCGACGTACTGAACGTACCTAAACGCTTACGTCCCCAGAAGGTACCGATAGATTCGCCAACGCGCAGAATATTGGTTTGCCCTAAAAACCAGGGGCCGGGAAAAATATCGTCGTTGTTCGTCCCGAGCCTCAGAATCGTGTTCTTATTGGTCGAGAAAGCAACATTCGTTGACCAGCTAAACTTATCGGTACTGATGTTCCGTGAATTGATACCGACTTCAAACCCTTTGTTTTCAACCGAACCGATATTCTGCGTAACTACGCTCAAGCCCGTCGACCAGGGAATGGGCGCATCCAGCAGCAAATCTTTCGTAATCTTGTGGTAATAGTCAAGGGTCAAATCCAGCCGGTTATTCCATAGACCAATGTCGGCGCCAATGTCCAGCTGATTCGTGAATTCCCAGCGCAGATCGGGATTCCCGAACGACCCGCGCCAGATCCCCGTCTGGCGTTTTCCATCCAGCAAAACCGTACCTGTGCTCAGGAACTGCTGCGACCGATACTGCCCAATTTCCTGGTTACCCGTTTTGCCGTAGCTGGCCCGCAGTTTCAGATTGGTGATAACCGGATTCGTTTTCAGAAACTCCTCCTGACTGACGTTCCAGGCAACAGCCGCCGATGGGAAAAACGCAAATTTGTTGTTTATCCCAAATTTCGATGCGCCATCATAGCGTCCCGTAAACGTTACCAGATATTTGTCTTTGTAGCTATAGTTCAACCGACCGAAATAGGAATTCAACGACCATTCCTGATCTTCTGATGAGGGAGTCCGCAACGTAGTGCCTACACCCAGATTGTGCCATCCCCAGAAATCGTCGATGAAATTCTCGGCCGCTGCGAAGTATCGTTCCCAGTTCCGCTTCTGCCACGACAGCCCCAGCAGCGCCGAAACCGTATGGTTGGTAGCGAAGGTTTTGTTGTAGTTCAGGTAGTTTTCAAACTGCCAGTAATATTCCTGATTGCTCCAGATATCGGCAACGCCCTTCTGGTCAGCCGATAATGCGTTCAGATCACGACCGGAGTAGTAATTATTCTTCTCGAACTTCAACTCGTAGCTAAAATTGGTACGTAGTGTCAGAGCAGGGTTAAATGTCAGAACGGAGTAGATCTGTCCCAGCATCTGATTTTTTGGATTAAATCGCTGCCGTTGTTCGGTGATACGTACCGGATTTTCTCCGCCTTCCATGCCCGGCCAGTCTTTGTTACGTCCCCAGCTTCCGTCCGGATAATTAATGGGCAGAATTGGCAGCGCTTCCATTACCATACGTGGTACGTTCAAGCCGCCCGAGCCATCATCAACTTCACGCTGCACCGTCCGGTTCAGGAACAAACTTCCACCCAGCTTTAACCATTTCTTTACATCACTATCGAGGGTGAACTTGGCAGCGTACCGTTTGAACCAGGAATTGCGCATCAAACCGCCCTGATCGGTATAGCCCAGCGAGAGACTGTACGACGTTTTTTCAGTTCCGCCCCGTACGCCCAGTTCATGATTCTGCGCAAAAGCGGGCTTATAAATCTCTCGTTCCCAGTCGGTGTTGTACAACGGCTTCCCACTGGCGTCGAATAGGTTCGGGAAGTCTTTCGGCAGGTTTCGAATGTATTTGCCATCCTTAAAGCCCTGCGGATCATGCTTTTCTGCATTATCGAAGGCTTTGTTGTACACGTTCATGAACTCATCAGCGCTCAGAAGACCGAGATATTTGGCGGGTGTGATGTAGGAGCCCCACGTATCGTACGACACCTGCGTCTGGCCTGACTTGCCGCGCTTGGTAGTGATAATAATAACGCCGTTTGCCCCACGCGCTCCGTAGATAGCCGTTGCCGAAGCATCTTTCAGCACTTCCAGCGATTCAATATCATTAGGATTCAGCAAGTTCGCGTTCGTTACACCGATAATACCATCCACAACATAGAGCGGGTCAAGGCTCGAATTAATAGACCCTACGCCCCGGATACGAACGCGCGGCTGATAACCGGGAGCCGATGAATTGACACCGACATCAACGCCGGGAATTCGTCCCTGTAGCGCCTGCGCTACGTTAGCCGCCTGCCGGTCAAGCAGCTTTTCGCCTTTAATAGCCGCTACAGAACCCGTCAGGTCACTTTTACGTACCGTACCATAGCCAATCACAACCACTTCATCAAGATTTCGATTGTCGGACTGCATTGTTACGTCGACAACCTCCCGATTGCCGATTGCGACCTCCTGAGCCACATAGCCGATTGAACTGAAAACAAGGGTACTTGTGGCCGTTTGTACCTCTACCTGATAGGCCCCGCTCGCATCTGTCGTTGATCCACGGCTGGTTCCTTTTTCAACCACATTGACACCGGGTAAGCCAGTACCGGCCGCATCTCTGACTACCCCACGCACCCGAAAGGCCTTGGGATTGTCCGTTGCATAGCCATCCATACTGATGACGAACCCTATAATGAGAAATAGCCATAACCGCTTGGTAATAACGGTTATAAAGAATGATAAAGCATTTTCCATGGGTTTTTAGAAAATTAGTTTAGGAGTTAACACTCGTACATAACCCACTCCTGAAGGAGTTTTGCGAAGCAGAGGCAGTCAGGGCCACCCGGTTGGATAAAGCCAGAAAAGGGAACAGGTCTAGGTCTTCATTCGAGAAAAAGTTGAGTATATATTGAACCTGACAGTAGTAATCTGTCAGATTAAAAAGGCGTTAACAGGGGCTTCTATACTTACAAAAGCGCTATAAATTGTTACTATAAAAAGTATATATTACATATAATCAAGATTTAGTCTACAGATCAGCAGTAACCTAAATCATTATGTTTGTGTTACACAATCTACTTAGCTGCTCCTCTGCATAAGCGCAGCAGCAATGAACAATTGAAGCATAACGTTCTGATTTCACGTAATTAGCGTCACATGAAGAAAATCTTGATTATTGAAGACGACCGACGCATTGCTCAAAACATCAGCCGGGGACTTCAGGAAGAAGGTTACACCACGGAAGTTGTTTATGAAGGGCTCAACGGACGTCAAATGGCCTTACAGACAGATGTCGACCTGTTGATTCTGGATATCAATCTGCCGGGTTTGAGCGGATTCGAAGTATGCCGCAGTGTACGGGCTGAAAAGCCGCAGCTTCCAATTATTTTGCTCACAGCGCTGGGCGAAATTGAAGACAAAGTAGAAGGTCTTTCGCTTGGTGCCGACGACTATCTGGTTAAACCGTTCGATTTCCGGGAGTTGGTAGCTCGGGTGGCTACGTGCTTCCGACGCGTGGCCCGAACCGTAGACCGGCCGATTACTGAAGAAATATTGCAGGTAGCTAATCTAACCGTCAACGTAACAGCAAAAGATGTTAGGCGGGATAACGTACCCATCGATTTAACAGCCCGCGAATTTGCCCTCCTGGAGTACCTGATGCGAAATCGAGGGCGGGTACTTTCTAAAATTGACCTGGCCGAAACGGTCTGGAACCTGAATTTCGATCCGGGAACCAACGTAGTGGAAGTGTACGTCAATTACCTTCGAAAAAAAATCGATCGCGATTTTGAACCGAAATTAATTCACACGCGCCCTGGTATGGGGTATGTGTTGAAAGAGGATTAGTTGGCATGGGGTTCGGGGGCGAGGGGGTAATTGTATATGAAGGTTTTAACACATGCCCCAAACCCCAACCCCCCCCCCC
>NZ_JBMDWV010000068.1:0-24511 GCF_048594605.1 Spirosoma sp.
GCAACACCCAGCCACCTTCGCGTTTTTGCGCCGTAACTTCCGGAATACCACTAAACGCCAGGTTCATTTCGGTACCCGACACAGCAACACCGCCTACCCGGCCATCGACCAGCAAACGAACCGACAAGCCGCCAAATGTAAATGTGTTGGTAAAGCCCAGCAGCATTTTTGGGTTAAAGTTGCCAAGGTATTCCTGGTCTTTCGTAGCAACCGGCAATCCGGTTGAGGTAACGGAGCCCTGCGTCACGGTAGCACTACTCGACTGCGAAGAAACGACGTAATTTCCTCCCGCATCTCTCAGCCAGCGATAAGCCACCAGATCACCATACGATCCGCCTTCCTGCACAATGGGAGACGCCGACCGGCCGTAACCGCCTGACAAAAAGGCCGTTTTAATATCCGGCGACAGGCTGATGATTTTGTTACGGTTTAAGCCCATATTGAGCGTCAGATCCCAGCTGAAGCGGTCCGTTTTGATAGCCGTTCCGTTGATCACCACTTCAAGACCCATGTTGCGGATGTCGCCCGCGTTGATATACTGATCCCGGAAGCCAGAAGCCGGAGCCAGCCCTAGCTTGAGCAATTGGTTAATTGAGTTTGTCTTATACGCTGTAATCGTTGCACCCAAGCGATTGCTCAGGAAACGTGCGTCGACTCCAACTTCCAGACTTTTCGTAATCTCAGGCTTCAGATTACCAATAGCCTGCGTACCATCCCGGCTAATAAACCCGGAACCAGCGCCCTGGCTATACGAGTAATTTGTCTGCAACAGATACGCATCAGCCCCATTACCCACTTGTGCATAAGACGCATTCAGCTTCAGGAACGACAACGCGCCCGACATTTTCAGCAGGTCCGACAGCACGACAGACGCTCCTACCGACGGATACTGGAACGAGTACGGTTTTGGCAGCGTAGACGACCAGTCGTTACGTAGGCTGGCATTCACGAAAATAGCGTCCCGCCAGGCTAGTGATGCCTGTCCGAATAACGACTGAGTCTGAATACGGGTAAAATCATCGGTCAGACTTTGGTTCGTACCAAAATTCAGGTTGTATCGGTTCGGTACGTTCAAACCATCCGCCAGCGCATTAGTCGACTGGTAACGCGTATCCTGAATAATGGCACCTGCCTGATAATCCAGGGAGAAATCAGCACCAAGTTTGTTCTTTCCTTCGATCAACAGATCATACCAGCTTTGCGTATTGACGATGTTATTCCGGGAAAACTTACCCCCCGCCTGATTGGCCCACAAAATGGTGCCCTGCGCATAGCTTTCCTCGTTTTTATCGAAGTATTTATCGAGGTTAGCCCGTCCCTGAATACTCAGGAAATCCGTCAGTTGATACTTCGCCAGCACGAACCCAATAATCCGATCACGGTACTGATTAATAGCCGTCTGATTGACAACCCAATAGGGGTTCTGATAGATAGACGATAGCGTTGATGGCCAGGCCGTTGGCGTTGGTTGCCCGAACGCATTGGGCGCCGAGTACTGCTGGGCATCACTCAGGCTAACGTTACGGGGAATCTGGTAAAGATCAATCACGGGTGCGTTTTCCTCACCCGTCCGTGGCTTATTTAACACCGACTGATTAATGTACGTCACCTTGGCGTCGGTCGACAACTTCGAGCTGATCTGATTGGACAACCGCAGGTTAATCGTATGACGCGTTAGGTTATTGGCGGGTACGGTTCCCTGTAACGTATTGTTGGTGTAGGACAAATACGTCTGCGACCGCTCTGAACCACCCGTAATCCCGATGGAATTGTTGAAGCTGACAGCCGTCCGAAAAAAATCCCGAATGTTGTTAGGCTGAGCCGAATAGGTAGACGCATTACCGAGGTAATTGGTATAGGACTGACCTGTCATGGCCGCTCCCCAACTGGCTCCTACGGCCGGGTCCAGCTTTCCACCAACACCCTGACCGTATTGATTCTGTAACATCGGCAATGCAAACGGTCTGTCGACCGCAACCCCGGAGTTAAGATCAACCGATATACGCCCCGATTTCCCGCGCTTGGTTGTAATCAGAATAACCCCGTTAGCCGCCTGACTACCGTACAGCGCAGCCGCTGATGCACCACGTAGCACTGTTACGTTCTCAATGTCGTCGGGGTTAATGTTCGAAGCGCCATCGGAGTTAGCTACGCTCCCGAAGTCGCTGGTAGCCTGCCCGAACGTGCTGTTGTTAATCGGAACACCGTCTACTACCATCAGGGCGTTGTTGGTACCCTGAATAGATCGGTTGCCACGTAACACAATCCGCGAACCGCTTCCTGGTCCACCTGAGCCCTGCGTGATATAAGCCCCTGCAATTTTTCCCTGTAACGTATTTAGTACGTTTCCGTCGCGCACCTCGTTAATCTGAGTCGGCTTGATGGTTTGGGTTGCGTAGCTCAGGGCCTTTGCCTCCCGCTTAATCCCTAAAGCCGTTACAACTACTTCACCTAGTTGGCGCTCATCCGCTGTTAAGGTTACATCGATCTGCGATTGTCCTGCTGAGAGTGGAACGTCTTTTGAAGTGTACCCAACTGACGATACGGTTAGTACAACATTTCCGGTTGGAACGGTTAATCGAAATTCACCTGCTGCATCAGTTGTGGTACCACGTGTAGTACCCTTGATTACTACGTTGCCTCCAGCAATAGCCTGGGCCTGCTCATCACGTAGCGTGCCGGTCACCTGTCTATCCTGCGCCCACAGCGGGCCGGAGACAGCCAAGACCATCAGAATACAACAAAGTATGTGTTTAAGCATAGGTTATGGTAAAAATTAAGTGAATAAGTTGTTTTGAAAAAGAAAAATGATTCTGGGTCCGAAAAGTGCAGAATTTTTCTCTAATTTTTAGCTTACTCAGACCTTAATTTTAAATTAAATTAAAAAGTAACCTACGCCGTTTAATCAACAAAACTTGTCAGGTATCCATACAGGGGTGCTGTGCTGGTATTCGAGAGATCAGAATCGTAATTTCACTGATTACTGAGCCCGTTGTAATAGAAAATCACGTAGTAATTCCTGTTGATCGGTGCTTATAAAATCGACGCCTGCTTCGCGTAGCTTTGCCCATACGACCGGATCTTCGGGGCTATTCCAGAGCCTCAGTTTTTTCCCTTCCCGATGCACACGTTCGACTAGCTGTTTCAACTTCTGAAATTCACCCGCAGGCATATCACCTTTTCCACGCCAACTAAGCTGATTGTCGTATGCATCACTAATAAGCGGCATGACTGCCGGTGCATAACCTTTTCCCAGATCCATAGCGCGACCATCAAGCAATACGTAGCGGCTCTTCATTTTTGTTGCTGCCGACACAGATCGATTTCCTGATAACACGATCAGAACATCCCCTTTCTGGTTTTTGCTACGCTTGCCTGTTGCCAGCAGCGATTGATATCGTTGCAGCAGTTTTTCCAGCGCGCGGTACGTACTGTCAGCATCGGTTTTGACGTCGATCATCAGGTAAAAGGGTCCGTCGTAACCAGCCATTACCTGGCCCTTATTCTGCTGAATACGCTCCGCTAGTGGTTTGAGGTACAGATTTTCAAGCGTCGATGCCGGATTGGGAAACGCGGGCCGGTTATGCGCTACGTATAACGTATCATTGATTAGATGAACGTCTGCTTCTACACTGGTAAATCCGTTGTCGAGCGCGTCCCAAAGCGGCCGCGACTGCTCATAATCGTTATGTGCATGTGCGTTGGGCAACGGCACTACGTTAGCCAGCATCAGCGGTACATGCGTTTGGGCAACGGGCTGAGTCCAGGCCGTTTCGACATCGCCCGGCATGAACGGATTGTACTTCGACTTGCTGGAAATGATTTTGGCCCGGGCGAACCAGACATCATCCGGCAGCGTGTACGTAGCGGTGGTATCCGTTACTTCACGCAACAATTCAGCCTGCTGCTTCCCTTTCCGGACGCCGAAAAACTGAATTCGATACGTTACGTTCGATTCGGGTTTCACCCGCACAACCAAACTTTTGCCAACCTGAGGAAGCTGTTTCAACGTAACGCCCGACGTCGCGTAGAACCGCCCGGCCTCCATCGATTCAATCAATGCGCGTGGTGATAGTTCAGGCGCGTTGACCATCACCCACGCCCGGCCGGAATTGCTGAAGGATGGGCCGAAAAAGTAATAATTGTGGCTGTCGTCGGTGCCCAGACCATACAGCAGTGGCCGGCCCTGCTGTAGAAAGTGCAGGTTAATTTTATCCCACATCGATTCAGTACCCTCGTGCGTACTATCGCCGTAATTATTTACCAGATGATGCCCATTAAAAACCTCAAAGAAGCGCTCATACCTAAGTTTCATCAGGTCTTCGGCCTTAATAGCGTAGTAAAAGTTGGGGTGATTAATGTGCGGAAACATGGGTTGATGCGTCTGCCGCCGTTGCGCCATCACCAGATCGATGTTATTCTGCATCACTTCGGCTACGCTGTTGCCGGGCTGCGGGCGAATTAGGTTCTGCACATTCGTTACGTTCATGTGAATGGGTTTTCCCTGATAGCCAGTCGACACTTCTTCGCTTTTGATAATCAAAAACTTACCCGGCTCTTCAAAATAACTGCGGTATTCATCGAGCTTTTTCAGCCGGACTTTGAGGGAGTCATTCGGGCCTTTCCGGTACGTTACCCAATCGGGCCCGAACGTGCGCAGATACCGGTCAAAAGTCCGTCGGCGATCGGGCTGGTGCGGTACGTTTACCCACTTCTCAATATCCTGTATAACATTGTGATCCGACAAACCAACGAATTGATAGCCACTGGCTTTATACCAGTCCATGATCATCTCAGGATAGTCGTCGCCATCGCTCCAGAGTGAGTGCGTATGCAGATTGCCTTTATACCAGTTTTGCGCCTGCACTGCTAAAAAAATATGGCAAGTAAACGCCACAGTAAAGCATACGATTCTTTTCATGAGTTAGGTGGGGTTTTCCAGAGAAGTCTAAGCGACAACAAAAATACCCAGCCCCCGCATGTCTGCTTATAATAAAAAAGCCAGTTATTTAGTCTGGCTTTTTTTGACGTATTGCGTATCTGAATTTGTTTTACTGTTGATTGGTCTGATCGATTAAATAGCTCATTAACTGAATACCGGAGTTAATTACAGGCCCTCCCATAGCGTCGTTTTGCAAAACACTAAATGGCCCCTGTCCGAAATAAAGCCCATCCGAAACCAGAAACGTCAGCTTGACCATACCCTGTCCCGGAAACGTAGTACGTTCCTTATCCCAGGGACCAATTCGGCTGACAACGCCTATGCTATCTGCAAAAAGCTGGCTAACTAATTGGTTCGATTGTTCGGTTTGCGTGTCCCAGATCAGCACATTTTCTGAATGATTAATATATCGGCAGGTTCCATCATGGAACGCGGCTAACACATCGAGTCCATCAGCCAGGCCCACTTCAATAATGACCCCCAAAAGCACTCTTGAATTTATTGGAAAACCTTTGGCCAAAAGCCGATTGTAGGCAAGCATCTTTTGCCGGGATTCCAGCGATCCGTCAGCCGCAACGGCCATCAGTGCCTTCGGATCCGGGCTATCGGAAAGTAGAATACTCCACGGATAATCAGCGGATTGAGTCTCTGACTTATAAAGATCGACGTTATCGCAGAAGAGTAAATTGTAGATTTTGTTCAGGCCGGGATTACGGTAAGGTTGAATAGTATTTTCTGATGACGTGCTGACCAGGTTCATGGTATGGAGGTTTATTATTTTGATGTAATTGATTAAACACCATAAATATATACGTCTTCACACTCTGGAATCTGGCCGAATGAATAACTGGCGGGAACAGGTCAATAACTAACGGAAAGAAACTATCAAACCCCTAAAGTCGCCCGCGGCCCCGGCCCTGAAGGAATTTTAACCGATACGTACCCGCAAACTGACTGGACTTTACACTTTCTCGGTCTGTAACTGTTTCTTGTAGATTTCTCGGTACAGTTGGTCCTGATACGGTACAGATTGTATAAACTAATTTTTTCGTATTGGTATCCGTGGACTAAGGTCGATCGTCTAAAATCAGACAGTTCGGGCCGCGGGTAATGCTCAGCCGCTGTTTCTACCTGCCTGACAACGTAACACCCCGTCCTGAATCAGATTTACCTGTAACTACTCCTCGCTCAATACGTACAGGCAATTCATTTGGATGAAGTTATATCTGAAGAATAATTAATTATTGAATATAATAACATATATAAATTTATATACATTTTTAAACTTTACGCACAATACCATTCCGGCAACTTTCCTGCTGTGGCAAGGTGAACTTTTTTTTTCACACAATAACCTGTTTTTATGACACAAGTTTCTTTACCCCCTATTCTTCGTTATCTGGTTTTACTGCTATTACTCAGCCCTTTACGTAGTGCTTTTGCCCAGTGCGATGCGCCCACCGCTTCGACCCAAACCATCACAGACCAAACATGCCCCGGCACGGGCAGCATCAACGTTACCTCAGTGGCAGGTGGCAGCGGCACCTATCAGTATGCGTTGTACAACCAGGCCAACACGGTTGAGGTTAAGCCCTTTCAGGATGCAGCCCTGCTTACCAACGTAACAGGCAACAACACGGTTTATACCCTACGTATCCGCTCGGTGTGCACCAACCCGGCGGGCTTCAGCCCTGAGTTTACCCAGCAGGTAACGGTGGGGGGGGTGTATAACCAACCGGTCATCAACGGTATTACACCTTCGCCATCTCAATGCAATAACGGCAGACTTACCGTGTCGGCAAATGGTGGTGTTGAGCCCCTGCAATACGCCTTAGTCAACTCGCTCAACGACACGGAGCCGGTTGGTAGCCCAGTGCGGCCTCAACAAAGTTCAAACGAGTTCAGTGGTCTGGCGGCAGGCACCTATTTTGTACGGGTGTATGATGCCTGCGGTAGCTTCGTCACGCAGTCTGTGACAGTACCGGCTTTTGCGCCTTCCGATCCTAATCCATTCCAAAGTTTTTCCTTAACGTATATTCCCTGCGATCAAATACGGGGCCAGCTCTATTTTTTTACTGATAGATTTATCGCTGACCCAGCTACCCAGTTGACTGTTACCTATCCTGATGGCACAACTGCCCCTTTAATCGTACCCGACCCTACTTATCCTATCGTATCCTTTGACTTTCCTATTTCCAAATTAGGTACAGTAGGGAGTGGCGCATTTCCCGACAATATAGGCAACTGGCCCAAAACATTTATGTTTACCTTTATAAATGCCTGCGGACAGGTATTTACTTTCAGTAAGACGCTTCAAAAACCCTGCGCACCTTCCTTTAAAGAGTTAGGATTCTCAAATTCAACCTGTACCGGTGTCGATATGAGATTCGGTTTTACCCTGGATTCGAATTGTCCTTTTGAAAATTATATACATTATTCCCTGGGTGACAGGAACCCCATTGAATACTCGACCGATGGCGGCACTACCTGGCAAACTAAGGTTCCCAGCGGTGGCACCTTATTTCCCATTACTTTGCCTTACAACAGTACCTATAATGTTTGCGTGCGCTATTGCGGACAGGTGTATTGCACAACCGGAACCACGCCGGTCAGTAGCCCACCCAGTCTTAGTTTAGAGTATAATTCCACTTACGCCTGCCCCGGCAATGCCAGTATTGTTGCTCTCGCAAGCGTACCCGGTACGTTTAGCATGGTTAGTGCTCCGGCAGGGCAAACGGCAGTGGCACCCGTGCAGTATCAGCCTGTTCTATCTTGGTTTTATAATGTAATTCCCGGCTCTTACACCATTCGTTTTACTGATAATTGCGGACAGTCGGTTGAGCGGTCTCTTACCCTCTCACCCTATACACTGAGCTTTACTTATGCCTTCGATTGTGCTGGTAATCTGGTCGTTACCGCTCAGGAAAGTATGCCGAGTTCTACTGCTAAACAAGCCCAATTGGTCAACTCTGCCGGTCAGGTGGTAAGTACTGAATATGTTGGTAGTAATGGAAACTCTCTGATAATCATAACATTTCCGGCCAGTACTATCAATGCCCTGCCGACAGGCGATTACACCATTCGGGTATCTCAGACAGTTAACACCTGCTATGTCGAGAAGCCTGTCACTCTCTCATCCTCCCTGCTCAATCTGAGTCAGAGTTTATTTACCTCGGCCTGCGGCACCACCGGCACGATTGTCGCTGTCGCTCAGGGCGCTACAGACTATCAGTACTCGCTCAATGAAGGTTCGCTTACGGGGCCTCTCGTGGCCGGGCCGCAGACCAGCAACATCTTCAACAACCTCGACCCAAATAAAACATACGTACTCTCCGTCACCGACGAATGCGGGCGCGGCACCAACTTCACGTCGTCGTTCAGCAATGCCAAACCGGTTGTGCTTTCTTCAGCCCAGACCCAGCCCTGCCCCGGTCAGAGCTTCCAGCTTTCGGTCAACGACACACCCGGCGCCACCTATCAGTGGTTCAAAGATGGCAACCCCATTCCCGGAGCAACCAGCTATACGCTCGATTTCCCCAGCATTCAGACTTCCGATGCCGGAACCTATGCAGCCGAGGTCTCGTTAGGCTCCTGCGTGGTGCTGACCAATACCATCAACCTCACCAACGGCTGTGGCAGTCCCTTGCCCATCAGCCTCCGTTCGTTCACAGCTTCCATTCTGAACAATCAGGCCGTCCAACTCCACTGGGCAACCGCCATCGAACGTAACAACAGCCACTTCCTGCTCGAACGTAGCAAAGACCTGGTTGGCTTTGAACCAGTTGCCCGCATTAAGGCTAAAGAAGGCAACTCTTTTCACAGCCGCGCTTATAGCTACACCGATGAGGCCCCCTACCAGGGCACCAGCTTCTACCGCCTGCGGCAAGTCGATCAGGACGGTACGTTCACCGTTTTCCCCGCTCTGTCGGTGGTACTACGTACGGATGGCTATGGAGTGTATCCCAACCCGGTAAGCCGCGATGGTTCCTTCACGCTCAGACTCGACGAACCCAAAACGGCCTTAGTCAATCTCTACAACGCCCAGGGCCAGGCGTGTGGGCTGCAAACTCTGAGCAGCAGTGCCGGTAGCCTCAGCCTAAAGCCAGCTCAGCCGCTGCCATCCGGTATCTACATCCTGACCGTATCCGAACGAGGGCAGCTTCGTCAGTTTCGGCTTGTGATTCCCTAAGTAATTAACAGGGTATTGGAATAAATTATACGCCCCGGAAGATTTACACAGACTTGTAAATCTTCCGGGGCGTTTTCTATTAATACGCAACTGACAGGGAATGTAATGATTATACTTCCTCCGTTTGCAACTGTTTTTCGTAAAGTTCACGGTAAGCGCCGTTCAGAGCAAGCAGCTCCTCATTGGTGCCCTGTTCGATAATCTCGCCCTCATCCAGCATAATGATGTAGTCGGCGAGTTTGGCCGACGATACGCGATGTGAAATCACCACCGACGTACGGTCGGCCATGATGCGTTGAAGATTGTTCAGAATGATGTTTTCAGTATTCGTATCTACGGCTGACAGACAATCGTCCAGAATCAGAATTTTCGGATCGCGGGCAATGGCGCGGGCAATACTCAGCCGCTGTTTCTGTCCGCCCGACAACGTAACACCCCGCTCACCCACGCGTGTATCGAACTGCTCGGGGAAGCCCAGTAGGTTCTGGTACAGATCAGCGTCACGTAAGGCCTGCTCTACCCGTTCCTGCGGCAAATCAGGTTTTCCAAAGCGAACGTTATTACTGATCGTTTCCGAAAACAGAAATACGTCCTGTGGTACGTAGCCCATCTGCTCCCGTAGTGCGGTCAAATTGTAATCTTTGATCGGAATCCCATCGATCAGAATCTCACCCGACGTTACGTCATACATCCGCGTCAGCAGGTTGGCCAGCGTACTTTTGCCGGAACCCGTAGTACCCAGAATCGCTACGGTTTCGCCCGCCCGAACGCGCATTGAGAAATCTTTAATGGCAATAATTCCTGAATCGGGATAAACAAACCGAACGTTTTTAAATTCAATATCGCCCTTGATCGTATGCGCTACGTTCTTCTGCGAGACGATGTTGGTTTTGATGCTTAGAAACTCATTGATACGTTGCTGCGAAGCAGCCGCCCGCTGGGTCTGGCTGGTTGTCCAGCCGAGCGCCATCACGGGCCACGTCAGCATATTTACGTACAGAATAAACTCGGTAATGTTGCCGGGAGTCAGCCGACCGGCGATGATTTCCTGACCACCGACGTAAATAACCAGTACATTGCTCAACCCGACCAGAATGGCCACAATCGGAAAAAAAAGCGAATCAACGCGCGTCAGCCCCAGCGATTTTGCCCGGTATTCGTCACTCTCGATTTCAAATTTTGCCGCCGAGTTATTTTCCTGAACAAAGGCTTTCAGCACGCGAATACCCGAAAAGGCTTCCTGCACGTACGTCGATAACCGCGACAGACTCCGCTGAATTTCTTCCGACCGACGAATGATAATATTGTTGACCAGGTAAATAGCAACCGACAGAATCGGCAAGGGCAACAGTACGTACAACGACAGCCGGGCGTTTATGCTGACCATATAAGTGATTACCAGCACAAACAGCACAATCAGGTTCAGGCCGTACATAATGCTTGGCCCTACGTACATTCTGACTTTACTCACATCTTCCGAAATCCGGGCCATCAAATCGCCGGTATTATGCTGGCGGTAGAAACTGAGTGGCAGGGTTTGATAGTGATCATAAATTTCATTTTTCAGATCATATTCTACATGCCGTGACATCACGATCAGCGTCTGACGTACCAGAAACAGAAAGAATCCTTTCAGCAACGCCATCACGAGCGTCAGTACGCCAAACAAGAGAATACTAACCGAAAAAACGCTGTATAAACCCGATTGCAGGGGCGATTTGTCGTAGAGATAATAAACATCCAGCGTTTCGCGGACCAGATCGAGCGCATAACGTACCAGTTGGGCCGGAAAAATACCAAACAGATTAGAGATGACCGTAAAAACAGTCCCCAGAATCAGGTACCACTTATATTTAAGGAGATATTTATTAAGATAGGAAAGTGCTTTCACTGTGCGGCCAACAACTTTTTTTCGTAACTGACAGGGCGCCGGAAAAGTTGCAAAGCAGCAGTGAGCCTGGGGTTCGGGGCATAGGGTAAAAAAATAGACTATCGCTTTTACTCTACGCCCCGAACCCCAGGCCCACTACTCTCCCCTTGCCCCTTTGCCTAAATTTACCTAATTTTGCACCCGTAATACAGACAGTTCTTTTTCATACCGGTAGCTTTTAGATTTAGGCGGATGCTCAACAGGCGACTACTCCGAATAAAGGTCATGCAGGCATTATATGCCCTCCGACAGGCCGAATTTTCCAATCAGCAATTAGCCCTTGACGGCATCAATGAACTCTTCCAGCCCGATCTAAACTCGATGGAACCGCAGAATAAGCGGCAGTTGGAGGGCTATCGAAAACTCGCAGCGTTACTGTTTGAGGAAGCCATCAAAACCAGTCAGCCCGCTCAGGATGAAGACGCCCCCAAACAGGTACTCAAAGCGGCTAACGACGGTTTCATTTTTTTCCAGAGTCGATTCAAGAAAGATCGTCAGCACCTGGCGCAGATGATGATCAAGCAGGTCAACGGCATCTACGACGATTATTTACGAATTTTACTGTTGCTCATCGAACTGGGTCATGCCGCCCGCATCGACCGGGAACGTCAATACCGCGACCCCGACGAAACACCTTTTCCGTTCGAGTCGGACCTGAATGACAATACGGTGATTCAGGCACTGGCAAATCTCCAGCCGCTACGTAACGAAGCTGTACGACACGGTATTTCCTGGACCGACGATCTTCCTTTTGTTCGGAAGGCGCTACGTGAAGTGCTGAAAACCGACGATACGTACCGGGCGTATTGCGCACAGCAAACCCATACAGCTGACGAAGACCAGGCGCTGGTTCAATACGTACTACGTACCTTGATTTTTAAGCATGAAGTGATTCGTGACCACCTCGCCGAAATCGACTTAAGCTGGACCGAGAACAGTGAAGTAGTTCGGGGGCTGGCAATTCGTACGCTCAAATCGGCACAAGGCCCAACAGGTTTGCAACTTGAGCCGTTAACGGATGATTGGGAGGAAGACGAATTCTTTTTAAATACGTTGTTCAACAAGTCGCTCGATAACCACACAGATTATGAGCAACTTCTGTCGGAACAGCTAAAAAACTGGGACGTAGAACGGGTCGCTTTACTCGATAAAATCATTCTGATACTGGCTGTTTGCGAATTACTCAACTTCCCAAACATTCCGGTGAAAGTAACGATTAATGAATATATCGAGCTGGCAAAAGCGTATAGTACGCCCAAAAGCGGTAAATTTGTCAACGGAATTTTGGATAATCTATCCGAAAAACTTCAGGCTTCCGGGCGTCTGCGCAAGAGCGGCCGAGGTCTATTAGACAATAAATAGAGTTATACAGTCGTAAAGTTGTAAGACGGTCCGCCGTTGCGGTTATAAAGTTGTCTGTATAACTCTACAACTTCATAACCCTACAACTTTATAATTTAAAGAAATGAACAGACTTGGACGTGATTTAACGTTTCTGCTAACCGGTGTTCTGATCGGTTCTGCATTCGGACTGTTGTATGCCCCCGATAAAGGCAAGATCACCCGCGACCGGCTCTCATTCCGGTTGTCGAAATACAGAGACCAGATTAATCAATTGCTGGAAGACCTGGGCAATTCGGCTGACTTGCCCGAAAATTCGTCGAAAAATGAAGGGCAGCGGGTTGTCAATGACGCCCGCGAGAAAGCGGAAAAACTCCTGGAAGACGTTGACCGTCTGATGGCTCAGATTAAGCAGCAGAACGCCTGATATTTGAAGTTACAAGGTTATAAAGTTGTACAGTTATAAACCGGTTCGCCGTTGCGGTTGTATGGCTACTTAACTCTAAAACCGCAACGGCGAATCGCTTTATAACTGTGCAACTCTACAACTAATCAAAAAAATGCACCTCAGAAATTGGCTGCTCATTATCGCCGTGGCGGGTATCAGTTTTGGGCAGTTCAGCTGTGACAATCGTCAGCAGGGGCAGGCAGCCCAGGCTACGGCATCGGCCAAGCGTCCTGTTATTACGTTTGCCGAAAAAGGAATTTACGATTTTGGTACGCTCACCGAAGGCGATACGGTAGAGCATGTTTTTGCGTTTACCAATACGGGAGAATTTCCGCTGATTATTAATAACATCACCGCTTCCTGTGGATGCACTACCCCCGATTGGCCGCACGAACCAGTAGCACCGGGCGAGAAGTCGTCGGTACGTGTACGCTTCAACAGCCGGGGAAAAAGTGGCGAGCAGAGTAAAACCATTACCATTTTTGCTAATACCGAACCAGCTACCACCGACCTGCAGTTTAAGGCAATGGTAAATCCAAAATCCGATTCCGGTAAAACCTCATAATTTCGCTTATAGTCTGTTGCCGGTTCGGGATTTCGTGCCCAAACGGAATAGCAACCTAAGCCCCTGATTATCAAAACTTTTTAACAGGACTTTTATGTACTCGATTCTTCTACAAGCTCCCGCCGGCAATACGTCCATGATTTACAATGTGTTGTTGTGGGTGGGTATCATTGGCATTTTTTACTTCTTCATGATTCGTCCGCAGCAGAAAAAACAAAAGGACCAGAAGAGCTTTGTCGATAATTTAAAGAAAGGCGATAACGTAGTGACGATTGGCGGCTTACATGGCAAAATTGCTTCCGTAGAAGGCACAACCGTTACACTCGAAGTAGACCGGGGGGTTAAAATGGTTTTTGAAAAATCCTCTATTTCACGAGAAGCAAGCGTTAAGCCGACCGAAGAAGCGAAATAACTAACGTGTGAATACAACTCAGGATCTCAGATCGTTTCAGCCTTCCAAGGCGTTGCTTTGCCTCGGAGCAGCCGCCCTGTTCTGGCTATTAAGTGCGCTGAACAAGCCCGGTTATACACTTAACGTTGAGTATCCTATCCGATTCGTTTATAACGATTCCCTCTTTACGCCAACTTCGCCCCTGCCGCGTACGGTACAGGTAAACGTGTCGAGCGATGGCTGGGGACTGCTCCGTCATTCGTGGCTCCCTTTTCGGGTGGAGCCCGTCAATTACGTAGTAAAGAATCCATTGCAGACATCCGTTATTAATACGGCTTCGCTGGCGGCTACCGTTGCCGAACACGTTAAAAAACTTCATGTCAACTACGTAGTTGCCGACACACTCGATATTCATTTTGACCGCCGTCTGACAAAAACAATTCGGCTCGTTGCGGATAGTCTGCACATCAATCTCGCTCCGCGTTACGTAGTGTCGAGCGTCATCAATCTTACTCCGCGAACTATTCAGGTGGAAGGCCCGGCCAAACTGGTGCGCGGCCTTCCGGATACGATGCTGGTGAAAATTCCCCGCAAACGGATTCTTGATAATTATGATGAGGAAGTACCATTGAATCAGTTGCGGCATCCTCTGCTACAGACAAGCGCCGACCGGGTTGCGGTAAGTTTTGAAGTTGGCGAATTACTCTCTCCATCAGTTAATAACGAAAAAACGAAACAGTAGGGGCTGCCGTTCGAGCCTGCGCAGTCTCTTTTTCGCTCTTTATGAATTCTCCTCTGCAAATCGGCGTAACGGGTGGAATCGGCGCTGGCAAAAGCGTTGTCTGTGAGATATTCCGGGCGCTTGATATTCCGATCTACGAGGCCGATGAGCGGGCCAAATGGTTAACCGAACACGATCCAATCCTGAAAGCCGACATCATGCGGGTGCTGGGACGTAACGCTTATGATGCAGTGGGTCGCTATAACCGGTCCTGGGTAGCCTCACAGGTATTTACCAATCCCTCATTGCTTGAGCAACTCAACGGTGTGATTCATCCACGCGTGCTTAGTGATACGGATGCGTGGGTAAACGAACATCCCGACAAGCCATATGTAGTGAAAGAGGCTGCACTCATGCGGGCCGCTGGCGCCCATAACTCGCTCGATAAAGTGATTGTGGTGCGGGCTCCTATCGACATACGTATCGAACGCATTCGAAAACGCGATCCGCATCGGTCAGTCGAAGAAATCCTGAACATTATCAACCGGCAGGTGAGCGATGAAGAACGATTACGTATTGCTGACTATGTAATTGATAACGATGAAAGTCAGTTGCTTATCCCGCAGGTGATTCGACTGCATGAGGAATTTTTACGGCAACAGGCCAGTTAATCGCCCGATTGGCGTAATTTAGGTAATATACCTCCTGAACAGCCAATCAATGAAACAACTCTTTATTCTCCTTACTGCCTGCGTAGGCAGCTTTTTACTAGGGGCCTTTATCACCGCCGATGACACCAAAAAACCGGTCACGGCCACTATGATTGACGTAGCGGCAACGCTTTTTGACCTGGATTTTACAGCGGCCGAACGCGATTCGATGGTCGACAATTTAAACAACGCCCGCACGAATTACGAAGCACTACGCAAAATTGATCTTCCAAACGATATCGCTCCAGCTTTGTATTTTAACCCGCTTCCTACCGGCTTCTCAATACCAGCGGGTCCATCATCCCTTAAAACATCTTCGGTAAAAGTTACGCTCCCAGCCAACCGCGACGACCTGGCCTATTATACGGTTGGGCAACTGGGTCAATTGATTCACACCAGACAGATTTCGTCGGTTGAACTAACGCAGTTTTTTCTGAATCGGCTTAAAACGTACAACCCCAAATTACACTGCGTCATCACCTTTACGGACGAACTGGCGCTGGCTCAGGCCAAACGCGCCGATGCCGAATTGAAAGCCGGAAAATACCGAGGTCCTTTACATGGAATTCCTTATGGCGCTAAAGATTTACTGGCAACCAAAGGCTACAAAACCACCTGGGGCGCTGAACCTTACAAAAACCAGATCATCGACCTGGATGCTACGGTTATTCAAAAACTCGAAGCAGCCGGAGCCGTACTATGTGCTAAACTGACCTTAGGCGCGCTGGCGATGGGCGATGTCTGGTTTGGCGGTACGACCCGTAACCCCTGGAATCCCGTCAGCGGTTCAAGTGGTTCTTCTGCGGGCTCGGCATCAAGTGTATCAGCCGGGTTGTTGCCGTTTGCGATCGGAACAGAGACCCTCGGCTCCATTGTTTCGCCCTCAACGATTTGCGGTACTACCGGACTACGGCCAACGTTCGGGCGGGTAAGCCGGCACGGCGCAATGGCACTGAGCTGGAGTATGGATAAAATTGGCCCGATTACCCGCTCGGTTGAAGACTGTGCTCTGGTTTTCAACGCAATCTACGGCCCCGATAGTCACGACCCGACTGTTATGAATGCACCGTTCCGCTATGCCCCACTGACGTCGCTGAAAGGTGTGCGTATTGGTTACGTAAAAAAAGCGTTTGAAAGCAACTATCCCAATCGGGCCAACGACTCACTAACGCTTCAGACGCTACGTAGTTTAGGCGCTGAGCTGGTTGCATTTGACTTGCCAACGAGTGTTCCGGCCGGTCGGATTTCGTTCTTGCTTAGTGCCGAAGCAGCGGCATCGTTCGATGAATTGACGCGTTCAGGTCGGGATGATCAGTTGACTCGTCAGACTAAAAATGCCTGGCCTAACACGTTCCGATCATCGCGATTTATACCCGCTGTTGAGTACATTCAGGCCAATCGAGCCCGCACGAAGCTAATTAATGAGATGGCCGCACAACTGAAAGCCGCTCAGGTCGATGTGTACGTATCGCCAACATACGCGGGTGGTAATCTGACCTTGACGAATCTGACGGGTCATCCCTGCGTTGTGCTTCCTAATGGATTCTCAAAACAAAACACGCCGACCAGCATTACGTTCATGGGTCAGTTATTTGAAGAAGGCCGGATTCTGGCCGTAGCAAAAGCATACCAGGATGCTACGCAATGGCACAAAAAACATCCAGCTCTTCAGTAGCACCGTTACGTTATCAATGCAAACCTTCTGATTAGTCAATACGTTTCAGAGAGAAACATAAACAACGTTATGAAACGCTTATTGGTAATTTTTGGGCTAATGGCCCTAGGGTATGGCTGCTCGCCCCGCGTGGCGGTTGACAGCAACAGCCGCACTGATTTTAACAAATACAAAACGTTTACCTGGATGGATTCGGACGTCAAAGCTGACCAGAATCCAGCCTACTATAATCAGTTGGCCACACAAAGTGTAGAAAATACGATGGGCAGCGTATTGCAGGAAAAAGGCTTAACCCAAAATGAATCCAATCCGGATTTACTGGTCGGTTACCATTTCTTCGTGGAAGACAAAACACGTACTGTTGCCAACCCAACTTCTCCTTTTTATGGGCCTTATGCGGGCTGGGGGCGTTGGGGCTTTCGGGGTTGGGGACCCGGCTGGTGGGGCTGGGGCGGTAATCAGTACACGCAGGAGCAGTATAAAGCCGGTACGCTCGTTGTGGATATGGTTGATGCCCGAACGCATAAATTAGTCTGGCGCGGAGCGGTTGAAGATGCCGTTGTCAATCCTACTCGTATTACGGCTCAGCTAACGAAAGAAGCGGAACGTATCGTTTCTAAATTCCCAGAACGTAACAGTTAATTTGCCGTTAAACAAACGACTAACATCCCCGCTATGGCTCAAGGCTATAGCGGGGATGTTTCGTTATGAAACAGACACGTTCCATAAAACCAGTCAATTGCCAGTGACGAAAGCAACCTGCCCCGTCTAACTGCTTATCGCTGTTGAAGAAGTGTGCTAACTCATTTTGGTACGTCTGAGAGCGATCATTTCGGTACATATTCATAAACCTTTTAAACCTCCATTTCTTATGGCAGTAAACTTAATTGAGTTAGCAAAAAACTATCTGAGTGATGATGTTGTGAGCCAGGTTAGCAACCTGCTTGGCGAGACTGATCAGAATACACAAAAAGCGCTGGACGGTGCACTGCCCACTATTTTAAACGGGCTGGTACAAAAAGCCGCGGAACCGGGCGGCACCAGCGCTATTATGGATCTGGTTGGCGAAGTAATAACGCCGAATCGGGCAGCGGATGAAGTTATTACGCCCGATGGAGGCATTTTAAGCCACCTAAGTAAGCTGTTTACCGATGCCAGTCAGTCCAGTACGTTGCTTTCAATAGGAGCCAATATTGTCAAAAGTTTGTTTGGCGATACGTCGGGCGCCGTCGCCAGCGCGATTGCGTCATACAGTGGCGTAAAACAATCGTCAGCTTCGTCGATACTGAACATTGCCGGGCCTGTTCTGCTTAGTTTAATAAGCCAAAAACTAACCGCTGATGGCACAGGTATTGCCGGGGCAGACGGCTTATTAAGTAGTCAAGTCAGCTACGCGCAAAATGCCATTCCCTCGGGTCTGCGTTCTTTCCTGTCCGCCATTCCAGGATTCAGCCTTATCGGTGGTCTGGGCGGTAAAATCGGCGATTTACTAACTCCGGATACTGAACCCATTACGCGGGTGACACCGCCTGTAGCCGATGTTCCACCAACTCGTCCGGCCCCAGCACCCGTTTACCGGGAAGAGGAAAATCGCTCATCGGGTAATGGCTGGCTACCCTGGTTACTGCTATTGCTGGGGGCTGGGGCTTTGTTTTTCATTCTGCGTTCGTGCAACAGCGATACCGAAACCTCAGCAACCACAGCCGAATCAACGACAGATACTACGTTGGCTAACATGCATGACATGGCTGATTCGGCCGATAGCTCTGCTGGAACGGCTATGGATTCGGCCGCTATCGCCCTGAAAGAAGCAACGGCCAAACTGGGCGCATTCTTCAAGCGGAAACTTCCATCAGGATATGAATTGAATATTCCTGAAAATGGGATTGAGAACAATCTGGTGACGTTTATTGAAGATAAAAGCCGCCCTGTTGACAAAACCACCTGGTTCAACTTCGACCGGTTATTGTTCGATACGGGTAAAGCTACGTTACGTCCCGAATCGCAGGAACAGCTGACAAATATTGCGTACATTCTGAAAGAGTTTCCGAACGTACACATCAAATTGGGCGGCTACACAGACAACACGGGCAGTGCTGAAGTCAACAAAAAACTGTCGCAGGACCGGGCTGATAACGTAATGGCCGAGCTGGTTAAACTCGGCGTTGAGAAAGCGCGTATGGAAGCAGAAGGCTATGGGCCAGAGCATCCGATCGCGTCGAATGACACCGAAACCGGACGTGCCGAAAATCGCCGAATTGCGATACGGGTTACGCAGAAGTAATTCTTACAACTCTTTTACAACAAACCGCCCGGAAGCGTAAGGTTTCCGGGCGGTTTTGTTTTCAGTTTATCGCATCCTGCTTACCATAATTTCTCAGGGTAAGCTCCTTCGTCGTGCAGTTTTTTCAAAGCTGCCTGAACAGTTGGCTTATCTTCGGGATACGTAACGCCGAACCATGTCGACTGGCTTCTAAATACTTTGCAATGGCCCGTATCGGTTTCGATGAGATTTGTCATCACCGTCGGGATATAGAACTCTGCCTTAGGCGTATTGATATTGGCAATGGCATAGCTTTCAAACTGATGCTCGACCAGCGGAAACACACTTGGTTTGAAACCCCAGAAATTCATCGAAACGGGCGTATCAGGGGCTAATGAAGTAAGGCCATTGGCTTCTTCAAAAACAATTCTACTTTCTCCGTTTTCCGTTTCATAGATTTTTGTTCGCTCAATAACGGAAATGAGGTTCCCATTTTCCGCCACCTCACAAACACCTCTCGACACCGATCCATTTTCAGACAGGGTATTTTTTACTTCATACCCCACCATGGCATGAAGCTCATCGTCGGTGTCGGTTTTGAGAAAATCACTGATTAATTGAAACGCTTCGAGGCCGTAAAAATCATCCGCATTGATAACGGCAAAGGGAGTATGCGTATGGTTCTTGGCGCATAGCATCGCGTGGCCCGTTCCCCAGGGTTTTGTCCGATTTACCTCACCTGCTTCGGCTGGCACATAGGAAGTCAGCGCTTGGATCGCATAATCGACCTCGATTTTTCCGGCTAGCTTTTCCTCGAATACCTCTTTAAAGTCGTCCAGTAGTTCTTCCCTAATAATAAAAACGACCTTGCCGAAGCCAGACCGTATGGCATCAAATAATGAATAGTCGATGATTGTCTCACCATGTGGACCAAACTGATCAAGTTGTTTAATACCACCGTATCGGCTGCCCATACCGGCTGCCAGAATCAAAAGCGTAGGCTGCATTTGTTAGTCGTTAGTCAATAATTAGTAGTCGTTAATCGCGGCAAGTGCGCAGAATAGAACGCGCCTGGCATACCTTGCTCAGCCAAAATTAGAGAAAAGCAATCGGCTGCTACTAGTTAACTCTTTTTAAGGCCATTTTATCCTGCGCAACACCCTTAAATAAAATTATTTCTAAACAATATACCATTTTCAATAGTTGTCGTTATAATTGTACGCTAAACAATAGTTGTCTTAGCAATAAATATACTTCATCAATAAAGCGATTGCTGCGGTCGGTTGGCTTAGGCTCATCGACCGTAGTAATCAACGTAACGATATGCCTTTCTACCACACCCTTGGCCAGATTCCGCCCAAACGCCACACGCAATTTGAGAAACCCTCTAGCAGCGACGGTAAACCATCCGGCTTGTATTACGAGCAACTGTTTGGCACGATTGGCTTTGACGGGATGTCCTCACTGCTGTATCATGTTCATCGCCCTACGATGGTACGCGACGTACTGGACAGTGTGGACGTAACGCCAAAGCTGGCGGTCGCCAAAAACATGCTATCCCGAAAGCTGATTGGCTTTAACATTGAACCCGCTGATGACTTTCTGGAAAGCCGGGTGCCGCTGTTAGTCAATAACGATCTCATTTTCGGGTTGGCCGCTCCGCGTCACTCTCTCACTGACTATTTCTATAAAAATGCCGATGCCGATGAGCTGTTATTTGTGCATCGTGGCTCCGGCAAACTACGGACGCTGCTGGGAACCATTCCGTTTCAATACGGTGATTATCTGGTTATTCCGCGCGGCATGATTTATCAGATCGAGTTTGACAGCTCCGATAATGGTAGCGACCAACCGCGCCTGCTCTACGTTGAATCGCACTCGCCTATTTACACGCCCAAACGCTACCGCAATCACTTCGGCCAACTGCTTGAACACGCGCCGTTCTGTGAACGCGATATTATTCGCCCGCGTGATCTGGAAACGCATGACGAAATGGGTGACTTTCTGATCAAAATTAAAAAGCAGGGAGCGCTTCATTCGCTAGTTTTTGCATCGCACCCCTTCGACGTAGTAGGCTGGGATGGCTACAACTATCCATACGGGTTTTCGATTTTCAACTTCGAGCCCATTACAGGACGCGTGCATCAGCCGCCACCGGTTCATCAGACATTCCAGACCGATACGTTCGTCGTTTGCTCGTTCGTACCGCGCCTGTTCGATTACCATCCGAAAGCGATTCCGGCACCTTATAACCACTCAAACATTGATTCCGACGAGGTTATCTACTACGTAGACGGCGATTTTATGAGTCGGAACGACATTGCGCAGGGCCATATTACACTGCATCCGGGCGGTATTCCACACGGCCCGGCTCCCGGCGCAATGGAACGTAGCATCGGCAAAAAAGAAACGCAGGAGTACGCCGTCATGGTCGATACATTCCGCCCATTGATGGTTACGGAACAGGCACTACGTATCGATGACGGAAAGTATTACAAATCGTGGCTTGAATAACCTAAACCAGACACGTACATCAACAAACTATCATGGAAACACTTGATCTCTTAGAAAAGAAGGCTGGAACGCCGGAAAGCGTCGATTTTCTGCCGCTCAACGGCACAGATTACCTGGAACTGTACGTGGGTAATGCCCGGCAGTCAGCGCATTATTTCCAGACAGCTTTTGGCTTTCAACCGGTTGCTCACGCAGGTTTGGCTACGGGTGTGCGCGACCGCGAATCGTACGTAGTGCAGCAGGGAAAAATTCGGCTGGTGCTGACGTCGCCTGTCTACGGCGACAGTGAAATGTGTCGGCATATTGATCAACACGGCGATGGCGTTCGGGTTATTGCGCTCTGGGTCGACGATGCTACCAGCGCGTTTGAAGAAACTGTTCAGCGAGGAGCCAGGTCCTACATGCAACCGACCCGTTCGCAGGATGAGCATGGATACGTAGTACGTTCGGGGATTCATACCTACGGCGATACGGTGCACGTATTTGTGGAACGTAACGATTACAACGGTGTTTTTCTGCCGGGCTACGAACCCTGGAATCCGGATTATCGACCGACCGATGCGGGTCTGAAATACGTTGATCATATGGTTGGCAATGTCGGCTGGCACGAGATGAACCACTGGATGAATTTTTACCACGACGTAATGGGTTTCCAGCAGTTGGTTTCGTTCGATGACAAAGATATTTCGACGGAATACACGGCCCTGATGAGCAAGGTAATGAGCAACGGAAACGGTCGTGTTAAATTCCCGATCAACGAACCCGCCGAAGGAAAAAAGAAGTCGCAGATTGAAGAGTATCTCGACTTCTACGGCGGACCGGGCGTCCAGCATATTGCCGTGGCTACCGATAATATTGTTGAAACCGTAACGACCCTGCGCGACCGGGGCGTTGAGTTCCTGAGCGTACCCGATACGTATTACGATAATCTGGCGGAACGTATCGGCCAGATCGATGAAGAAATTGCTACGTTACGTCCGCTGGGAATACTGGCCGACCGCGACGACGAGGGCTATCTGCTTCAGATTTTCACAAAGCCTATCTGCCCCCGCCCGACTTTGTTTTTTGAAATCATCCAGCGCAAGGGGGCCCGGTCTTTCGGGAAAGGCAATTTCAAAGCCCTCTTCGAAGCCATCGAGCGTGAACAGGAATTACGGGGAACACTTTAATAATTTTGAATGACAGATTGATTGAATGATTGAATAGCTGGCGCAAAAAAATATTCAATCATTCAATCAATCTGTCATTCAGTCATTGCCATGAACCAGAACTATTCAAAATATACCCCCGACGAACAGGCTGTTTGGAAACTGCTGTTTGAACGGCAGATGACGCGGCTACCGGGGCGTGCCAGTCAGGCGTATATGAACGGAATTGTGGCGACGGGTTTTCCGAACAGCCGGATTCCCGATTTCGAACGCGACCTGAATCCGCGTTTGTTGCCCATTACCGGCTGGCGGGTTGTGGCGGTGCCGGGCCTGATTCCGAACCGGGAGTTTTTCGAGCTGATGGCTGATCGGCAGTTTCCGGCTACAACCTGGCTACGCAGCCGCGATCAGCTGGATTACCTGCCCGAACCGGATATGTTTCACGATACGTTCGGTCACGTACCCGTACTCACAAACCAGCATTTCTGCGATTTTCTGGCGGCCCTGAGCCGAATTGCGCTCGATCGCGTTGAGAATCCGGAAGCGATTGAGATGATTTCGCGGCTGTACTGGTACACCGTTGAGTTTGGACTGATTCAGGAACAGGAAGGCTTACGGATTTATGGCGGGGGGATTCTCTCGTCGCCAGGCGAAACAATTTACAGTCTGGAAAGCACTATTCCCAAACGAACTGCCTACGACGTATCGACGCTGCTGAAAACGCCTTATATCATCGATCATTTTCAGGAACAGTATTTCGTGATCGAATCCTATGAACAACTGTTTCGCTCGGTTCCCGAAATAGAAGCCCGGTTAGAAGAACTGCTATTAATCAATGATGTGTGAGGGATAATGAATAATTTTGGAACACTGATACGGTAATTTATTAGAAGTCCATATCCATTATTCAATCGAGGTCGTCTGAGCGACCCATTATCCATTAAAACGTGACGCATCCATCTGATACGCGTGCTTATTTTTTCAAGATTGATACCACCATCAAAAAGATTCGGAATGCCCTGCAAAAACAGTTTAACGACGCGGGCTTTGATCTGACGGTTGATCAGTGGGTTGTGATTGATCACCTTTACCGGAATCCGGGTATCAGTCAGAATACGATTTCGGAAATGACCACGAAAGATGCGCCAACCGTTACGCGTATCATTGATTTACTGAGTCAGAAAGGATTGACCGAACGGCGAATGGCGGATTCCGATCGGCGCAAATTTCTGGTTTACCTGACCGAAGCGGGCGAGGCCAAACACCACGAAGTGTTGCCCATTGTTTCGGCCATGCGCCGGAAAGGCTGGGGCGATTTGAGTGACGAAGATTACCACCACTTTGTCCGAATTATGGACTCGATTTACAGCAATATCAGCGAGTAACAACTAATGTATGGAATTTTCAGTTATGGCATCGCGTCGCCCCGCGTAGGTTTTAAACCCAATACGCCCGCGTTCAAAGATTATATTCTCGATCTGGAAGTAGTCGGACTGTTAGGCTACTTTTCGGACCCGGATATTAACCCGGCTGTCTTTGCGCAACCTGTCCTGAACGATTTTATCGCACTTGGCAAACCGGTGCATCGTGCTATACGACAACGAATTATACACTTGCTGACCAACGATGCCGAAGCACTGAGCCCCATTCATGATCAGGTATTTATCCACGAGT
>NZ_JBMDWV010000069.1:0-26591 GCF_048594605.1 Spirosoma sp.
CGACGTAATTTCTCTGAATCGCGTTGTCAGTATTTCAGGAATCTTATCGCCCCGTTTTCCGGGTTATGGTAATTATTCCTGTGATTGTTAATCATCAAGTTCCCGAAACAGACTAAAGGAATTAAAAATGAAACGCACCAGGGTTACCCTGGTGCGTTTCATTTTTAGCCGATCTTCAAACTAATTAATTAGATCGAAACCGCAGTAGGGGACTAAAACCTTCGGAATTCGAATGCCTTCCTGTGCCTGATTGTTTTCCAGAATTGACGCCAGAATACGTGGTAGCGCTAGTGCTGAGCCATTTAGTGTGTGCAACAGTTGCATTTTGCCCTCCAGCTTAGATCGTAATTTGAGTCGGTTGGCCTGATATGTTTCAAAGTTCGAGACAGAACTTACCTCTAACCAGCGTTGCTGTGCTGCTGACCACACTTCCATATCATACGTTAAAGCTGAGGTGAAGCCCATGTCTCCGCCCGATAGACGTAATACACGATAAGGCAACTCCAGTTTTTGGAGTAGGCTCTGCACATGCTGGCTCATTTCTTCCAATGCTACGTACGAATTTTCAGGTTTTTCAATCCGAACAATTTCGACTTTATCAAACTGGTGCAAGCGATTTAGACCTCGAACATGGGCTCCCCAAGAACCCGCTTCGCGCCGGAAACAGGGCGTATAGCCTACGTTCTTTATCGGAAGTTGATTCTCGGGCAGAATTACATCGCGATATATATTGGTGATCGGTACTTCAGCGGTTGGGATCAGGTACAGTTTATCTTCTGTAACGTAGTACATCTGGCCTTCTTTATCAGGCAATTGCCCTGTTCCGAATCCCGAATCTTCGTTAACAACGATGGGCGGCTGTACTTCTGTGTAGCCTGCTTTCAACGCTTCATCAAGGAAAAAATTGATCATTGCCCGTTGAATTCGGGCCCCCTTCCCTTTGTACACCGGGAATCCGGCTCCTGAAATCTTTACACCCAGTTCAAAATCAATGATGTCGTATTTCCTGATTAACTCCCAGTGCGGTTGAGCACCTTCATAAAGAGTAGGTTTGTCGCCATGCTCTAGTACAACCTCGTTATCCTCAGCGCTACGTCCTTCTGGCACGCTGCTGTGGGGAATATTGGGAATGGTTACAAGAACCGCCTGTAAATCGGCTTCCAGTTGACGTAACGTATCGGCCAGCTCCTTTGATCGCGCTTTTAGCTCGGCCGTTTCTGCTTTGGCCGCTTCGGCAGCACTTTTATCGCCTGCTTTCATTAAGGCACCAATCTGACCTGCTTTGGCATTAGACTGCGCCAATACATCATCAAGATCGCGTTGCGTATCGCGTCGCTGCTGATCAATGGTTAAAACTTGATCCAGTACGGCTTCTGCATCCGGAAAGTGCCTTTTACGAAGGCCAGATAAAGCCGTTTCTTTATTCTCACGAATGAAGGGTAGTTGAAGCATTGGATTTCGTTAGCAAATAAATTAATCGACTTCAAGTAATTATGTTGAATGATACGTGGTTTGTAAATTCAACATATTGGTTAATGGTTTGCTAAAAACAAGCCATCATTTAAAGCATTCAAGGCATCGGCCTTATACTTGCCGTGAACCAGCAGCGATAAATTGCTTTCAGTACCGCCATATGAAACCATCCGAATCGGAATATTTTTCATTGCATTGAAGACACGAAGAGCTACTCCTTCATTGTCGGCACTAAAATTGCCAACAATACAGATAATTGTTTGGTCGCAGTCGGGTTCTTCCAACGTACAGAATGTATTAAGCTCATCGGTGATTTCCTGAACACGCTCAGTATTGTCGATCGTAACGGAAACCGACACTTCTGACGTAGCAATCATATCGACTGGTGTTTTGTACTTCTCGAAGATCTCGAAAATACGGCGCAGAAAACCGTAAGCATTTAGCATACGGGTCGAGTGAATGTAAAGCGCTGTTATTCCGTCTTTTGCGGCAATAGCTTTAAAAACCTCACTTGAAGTTCGATCTGCAATGAGCGTACCGGGTGCGCTGGGCTCCATTGTATTTTTCAGACGGACCGGAACGCCAAACATCCGGGCAGGCGTAATGGTTGACGGGTGCAGAATTTTCGCTCCGAAGTAGGCTAATTCAGCGGCTTCGTCGAACGTTAGCTCACGAACCGGGAATGTATTTTTCACGATACGTGGGTCGTTGTTGTGCATACCGTCAATGTCGGTCCAGATCTGAATTTCTTCAGCCCGAATTGCCCCTCCAATCAGAGAAGCAGTATAATCGGAACCACCTCGCTTCAGATTGTCGACTTCACCACGCGGGTTTCGGCAAATAAAGCCTTGTGTAACAATAATTTGCTTATCGTCGTGCTGCGGCAACATCTCCGCCAGTTTTTGTTCGGTGTACTGGATTTCCGGTTCATTATCCGCATCGATTCGCATAAATTCCAGCGCTGGCAGCAATACGGACGTAATGCCTTCTTCGACCAGGTACGCCTGGAAAATTTGTGTACTCAGTAATTCACCTTCGGCAACCAGTTCCTTTTCCTGCTTGAGCGTAAACGGCTTAATACTCGTCAGCGACCGAATAAACGAGAATTCGCTATCGAGAATCGCCTGACCGGCCGCTTTACCTTCTGACGTTTTATAGAGTTCGTCAATGAACGTATCATAATGCGCTTTAAGTGCATCGATTTTGGCGTTTGCGTCGGCATCATTGTTTGCCTTAAGCGATTCGCCAATGGCCAATAGCGCATTGGTTGAGCCGGACAGCGCCGACAGAACGACGATTTTGCGGGTATCGTCTTCCGTAATCAGGTTGCGAATAGATTGCATACGCTCGGGTTTTCCGACCGACGTACCGCCAAATTTCCAGACGTGCATAAAAGTTGAATTGTCGAATAATTGAATGCGCTTCGACCCGCCAATCAATTATTAAAATTGAAAACTATAAACCTGTTGTTGTAATCCAATCATTTTGATGGCAGTAATAGCGGCTTCGTCTCCCTTATTGCCGTGTTTACCACCTGCCCGGTCCAGTGCCTGTTGCTGGTCATTAGGCGTCAGAACGCCGAAAATGACAGGTTTCCCTGTTTTAAGCGAAACATTTGTCAACCCCTGAGCAACGGCATGATTAATGTAATCGTTATGCTTCGTTTCCCCCTGAATCACACAGCCGAGTGCAATGACAGCATCAATATCATCGCGTTGGGCGAACCACTGGGCTCCAAGGCTTAATTCATAACTTCCTGGTACGTTACCACGAATGATTAGTTCAGGCTTCGCTCCATGCTGAAGCAGCGTTTGATAAGCACCCGTAAACAAGGCTTCTGTGACTTCGCTATTCCACTCTGAAACCAGAATGGCAAATCGTCGATGGCTAATGTCGGGTAATTCGTCGGTTGAAAAGACACTGAGATTTTTTTCGGCAGAGGCCATGTTTGTGAACCAGATTTTGTGAAATTCGGATAATAAAAAAGGACAAAACGTGGTCGGTTTTGTCCTTTAAAGTATTGCTTCAAATACGCTTACGACTCACCGACCATGGCTTCGAGCACGGATTTATACTTCTTGGCATTGACAGCTTCAGCGGATTGAGCGTATTTTTCGATAATGCTATTATAGGTTTCAATAGCCTTGTCATTCTGCTTAGCCTGCTCCTGAGCAATGGCCAATTTTAGCAGATAGCCGGGCGTAAAATACTTGTTAGGTTTATAATCGGCCGCTTTTTGATAATATTCAGCCGCTTCATCAAAGCTCTTCTTTTCCATATAGGCATCGCCGATAAGGACGTAAGCACGTGCCTGGACAAGTAAGTCCGATGAGCTAAAACTCTTCAAACGTTCAATTGCTTCGTCGTATTTACCTTGCTTGAGAAGAGCAACTCCGGCATAAAATTCTGCTAAGTTGCCCGCAGGTGTTGATCCATAGTTATCAGCAACAGACAGAAGGCCAGGAGTTTTACCATCACCATTCAGCGCTTTTTTCAGCGAATCGGCTTCCACCTGATACACAGAAGGAAACAGTTCTACCTGTGCAGTTTCGTCCTGACTACTAACGTAATAACGGTAGCCCACGAAACCGGCTACTAGCAAAACGATAGCACCCAGCACCCCAAAAACAATGTTTCGGTTCTGCTCGAAAAAATCTTCAGCCCGCTCCAACTGACCGGACAGCGCGTCGGGGTCTTCCAAAAACTCCATTCCGGTGTTCTTCTTACTCATGCTTTTGCAATTTGGACTGCAAAATTAGGAATATTTACAATCACGGAAAAGCGTAAGCGTCAAAAGTTTACGAATCATCAGCTTCCTGTAAGAATGTATCGCGTACAGACATGATTTCGGAAGAGCGGACTGAGCGAACTTGATGCGCAAGAAGTGTCTCGATGGCTATAGATTCGCCTGTCAATGTTACAAATTCGACCTCAAAAGCCTTTCCGTCACCGTATACCGTTAAGATTGTGCCAACATCGCCTGCCTTTAGCTTACGGTCGGGCATATCCTGCTGGAGAACAACTAAATCAAATTCGTTCATGCGTAACAATACTAGTTCACAAAAGAAACGACCTAAGTGATGTCTTGTTTTGTTAAATATAGATTAACTTTGCCGTGCTAATCTTAACAAGGGGTGCCCAAAAACAACGGGCTGAGATTATACCCATTGAACCTGCGCAGGTAATGCTACGAAGGGAACTGGAATTCTTATCATATTTATTATTTAACCAAAGGTAGGTTTGGCCCCTTTGCCTATCGTCACGCTTTTTCATCATGAAAAAACCGGCGACTGGGCGGCATTCCGTCTATCTTCTTTATCTGATAGCTTTATTGTGGCTATCCGCTCTGCCTGCCTGGGCGCAAATTACTATTTCCGGAACGGTTAGCGAGGCCGACGGCGCTACGTTACCCGGTGCCGCCATTGTCATCGAAGGCACGTACAAAGGAACCTTTACAGATCCGAAAGGTAATTTTCAACTGACAAACGTAAAGGCTGGAACCGTATCGTTGCGTGTTTCCTTGCTGGGCTTTTCTCCGCAAACGCAAACGCTCAACCTGACTCAAAATACGAACGTAGCATTTATGCTTCAGAAAGCGGCTGTGGCAGTCGATGAAGTTATTGTGAGTGCAACACGCGCGAATCAGAAATCAGCTATTGCCTATACCGACGTAACGCGCCGGGATTTGGATAAACTAAATCTGGGCCAAGACATCCCGCAACTGCTCAATTTTACCCCATCGATTGTAACTACGTCCGATGCCGGGGCGGGAGTCGGCTACACAGGAATACGCATCCGGGGGTCGGACGCGACGCGGGTGAACGTAACGCTCAATGGAATTCCGTATAATGATGCCGAATCGCAGGGTACATTCTTTGTCAATATGCCTGATTTTGCATCGTCGGTGAGCACAGTTCAGATTCAGCGGGGTGTCGGTACGTCGACTAATGGAGCGGGTGCATTTGGTGCATCGGTCAATATTCAGACCAACAAACTGGAAGAAAAACCATATGCCGAAGCTAACATATCAGCTGGTTCATTTGGTACACGAAAAGTGAACGTACTGGCTGGTACAGGCTTGCTCAACAATCATTTTGTGCTGGATGCCCGGCTCTCAAAAATTCATTCAGATGGATACGTAGATCGGGCTTTCTCGGATTTGCGGTCGTTTTACGTATCGGGAGGTTACTATACGAAAAAAAGCTTTTTTCGGCTCAATGTATTTTCCGGTCAGGAACAAACGTATCAGTCGTGGGGTGGCGTACCGGAAAATCTGCTTAAAACAAACCGGACCTATAATGTTTATACCTACGACAACGAAACCGATAATTATCAACAGGATAACTATCAGCTTATTACGTCGCACGAACTGAGCCGGAACTGGCGCCTGAACGTATCAGGATTTTATACTAAAGGACGCGGCTATTACGAACAGTACCGACCCAACGACAGATTCAGCAATTATAATTTACCGAACGTAGTGGTCGGTGATTCGATCATTAGCCGGACCGATATTATTCGACGGCGGTGGCTGGATAATGATTTTTACGGAACCGTTTTTTCGCTGGATTATAATAGCTTCAGTAAGCTAACGGCCAACATCGGTGGTGGCTGGAACCAGTACGATGGCGAACACTATGGAGAGATTATCTGGGCACGTATTGCCGGAAATACGAACATCCGGGATCGCTATTATAATGATTACGCTACCAAGAAAGACGCGAACCTGTATGCGAAAGTTTTCTATCAATTTACGCCCAATCTGACGGCGTTTGCCGATGCGCAAATACGTCGAATCGATTACTCATTTCTGGGTTTCAATAGTCAACTGCAAAATGTTCAGCAAGAGGCTCAGCTAACGTTTTTCAACCCAAAAGCCGGTCTGACGTATTCAATTAATGATCGGAGTACGGTTTATGCATCCGTTGGGGTAGGACAGCGCGAGCCAAATCGTGACGACTATACACAGTCATCGCCCGAAAGTCGACCCAAATCGGAGAAATTAGTTGACTACGAAGCGGGGTATAAAATCCAGACAGAGAAGCTGGCGTTTACGGCTAATGCCTACTACATGAATTACCGGAATCAGCTTGTGCTGTCGGGCCAACTGAATGACGTGGGTGCGGCCAACCGGGTTAACGTAGCGAAAAGTTATCGGGCCGGTATCGAACTGGAGCTGGGGGCTCGGCTGGCGCAAACACTACGCTGGAACACAAACGCTACGTTTAGCCGCAACCGAGTGCAGAATTTTACAGAGTATCTAGACAATTTCGACGATGGGACGCAGCAAGCCAATCAATATCGTGAAACGGATATTTCATTCTCGCCGAACGTGATTGCAGGTTCGCAGTTGCTGTACACGCCGGTCAAAGGGTTAGAATTAGGCCTGCTTTCAAAATACGTTGGTCAGCAGTATCTGGACAATACGTCGAACGAAAGCCGTAAGCTGAACGCGTACTTTACAAATGATATCCGACTGATTTACAGTATAAAACCAAAATTCGCGCAGGAAATTGCCTTTACGTTATTGTTCAACAACGTACTGAACGAATTATACGAATCGAATGGCTATACGTATGCCTATGTTTCGGAAGGGAAAGTAATTGCCGAAAACGGATATTATCCGCAAGCCGGACGGAATTTCTTGGCAGGGGTAAGAGTGAGATTTTAAATCAGATAGCTGAATCAGGGTTTTAAAAGATAAAGAGAGCTTTATAGTTAGAACCGAATTATTTAAACCCTCTTAATCTTTTAAAATCCTGGCACTGATTAGCCAATCGCTTGTTCCAGATCCTGAATCAAGTCATCTACGTCCTCAATCCCGACGCTGAGACGAATTAGCGTGTCTTTCAGGCCGTTACGTTGTCGTTCTTCTTTCGGAATGCTGGCGTGAGTCATGCTGGCCGGATGCGTGCAAAGTGATTCGACGCCCCCCAGCGATTCGCCTAAAGAAAATACCTTAAAGCTTTCCATAACCCGTACCGCGTCGGGCATCGAATCGCCTTTCAGTTCAAAGGATACCATACCGCCAAAGCCGCGCATCTGCTTCTTTGCCAACTCATGACCCGGATGCGATTCCAGCCCCGGATAATACACCTGGCCCACTTTAGGATGTTGTTGCAGGTATTGAGCCACTTTTAGCGCATTCTCGCAGTGGCGCTGCATTCGGATATGTAGCGTTTTGATACCACGTAGCACCAGAAAACAATCTTGTGGACCGGGTACCGCACCGCAGGCATTCTGAATAAAAGCGAGTCGTTGAGCGATTTCGTCATCATTTAAAACGATGGCGCCCATTACGGTGTCGGAATGGCCTCCCAGGTACTTCGTAACCGAATGCATCACAATATCAGCGCCCAAATCAAGCGGGTTCTGTAAATAAGGCGATGCAAACGTATTATCGACCACAAGCTGAATGTTACGTTCCTTTGTAATGCTAGCAATAGCCTTAATATCAACCAGACGTAGTAATGGATTGGTTGGTGTCTCAATCCAGACCATTTTCGTAGCGGACGTAATAGCCGTTTCCAGATTGGCCGGGTTCGATAGATCAACAAATTTGAAGTTGAGACCGAATTCCTGAAACACACGCACCATGATCCGATACGTACCGCCGTAGAGATCGTTACTGGCAATAATTTCGTCGCCGGGTCTGAAAAGTTTCAGAATGGCGTCCGTAGCGCCTAAACCCGATGAGTAGCAGATTCCATGTTTTCCATTCTCAAGAGCGGCAAGATTGTTTTGTAGTACGGTCCGCGTAGGGTTCTGGGTACGGGCATATTCGTATCCCTTGTGCTTTCCTGGCGATTCCTGTACGTAGGTCGACGTCTGATAAATAGGCGTCATAATGGCGCCCGTGGTTGGGTCCGGCTCAATACCGGCATGGATGGCTTTCGTTCCGAATTTCATGATCAAAAGTAAGGAATGTAAGGATTATTTTCGTGGTTCCAAGCCGAAGCGATACACTACGTTCCGGCGCGGAAAGGGCAATATTTGAGCTATCCAAAACCACAATCGTTATTTACCCGTTTGGTAAGATGTGAAAACCCCTATTCCTAAATCAATTACCGGGCCAGCCATTGCCGGTATAGTCCTTTCCGTAACGCCAATTGTGTTTACGTCCCTGTTGACGTATTATGCCATTGTTTATGAGTCAATTATCGCTACTTTTCCGGTGTGGCAATGGGTTGTCATTACGTTGGTCTGTGCATTAACATCGGCCGGGTTGACCCCGCCCACTATGCTTGCCTTGATCTTTGGTTATTTCTTGGGTTGGCAGGCTGTGTTGCCACTTTTTGTTATCAACTTCGGCGGTATTTTATTCATCAACCTGGTGGTTCGCCGGTTAGATCCTGATCGATTTTTGGCCTTTATTCGTCGAAATCCTAAAGCGCAGTCAGTGCTGGATCGAATCCTGAACAACGAATTAACGGTTATTTTTTATGCAAAGCTTTCGCCGGTTTTACCGTTTGGACTTACTAATCTGGTGTTCGCACTGTCGGGGGCTAAACTGCGAAATATATTACTGGGTGGGTTTTTAGGCATGACGCCCCGAACCCTATTGGCCATCTGGTCGGGTCGTGAAGCGCGGGAAATTAGAACATTGCTGGAAAACCCAAATCAAAGCACCTGGACGCAAATTATCGTTATCGGACTGGTTATTGTTTCGATTGCCGGCCTTTGGCATATTATTCGCAAATCACTAAAATAATAGCTTTCCAAAAATTCGATCACTTGCCCATTCGTTCGGCTGTTAATTCGATGAGCCGGTTGTGGCCTGTTTTTAGAATCGTTAGCTGGTAGTTATTGAGCTTTTTTGTTAGAGGTAACAGATACGTTCCGGGCACAAGGCGGTCAAAGGCTCCTGTAAAAAAATAAACGTTAATTGGATTTGTAGTCAGGTTCTTACTAACGACGTTTAAGTTAGGCCAGATAGGCCGGAACTGGGTCCAGCTTAGATAAACCCGATTACGTTGTTCCACAGTGCTAAGCGAAATCTCAACGAAGCGCATAATTGTTCGGTTTAGCAAGCCAATACGTGTCAGCGCATGTCCGAGTCCGTTTAATAAAGCCAGATGACGTAATCCGTACCGAAAAACGCTACGTCCTAGGGCTGACCCAGTTGCTAGCTGATACCAGTTACTAGGTGTAATACCATCCGGAGCAATTAATATCAGCTGATCAAGTTTATCCGCAAATCCTTCAACCGTAGCTAAAGCGAATCGACCACCGAGACTAAAGCCTATTACCGAAAACCGCTCGATACGTTGTTCCTGCAAGAAAGACTTTATCAGTCGATGCCAGTCTGGTTTCGACATTAGCTGACCGGCAGCGTAGTGACTATCGCCATGAAAAAATAAATCGATCGCAAACACGGTAAACCGGCTTCCCAGGTGCTTTTCTATAGGCAGATAAACCTGGCTATTCTGTCCAAATCCATGAAATGCCAATAGTACAGCCGCACCATATCCAAACTTTTGGTAGGTTATCTGACTGCCTTCAAACAGATATTTTTGAGCATTAGGCGCGGCCATATAGACAAAGTTGCATAAACCCGAACAATGATGCTAACCTTCGCAAATCTGACTGAATTTTCTGCTCATGCCGGTCAATCGCTTGGCGTAACCGACTACGTAGTAATCACGCAGGAAATGGTTGATCGCTTCGCGCTGGCGACAGGCGACCATCAATGGATTCACACGAATCCGGAGCGGGCGGCCCGGGAGTCGCTCTATGGAACGACCATTGCGCATGGCTTCTTAACGCTTTCACTCGCTCCACGGCTGATGGCCGAATTGTACCGTATCGAGTCAATGAAAATGGGAATTAATTATGGCGCCAACAAAATTCGATTTATGAATGCCGTACCCGTGGGTAGCCGATTACGAATGCGTGCTACGTTATTGCAGGCCGAACCACAGGGGACCAGCACTCGATGCACCGTAGAATGTATCTTCGAAGTAGAAGGCGAACCAAAACCAGCCTGCATCGCTGAGTTGATTACGTTACTTTTCTGAAAGGGATTATACGCTTTCGAGGTTTATAGTATGCATGCATACTGTTACTTTCTTATTTTTACCAGCCTTATGGCTAAGTCTAAAACAAAACTTTATGTCAACGTCAGCGACGGAGTTACAGGGATTGAATTTTAATCTATCAGAAGAACATCTTGCGGTTAAAGAAGCAGCCCGGGATTTTGCGCAGAACGAGTTATTACCCGGTATTATCGAGCGCGATAATGAAGCTCGGTTTCCGGCTGAGCAAATCAAACGGATGGGTGAGCTTGGTTTTCTGGGTATGATGGTGTCGCCAGAATACGGTGGCGGGGGCATGGATGCTGTTTCCTACGTATTGGCTATGGAAGAAATTTCCAAGGTAGATGCTTCTGCCTCTGTTGTTATGTCGGTAAATAATTCGCTGGTCTGTTATGGTCTGGAAGCGTACGGAACCGAAGAGCAGAAGCAGAAGTATTTAACGAAGCTGGCTTCCGGACAGATTATCGGGGCATTTTGCCTTTCGGAGCCGGAAGCGGGTTCGGACGCTACGTCGCAAACGACGACTGCCGACGATAAAGGTGATTACTATTTACTTAACGGTACTAAAAACTGGATTACGAATGGTAACTCATCAAGTGTTTGTTTGGTCGTTGCGCAAACGGATCGAGAAAAAAAGCACCGGGGTATCAACTGTCTGATTGTTGAGAAAGGTGCGCCCGGATTCGTAGTTGGTAAGAAAGAAGACAAAATGGGGATTCGTGCCTCTGATACGCATTCACTGCTGTTTACGGACGTAAAAGTGCCTAAAGAAAACAGAATCGGTGAGGATGGTTTCGGGTTTAAATTTGCCATGTCTACCTTGAACGGAGGACGTATCGGTATTGCTGCGCAGGCGCTGGGAATTGCGGCCGGTGCCTATGAACTGGCACTGAAGTATAGCCAGGAACGCAAAGCCTTTGGTAAGCAGATCTTTGATCATCAGGCTATTCAGTTTAAACTGGCCGAAATGGCGACAAAGATAGAAGCGGCTCGTTTGTTGGTCTACAAAGCTGCCCGGCTTAAAGACGAGCACAGAGACTACGTACAGGCGGCTGCAATGGCTAAATTGTTCGCATCAGAAGTGGCTATGTGGGCTACAACTGAAGCCGTTCAGATTCACGGCGGCTATGGCTATGTTAAAGAATTCCACGTGGAGCGTTTGATGCGTGATGCGAAAATTACTCAGATTTATGAGGGTACTTCGGAAATCCAAAAATTAGTTATTGCCCGAGAGCTGGTCCGCTAAGAATTTTCTTGGCAAAATAGAATTTTTTGAAAGAGATAGTGCGTATTCAAACTAGATACGCACTATTTTTTTTATTGTTTGGAAACTTTTATACTTTTATTAGTTTTGTACAAATTATTAGTTTTGTGCAACTTTGCATGTAGGCACAGATTTTAGAGATACCTCCTTTCAGCTATGGAAGATTACAATAAAATAATCGAATCGCTGGGCGTGAAATTCATCAAGGCCCGTAATATTCGGATTTTGCAGCCGATCACCATCAAAAATTTTTATGATGTTGAGAACACCTTGCTGATTTTGTATAACGGTGAGGTATCCATTGGTGACGAAAAAATCAAAGTGGATGTAGGTGACATGCTGTTCATTCCGGGTGGAAAGCACGTTACTGTCACGTACGGAGATCCAACGAATCCAAAAACCGTCTCGAACGAAGAATTCATGACGCACCGTGAATCGTACTGGGAAGGTAACCATGATCCTAAGCTTATCGGGCATCTTCCTAATTCCTTTGGCTACGTATCGTTCGAGGCTAAAGTATTTGATTCCGTCAATTTTTTCAATTCGTTAGATGTACCGCCTTTTATCATCAAGCGGGAAGAGCATTTAGCGACAACAATTGATCAGATTCTAGCTGAAGACATGACGGATTTAGCCGGGAAAGGCCGAATCATCAAAATCAAAACAGAAGAGATCGTTATTGAAGTCGTTCGTTATATACTGAAAAATCACCTCTTTGTTGAGCAGTTGGTAACGAACAGCACGTACTTTAAAGATCCGCGACTGATCGACATCTTCGCTTATATCAAAGAGAATCTGGGTGGCGATCTATCCAACAAAGTTTTAGCTAACGTAGCGAACGTATCAGAAGATTATGTGGGGCAGTATTTTAAAATGCTGACAGGCATTAACCCGCAGGATTATATTGAGTACCAGCGAATGGAAGCAGCGGTAGGTTTGCTACGTACAAGCAAAAAGAGCATCCGCGCTATTGGATCAGAGGTAGGTTATAAAGACACAGCTTACTTTTGCCGTCGATTTAAAATGATGTTTGGAATTCCAGCTGGTAAAATGCGCCGTCGTGAGTCACTGATGAATGTATAAAAGAGGAGAGATCCGTAAAGAAAAAGGGAGAAAGAATTTGCAACTGCATTTCCTTTCTCCCTTTTTCTTTACTGACTTCCTCCTGCTAATAAGGCATATGAACCTCGATGGGGAGCGTATAAAATACAGATACAGGACGACCATCAACTTCGCCAGGCCGCCAACGGGGCATTTTCTCAACAGCTGCAATGATGGAAACCATGTATCTATGCATGCCTTTCTCCATTTTTTTGTCAAGCGGCTTAGTTACCACGCGAGGGTCATGGACGTAGCCATTTTCATCAACGATAAACTTCGCTGATACGGAACCAATGTTAGGGCCCTGCCGAACCAGCGAGCTGGGTACTTGTATATTTTCGGCCAAATAAATACTCAGCGCCCTGCTGCCACCTGGGAATTCGGGCTGTTTCTCTGCTACAGTGTAAATCTTCTGGCCCTGTGATTGAGCCGTTGCATTAAAGCAAAAAAATACGGTAAAACAAGCTATAACTACGGTAAGTAGAATAGTGATTTTCTTCATGATTAGGCTTGAACTACTGATTGATTAAAATCACGGACAACTGTTGACAATTCGGGCAGTAAGTCTGGATTTTTTTCAATTCCATTTCCAACGACGATCATATCAGCTCCGGCTTTGAGCGCTTCATAAGCTTTCTCACCTGAATTGATTCCCCCGCCAACAATAACAGGTAGATCAACAGCAGCGCGTACGGCAGCAATCATGGCGGATGATACAGGCCAGCGCGCTCCGCTGCCTGCGTCCAGATACATCAGTTTTAGGCCCAACATTTCGCCAGCCATTGCCGTACATGCTGCTACGCTTGGCTTGTCGTGTGGTAAAGGCATCGTTCCGCTGATATAAGAAACGGTTGTTTGCGTACCGCTGTCGACCAGCATATACCCCGTAGGCAGAACTTCTAAACCACTTTTTTTCAGAAGTGGCGCTGCAATAACATGTTGTCCAATTAAAAACTCGGGATTGCGGCCTGAAATAAGCGAAAGAAACAGAATTGCATCGGCTGACGGCTCAATATGCGTAGGATTACCGGGAAATAAAATGATAGGCGTATGACTACGACGACGAATAGCAGCAATCACCTCTTTATGAACGTAGTCACTCACCAGGCTGCCACCCACCAGGAAAAAATCAACCGGAGAATCAGCTGTACTGATTAACAGGTCAGAAAGCGCGTTTTGCCCGATCTTATCAGGATCGAGCAAAACAGCAAATGCTTTACGACCCGAGAGTCTATAACTATGAAGCGTAGTCAACAGGCTCTGTGGGGGCCTGGTTGTGGTATTCAGTTGGGTCGGCAGTTGGATTGATGGCATTATTCGAACGGATGCGGGCTAAAAATCCGGTTAGCTGCTCGCGGGCAATATTGGTTAGAACAGATGTTACTATACCGCTAATTAACCCACTTGTAGCAGCCGAGCTCTTTATTTGTTTAGCCTGCTGCTTTACGGCCTTATGATTTGACGGACGAGCGACGTCTTGGTCATCGGCATCGTCGTCGTCGTCATATTCCTCATCCAGCGCGTCCGGCTCTCCGTATTTCTCAGCGTACCGGTACTCATCGGACTTGGGCAGAATGGCATTAACAACCAAATATACGGCTAAAGCGGCACCCGCCACAAATACTGTGGTTTTTCCGATTTCAGTTGCATCTTCTTTTATGGAGTCAACACCGTCAGTAATTGAGGTTTTAAAGCGCTCTGTTGCGGCCATTAATTGAGCCCGGCGGGCCGTTGTGTCAGCGAATGGTACTTTAGGATCTTCCATTTTGTTAATTCCGAATTCGTATTTAGATAAATTTGATAGACTAAACTAAGTCGCTGTTTATCAAACGCAAATGATAGGTTTTAGTGGCCTATTGCTGAGCATTGCTCATTGAAGAACGGGTTTGAGCCATTAACTCTTCAACAGCCTCGGATTTTTCTTCTACTTTTTTCTCCTGACTCTTCTTAATGGCATTATAGGCTACAACTCTTATTTTGGATTTAAAGAAATCTTTTGCGCCCACCCATAATAAACTCAGAATAAGGAAAAAACCTGCTACAATTAAAAATCCTAAATATCTGCTTTCTAATAATTCGTTTAGATAAGCAGCTAGCAGGATAAACAGGAATAGGGTTGTCATTGTACCTAATAAAGCCAGTACAATACCGTGAATTCCGACAACGACCCCCTCTTCCAGTTTCCCACGGAGCTCCAGTGTGAATAATTCAATACGGGCCTCTAAGTAACGGAATATATTCTCACGAATTTCTTCCAGACGTTCTAGCATGATCGTAGATGATTTGCATATACTCTGCGTTATCTACAAAATAGGATTCTGATTTGTTTTAAAAAAATAGGCAAAAAACAAAACAGCTTCACTGCATAACGTAGTGAAGCTGTTTTGTTTAGTAATCGTTGATGCCTATCTCGACTGGCGTAGTTTGGCTTCAATTGTCTGCTGTGTGTGAGGTACCGCTCGTAAACGCTCCTTAGGAATCAGCTTGCCTGTGTCTTTACAAACACCATAAGTACCGTTTTTGATACGTACCATCGCTGCATCTAGCTGCTGGATAAACTTCTGTAGACGGGCAGCTAGCTGACTTAGGTTTTCGCGTTCGCTGGTATCGGCACCATCTTCAAGGAGTTTAGAGTTCCCCGACGTATTATCAGTGCCGCTGTCATTACGTTTGCTAAGCGTCTCCTTGATGTAGTTCAGCTCGCTGCGAGTGGCGTCGAGCTTTTGACCGATCAGCTCCTCGAACTCCTTTAAATCTTCTTCCGAATAACGCTTTTTCTCTTCCTGAACCATGATAAGTACGTGCGTTGGATGGGGTACTTTATTTTGGCCACAAAAATAATGATTTATAACTAGTATTTCAAAAGTTTACTTAAATATGAGTAGTTTTTTATAAAAACTTATTAAGCTGTTACTAATGAGTTTTCCGAATTATTCTTCTGAATGGAAGCGATATCTGGCAGGACTGTTTGGTTAAAGTCTAATTAACTTAACAATTATATGGTTAACATTTTTTATATTAATCTTAGAAAAAATGTACTTTTCATTATAATGTACTTGATTTATTAAGTTTGCAACACACTTCACGACAGATATTTGTTTAATAAAGAAGTTAAAGTAAAATCATGGGATATATTGAACCAGCTCCGATAAAAGATAAAGAGAATCCGCTAGAGTCAATGATGTCACGTTTCGATGCCGCAGCTAAACTGGTGGGCATCTCGGATGAAATGTATGACATCCTGAAAGTACCCGCTCGACAAGTGATCGTTGGCCTGCCTGTTACGATGGACAATGGTGCTATCAAGGTTTTCGAAGGGTATCGTGTTATTCACTCCAATATTCTGGGCCCGGCAAAAGGGGGTATTCGGCTTGATCCAGCCGTAAATCTGGATGAAGTTCGGGCATTAGCTGCCTGGATGACCTGGAAATGTGCTGTTGTTGATATTCCATATGGAGGGGCAAAGGGGGGCATAGCCTGCAATCCGCGCGAAATGTCAGCGGGCGAAATTGAGCGGCTTATTCGGCAATATACCGTTGCTATGCTTGATGTAATCGGCCCTGATCGTGACATTCCCGCTCCTGATATGGGAACTGGCCCGCGCGAAATGGCCTGGATTGTGGATGAATATTCCAAATCGAAAGGAATGACCGTTAATGGCGTTGTAACAGGAAAACCGCTCGTGTTAGGTGGTTCGCTGGGACGTACTGAAGCAACGGGCCGGGGTGTTACAGTGGCTGCTCTGGCAGCTATGGATAAACTACGGATGAATCCTTATCGTGCTACGGCCGCCGTTCAGGGATTTGGTAATGTTGGCTCGTTTGCCGCTGAGCTGCTTCATGAGCGAGGTGTTACGGTAGTGGCTATCAGTGATATTTCGGGCGGTTATTATAATAAAAGTGGCATTGATATTACAGCGGCTGTAAACTACCGTAATGCAAACAAAGGAACGCTGGAAGGGTTTACAGGTGCAGAAAGTATCTCCAATGAAGAATTACTCGCGTTACCGGTAGATGTGTTAGTGCCTGCCGCCAAAGAAGACGTAATAACGGATGATAATGCCGCTTCGATTCAAGCCAAGATGATTGTTGAGGGTGCTAACGGACCAACTTCCGCCAGCGCCGACGAAATCATTAATAGTAAAGGTATCCTGGTTGTGCCTGATATCCTGGCAAATGCTGGCGGGGTTACTGTCTCTTATTTCGAATGGGTTCAGAACCGGATTGGTTACAAATGGACGCTCGACCGAATCAATCGTCGGGCCGACCGGGCTATGAAGGATGCTTTCGACCGTGTATTTGAGACATCACAACGATACCAGGTCCCATTACGTCTGGCAGCCTATATTGTTGCTATTGATAAAGTTTCCAGTACGTATAAATTCCGGGGAGGGTATTGATTTAAGTATTTATAATTGCTGATTTATGATTGTATAGACAGTCTACGGCCATTATAAGCTAAATTTGCCTCTTGCAAATCATAGATCAGCAATTATAAATAGTACTTAACTTATGCGCTTACACCGCGAAGGGACAACCATAATGATTACCACAGGGCTGGTATTACTGGCGCTGAATTTGCTTGCGTATTTTTATTTGTTCTCCGACAGCCCAACGGCTATTACGCTGCTGGCTGTAGTCAGCCTGATTCTCTTTATACTGATCGTTCAGTTTTTTCGCGTTCCGAACCGACTGCTGACTACCGGCGACTTACGGGTGGTTGCACCTGCCGACGGCAAAGTTGTGGTGATTGAAGAAACAACCGAAAACGAATATTTTCAGGATCGTCGTCGGCAGGTCTCGATTTTTATGTCGCCGTTAAACGTGCACGTCAATCGTAACCCTGTATCCGGTATTGTGCGGTACTTCAAGTATTTCCCTGGAAAATACTTGGTAGCCTGGCATCCGAAATCGAGTACTGAAAATGAGCGGACAACAGTGGTTGTTCAGACGGCAAATGGCGTCGAAGTGTTGTTCCGTCAGATCGCTGGTGCAGTAGCCAGACGTATCATCTGGTACGTAAAAGAAGGCCAGCCCGTTAAGCAGGGAGAAGAATTTGGGTTTATAAAATTTGGCTCTCGTGTAGACGTATTTTTACCTCTCGATGCCGAAATAAATGTAAAGATTGGTGATGTTACCAAAGGAGGAGTTACGGTTCTGGCTGAATTGAAAGGCTAGATAAAAGCCCGATGGCATTCTGGTTGGTCATGAGTCAACCAAGACAATCACTACGTTCGAAGCCTCACATCAATTTAATGAGATATCCAGTAATTGGCCTTTCTCAGTTTCCGTAACAACTAATCGAGACTTATCGGATCGGTCGAAAGTGCAGTTTGACGGATTTTGGCCCGGAAGTCTTATGTCCCGGATAAATTGGCCCTCGCCGGAGAATACGCGGACGATACCTGCACCAAAAACAGCTACGTAAACATTACCGTCAGGTCCAACAGCCATCCCATCGGGGCCAGGTACGGCGCCGTCATCTGGATTATCAATAACCGTCGTCCAGACACGAATGGTCTCCCAGCTTAGACTTTTTGTATCCCAGTAGCCGCTCCATATACGCTGCTGGTGGGTTTCGGCAATTAATAATGTTCGCCGGTCTGGAAGCAGGGCCAAGCCATTTGGATAGGACAAGCCATCGGCAACTACTTCGATAGACCCGTTGACTGAGTAGACAGCTACGTATCCTTGTTGACCATCATCGGGAGGACCTGGGCAGGTGATCAATAAATTACCCTCATCGTCAAACAGTAAATCATTTGGCATATTGAGTGGCTGCCCATTTATGCGGCTGACAACCGTTTCGACGGTTTCTGTCTTAAGGCTCATTCGGCGAATAGCGTTATAGCCTGAGTCGCAGAACCAAAGATAGCCATGATGACAAATCAGGCCATTGGGGCGCCCACTTGTATGAACTCGCTTTGTTGTACCATTGGTTTGCAGACAAAATAAACCCTCACCTTCCTGCTCTACACACCATAAATTACCATGGGCATCAAATTCCGGACCTTCAGGAAAGCGTAGTCCCGTTGCTAGTACACGTATATTATCCATAACGAAAAGCCGTTGAGCTGCTGTTCAACCAAAATAGTCTTACTCTCTTATCTGCACACGAAGTAGTCTAAATAAAGCCTTACTCTTCTTCATTATAAATCGAAGCTGTTCGGTTTTGTTTGTAAAATTTAGACGACAATTGATAAAGAATTTCAATACTATTATTCAGGGAAATATTCCGTATTGATAAGTTTAAATTATTTAATGGATAAGTTATATTGTTTAGGTTTAGCTTGACCTAGTTATGATCTTCGATTATATTATTGTTGGAGCGGGGTCGGCAGGTTGTGTACTTGCCAATCGTCTTACTACTGATCCGGATAGATCCGTACTACTAGTGGAAGCGGGTGGCCCGGATACGAAAATGGAAATCCACATTCCCGCTGCGTATACCAAATTACACGGCTCGTCAGTTGATTGGGGCTTCTGGACGGAACCGCAAACGGCATTGAATGGCCGACGAATGTATCAGCCAAGGGGCAAAACGCTTGGCGGTTGTTCGTCAACGAACGCCATGGCCTATGTTCGTGGGAATGCACTTGATTACGACGATTGGGCAGCGTTGGGTAATAAAGGTTGGAGCTATCAGGACGTATTGCCCTATTTCATCCGCTCTGAACACCATGAACAGTACGATCAACTCGATCACCGTTATCATGGAAAGACTGGTCCACTGAACGTAACATACGCGACTCGTTTTCAAACGCCATTAGCTGGAGCATTTGTGGAGGCTTGTCAACAAGTAGGCATTTTGTATACCGACGATTATAACGGAGCGAATCAGGAGGGAGTGAGCCTTTGTCAGTTTACAATGAAAAATGGGCGTCGGCATAGTGCAGCGTCCGCTTTCCTGAAGCCCGTATTAAAGCGCTCTAATCTGAAAGTGATCACCTACGCGCATACGGCGCAGATTCTGTTTCAATATGATCGTGCGGTTGGAATTGAGTTTATTGCGGGTAAAAATAGAGTTCAGCGCGTTACTGCTCGAAAAGAGGTGATTCTTTCAGCAGGAGCTTTTCAGTCGCCACAATTATTGATGCTGTCAGGTATTGGTCCGGCAGATACGCTACGTTCTGTGGGTATTACCGTTAAAAAAGAATTGCCGGGTGTTGGCCAAAACTTGCAGGATCACGTGTTTACGGGTATAAGCAGCTTAAGCTCACAACGGGGCAGCTCGGCTAATTTTCACCTTAAGCCACTAAACCAGTTGAAAGGGCTACTGCAATATCTCATTCATAAAACAGGTCCACTTACCCTCGGTCCACTTGAAGCCGTAGCTTTTCTGAAAACAGATTACCTGTTAAGCAAAACAACGTTAGATCATCCATCAGCGCGTCATATCCAGTCAGACCGGGTTGATATGCAGTTTCATTTTGTTCCCGCGCACTTTGGCAACGACGATCGAACAGACATTTATAAGCTTGCTACGTATCCATATACTGACGGCTACACGATTTTACCGACTCTTCTGAAACCTGAAAGCCGTGGCAACATTACGTTACGTTCTGACAATCCGCTCGATGCACCAGTGATTCAGCCTAATTATTTTGCTGAAGAAGCTGATCGATACGTATTGATCAGCGGATTGCGTAAGGCAATAGACGTAAGTCAGGCGGATGCCTTCAGTCCCTACAGTATGGGTATTAATATGCCCTTAAGGTATAGTTCCGATGAAGCCCTGTGGCAGCACATTGTCAATAGAGTCGAAACGGTGTATCATCCAGTAGGTACGTGTCGGATGGGGCCTGATACAGATGAAATGGCGGTTGTCGACGATTCATTACGTGTAAAAGGCATCGACGGCTTACGCGTCGTCGATGCCTCAATTATGCCTTCGATTGTGTCAGGAAATACTAACGCTCCCGTTATAATGATTGCCGAAAAAGCAGCTGATCTAATTCTAAACAACCTCTAGAGCTTGGCTCATAAGTGGATAACGTCACCTTCAGAATATTTAGGAGGTATTCGATTTTAGGCGACTATCCGAAGTTTCGCGAAACTTAATAACAATACTTTCTCGCCTACCTGCTCAAACTGAATGGTTGCTTTCCGTTCCGTTCCGTTAACATCAACCTGCTTTACAGTACCAAAGCCAAACTTAGCGTGCTCAACGCGCTGGCCAGCCGCCAGATCAGCCGTACTGGTTGGCGCAAAATCGGCAGAGGGCGTATGCGTAACATTAGGTTGCGTAGCCTGTGAGCGGGCGGTTTTCTGGGCCAGCGACCGCACGAAAGCCATTGAACCCGTTGAAGCACTTTCGCTACGGTCACGCTCAGGCCGATCAAAATCCGACCGGCTGGGTGCCGAACGTAGTTTAGAAACCTTTAGATACCGCTGGTCCATTTCCATCAGAAAACGGCTGGGCTCACACATTTTCAAACGACCGTAGTGATAGCGGGTTTCTGCGTACGATACCGTCAGACGCCTTTCGGCGCGGGTAATTGCTACGTAAAAAAGCCTCCGTTCTTCCTCCAGATCGTTGCGGCTTTCCAGCATCATCTGGCTTGGAAACAGATCCTCTTCCAGCCCAACGATATGCACGTTTTTAAACTCCAGACCTTTAGCCGCGTGGATGGTCATCAACGTCACTTTGTCGTTATCGCCATCATCTTCTTTTTCATCGGCAGTGGTAAGCAACGACACCGATTGCAGAAAAGCGCCAAGGCTTTTGTCCTCATTGTCAGGATTATCGACAAACTCTTTGATGGCGTTCAGCAATTCCTGTACGTTCTCATAGCGAGCCAACCCTTCAACAGTCTTATCGTCGTACAATTCCTTCAATAAACCGGATGTCTTGGCAATATGCGACGCTACTTCATAGGCGTCTTTCTGATCAAGAAGAAGTTTAAAACTCTTGATTAAGTCGGCAAAGCCTTCGATAGCGATAGCGGATCGGCCTGCTACGTGCTTATTTATTTCGGAGACAATTTCCCAAATGGAATCCTCTTTTTCAGCGGCAATCACGCTGATTTTCGCAACGGTTGTGTCGCCAATACCGCGTTTGGGAAGGTTAATGATCCGCTTGAAAGCCTCTTCATCCTGCTGATTGACCGTAAAGCGCAGGTAAGCAATCAGATCTTTAATTTCCTTTCGCTGATAGAAAGACAGGCCGCCAATGATCCGGTACTTGATGCTGACTTTCCGCAGCGCTTCTTCAAACGCCCGCGATTGCGCATTCGTACGGTACAGAATCGCAAAGTCGTTGTTGGTCAGCGACTCATTCATTTTCGTCTCAAAAATTGCTGAAGCCACCAAACGGCCTTCTTCGTTGTCCGATGACGCTTTAATAACGTCGATCAGCGGCCCGGCTTCATTGTCTGTAAAGACATGTTTTTCCAGTTGGTTCTTATTCCGGGCAATTATGGAATTAGCCGCTTCAACGATGGTTTTGGTGGAGCGGTAGTTTTGCTCCAGCTTTACGATTTTGACGTTTTCTTTACCGTAATCGCGCTGAAAGTTCAGGATGTTTTCGATGTTGGCACCCCGGAACGCATAAATACTCTGAGCATCATCGCCCACAACGCAGATGTTCTGATGAACGGCCGCCAGTTTGCGCGTAATTAGGTACTGTGATACGTTGGTATCCTGAAACTCATCGACCATTACGTGCTGAAACTTATGCTGGTATTTATTAAGAATATCGAGGTGATCGCGAAACAATACGTTCGTATTAAACAGCAGATCGTCAAAATCCATTGCGTTAGCCTGAAAGCAACGTAACGAGTACTGTTTGTAAATCCGGCCGATGTGGGGCATTCGGGCCGATTCGTCGTCTGCCTGAATCACCGAGTTGTTTATGTAATCCTCTGGTCCAATCAGTCGGTTTTTCGCGCCCGAAATCCGGCCGAAAACACTGTTGACACGATACACTTTATCGTCCAGTCCCATTTCTTTGATGATACTACGTAGCAGCGACTTCGAATCGTCTGTATCGTAGATCGAGAAATTGCTTGTGTAGCCGATGGCTTTAGCTTCGATACGTAGAATCTTGGCAAATACGGAGTGAAACGTACCCATCCAGATATTACGGGCTTCGGTGCCTACCACTTTCTCGATACGGTGGCGCATCTCTCCGGCCGCTTTGTTGGTAAAAGTCAGCGCCAGGATTCGAAATGGGTCAACGCCATTTTCAATCAAATAAGCAATTCGATACGTTAGAACGCGGGTCTTACCCGAACCAGCGCCGGCTATAATCATCAACGGTCCGTTACCATGCATAACGGCCTGCCGCTGGGGGTCATTTAATCCAGAAATATAATCAACCATTCAGCTCGTCTCTATCCTTCTATAACAATCAAAACTACGAAATAATTTGCTTAGACTAGGGAAGAAGCTAGCCAAGTGATTCAGCGAAACCCGAAAAAAGAAGTTCTGTAAAAACGACTCCTAATTGACGTTAGTAACGTATAAAATGTGCCATCGTTAGTTGCAGCGACTAATTACGAGAACAGAACGACATAACATTAATTTTGCATCTAAAGTGCAGAGAAACAGAGAGTAAGCAATGGCCCGGCATCAAACGCGTACTTTTTCTAAATTATTGTGCAACATTCTGGTTTTTCCTGCATCTTTCTATCGATTAACAACCTAAACACTACTGAGTCTGAATCTGTTGGAACCAAATCGAAACGTCGGATCACCGTACCCGGATCGCCATGCTGAATTGGTCAAGCGCTGCCAACAAGGTGAGCGACGGGCGCAGTATGATTTGTATCAGCAGTACGTTAAGGCGATGTATAACGTTTGTCTGCGGATTGTGAACCATGAGGCTGAAGCGGAGGATGTGTTGCAGGAAGCATTTATTGATGCTTTTACGCATATCAACTCGTTCCGTGGCCAGAGCACGTTTGGAGCCTGGTTGAAACAAATTGTGGTGAACCGATCTATTAATCATCTGAGGGCCCGGCGGTTAGAACTGGTCGATATGGAATCCCACCGATTTGGCGAAGACGATGGCCCCGATTTTGCCGATGCGGAGCCTTACGACGAAGCCGGAGTCCAGTTAGAAGTTGAGCGGGTTCGACGAGCAATGCAGTTACTGCCAGAAGGCTACCGGGTTGTATTATCTCTGTATTTATTTGAGGGGTACGACCATGAAGAAATCGGGAACGTATTAAATATCAGCGAAACAACATCAAGGACACAATATTTACGCGGTAAAAAACGATTACTAGAACTACTAAATTAACTGTGCATGGTTCTATTATACGCTCTTTCGCTCATTAGCTATGAAGAATAATATTGAACGTTTCGTACGGGATAACCGGGAGGATTTTGACGATAAGGAACCATCGGCAAAACTCTGGGAAAAAATAGAAGCAGGTCTGCAAGGGCCTGGCCTGGATAAGACTGATATAACAAGTCAGTTACCCGATCGAAAAATGCCATTTCAGCAGATCCACAGAAATAATTCGCAGATGGGTGGACGTCAGATCGGCTGGCCTAATCTGGACTGGCGGGTAGCGGCTTCCATCGCTGTGTTTCTGTTGCTCGGCGGTTTTTTATACATGAATAGGGAATACGGGGTTACGCGTCAGCCAGAAATAATGGCCGCCAGCCCAACCTATGCAAAGGAAGTGGTACAGTACACCCGGCTAATTGAGGCTAAACGTACTGAATTAAAGCAAATGACTGAAGGGAATCCGGATCTCTACAAGGAATTTGCTACCGACCTGGACCGACTCGAGAATTCCTACAGGTCGCTGAAGGCGGATTTGCCCCAAAACCCGAATCAGGAAGTGTTGATTCAGGCAATGATTCAGAATCTGCAATTGCAGATAAACCTGCTTAATGAACAGCTGCGCGTTATTCAGCGCATTAAACAACAAACTCATGAAAGTTCTCCTGTATAGCGTATTGCTTTGCCTGTGCCCACTGTTTACCAGGGCAGGGGATCCGATTGGCTTAGGCGCAATCGAGAAGAAAAAGACGATTATCAAATTATTCGACGTAGATAGTAAAGATAATCTGGTGGTTGACAATCAGTTTGGCCAGGTAAATGTAGGCTTGTGGGATAAAAAAGAAATCCGCATCCAGATAACAGTCCTGGCTAATTCAGACTCTGACGAGCGTGTGCAAAAATACCTGGACGCCGTTACTATTGAGGAAAAACGCACTGGCGACCAGATTCTGGTAAAGACGAATTTCAGTCAGAACAATCTCTCCAACTGGAGTCTCGGTAAATGGAAAGAAGGTGGAGAGCGGAACTACGTCAAAATCAACTATGACGTAATGATGCCAAGACAAAATGCCCTAACGGTACGTAACAGGTTTGGCAACACGAGTATTCCAGCTTTTCAGGCGCCCCTTACGGTGCATAATCGCTACGGTAATTTTAGCGCCGAAGATCTGACAGGTCGTCAGTGCGATATCGACGTAGCTTATGGAAAAGCGAACATTGGCAGTATGGACCATGGTAAGCTGGAAGTGGCTTACGGAAATCTTGAATTATCGAAAGCGAACGTACTAACGCTGATTAACAAGTTTGGTAAGATGACCATTGGCGACGTTGGCAAGCTGGATGCTGACATCAATTATTCGGGTGCTAAGATTGGTACGTTACGGGAGTCTGGAAAGATTAAACTCGATTTTTCGGGTGGTTTCCGAATCGATCAATTGCCTAAATCAGTCGACAACGTGGATATACAGGCGTCTTATTCCTCGGTGGCCATACCCCTGAGTCATACGAACGATTGTGATTTCGATGTAACGGTCAGCTACGGTAATTTTAATTATGGCTCTGGCTCAGAAATGCATTTTAAAAGCCAACCTAGTGACGATAATCGCCGTGGCCCGAAACTAACCAAACAATACGTTGGTAAAGTTGGGAATGGTTCAGGTACGAAAGTGAGGGTTGTAGCAAAGTTTGGAAATGTGAATTTTCAATAATCTGGTGCAGATAGCATCTCAATTACCTCCGTATGCTGTGGAAATTGAGCTAATAATCTTGACCGGTCAGCCATTTCAAAATCGGCAAAATCGAAACCAGGGGCAACTGTACAGCCCACCAGCGAGAAATCGGTTCCGACGGCTGGTTTTGAACCAAACCAGCACCCTGCTGGCACAACGGCCTGAAAAACTTCGCCCTGCTCTGGATTACTACCCAATTGAATAATGGTTAATTCGCCAGCCGGATAGATTACGAATATATCCAGTGGACCTCCTGCGTAAAAATGCCAGACTTCATCCGCCTGAATACGATGCAGCGCCGAAATATGGTGGCTTTCCAGAAGAAAGTAGATCGCTGTACTGAACGCCCGATCTCCACCAAAGCGCTGAGGTAATGCGGAATGAGGTATTTGCTCGCTGGAACGATACGTTTCCGCAAAATAGCCCCCTTCAGGATGGGGTTGCATGGTAAAAGCTTTAACGTAGTAGGAAGCAGTCATAGTTTTAATGATTGAGTTGCTGAACGGCTATTCTAAACGGGATCAAGCGGTCAACAACTCAATCATTTATCATTATTGAGCAGCTTTTACGACAGTCAGAAAATCGCGTGACTTGAGCGAAGCACCACCGATTAAACCTCCATCCACGTCCGGTTGGGAAAAGAGTTCTGCCGCATTCTGCGCATTGGCGCTGCCACCGTATAGAATGGTAATGTCCTGCGCAATAGAATCGCCATACTGACCGGCGATGTGCTGCCGTAGCTCAAAATGCATA
>NZ_JBMDWV010000007.1:0-2343 GCF_048594605.1 Spirosoma sp.
GTCCAAAACAAGGGTGAGCACCGGACCTCCAATAGGATGATATTGCGTAAGAAAATCGTAAAAATGGCTAAAGGTTGATCGAAAGAGCGAGGGCGATACTAGCAACGCAATGACTGGCAGGAACGTATAGTATTTTCTCATTAGTCTGTAGTATGAAGGGGGACAAAGGTAACTGATTGTTTTTACCCAAGTAGAACCACTCAGTAAATTAGAAACAAACGAGATTTTGAGGTAAACAGTAAATGAAGACAGTAAAACGCTATATCTATTTAGGCGATCGCATGACTGACCCGACTCTGAAAGGGCAGTTATGCTCAGCCGTTTTGCGCGACGATGGTAAATGTATCAGAGGGCGTAACGGGAATATGCTCGTTACGTTTGACGATGGACGTACGGCCGTTGTGATTAGTAGGTTGCTGAGGAAATTAATAACTGCAACCAAAATAGCCTTTGTACAAACTGGTTCGGATAGAAATTTAGGCGCGGGTTAGCTCACTATTTTCGTCCGCTGCCTGGCGTCCGATCAGCATCCGAATGAGCAGATAGCGAACACTCCAGACCAGCGTACCAAAGCCTAAGACTATGAGCCAGATCATAAGAGACAGCAAAAGAAGTGGCAACAGCAAAGGTGCTTTGATGAATAGTAACGTAATTGGCGAAGTCATGGGGTGTGGTATTTACTTAGTGACGGATGAAGATAGTTACCTTGCTGCAATCGTAAAAAGAATGGCAATAAAAATATACTAAGTGGCAATAAAAAAGTAACTAATCATCAAATGAGTTCACAGTAGTTACTACACGTAGGTAAAGATAAATAGGGAGTTGACGGTGAAGAGGGGGGCAATGAGCGTTATTGACTGGTAGCATAAAAAGCCTCTATCCATCAGACAGAGGCTTTAAGTAAATTTTGTAATATAATATAGCTACTTAATTAAGTAGCTATACAAAGAACGTTAATGCGCTTTTTAAGTATAATAAAATCCGGTTAAAAGGAAAATTGATCCGTAGGCTGTCCACGTAAGCAAAACGCTGGGTAATTCCTATCTTCGCGTTGAATCAATCCTTTCACAGTCGAGGAAATCAAGCAACTGGCCTACATTGTCGGCACGTCGGCAGCTTTACCGGACGAGCAGATGAAACCCATCCGGGATAAAGTCCGTAAGCTACAATCCAGCGCGCTGGTTAATCATCTAAAAGGAACGCCACATCAACATGGAGATTACCCACAAGTTACTGCTTCAACTCGGCTTCACTGAGCTATTCAACCGGCCTCTATGCTATGCTTATAAAGACGTAATAGGCATCCTTGATCTGATCAATGGAACCTTCTATTTTAGCGGATGTAGTCTGGTAGTCAGTAAGAAATCGGATTTGAAATACATGCTGATGCTCATTGACTATCAGTATCAGAGCACTATTACGGGCTACCCAGTTAGTTTAAATTAAGAAGTCTGGGCCAGTCGGTCTTTTTAGTGCTTTTTAATGATGGATGCGGAGAGGTGTTCCGTAATTTAGCCAACCAATCCCCCCTTCCTATGAAATATTTTACCCGCTTCCAGATTATCGTCAAAGAGTATATCTCTTTTTTTGACGTACAGGGGGTAATCGAATAAAGTTCAAACGGAGATACTCCCCAAACTTGCGCTATTTGCCAAGTTTGGGCAAATTGAGTAAGTTGGAGTCCTAATCAGGTAGTGCCTCAGTTTCTTGTCGTTTGCCTGTACCAATAGAAAAGAAACAGGCTCATCCATATAGAGAAACACAACGCTTTACTCCCATCCCGTTCCAACAGGTTACCGACTACAGCCACGAAGCACATTGCGGCCTGGAATAACCAGAACCATTTTTTCAGTGGGTTGGGTAAGACGAAATAAAGTAAGATGTCTACCGTAACCAGCAAAACCTGAACCAGTCCTACAATTATCGGCATTCTTCTATGGTTAATGCTTGATTGATTAAGCTAACGCATCTGCTTTACTGAAGACTTCAACCTGAGATACTACCCATCTTCTCGTTCAGTGTAATCATGCGCGGGTCGTGACCAGATTGGCGCATGAATTAATCTATATTGATCCGTTGCCCTGGTCCCACTACAACAATGTTTGCTATTTCGCAGGGATAACGTTTGCCTTTCACCCGATTCTCGAATGGCGTTTCGTACTTCATGTCAGCGGCCATTGATCCCGGCAATCCATTTATATTAACGGGAAGCATACCCTTTCCCGCCATCAAACCCTCGGCCTTGTCATCAATCTGAATAAAAGCATTGGCTTTCACGAAACTCTTAAACAGGAATTGCTTGGCTCGGCAGTAGAGTTGGTCGGCTGTCGCGCCGGGAACCTG
>NZ_JBMDWV010000070.1:0-20980 GCF_048594605.1 Spirosoma sp.
TTGATGTTGGAAAAGCCGTGATCTGTAATGATAATTTTCTTCATGCTGGTAGCGAATTGCTGTACCCGACAGCCTTTCAGGCTGTCAGAAAAGATATTTAGAAAAGGATAACCGATTTGACGTGATCCGCTTTGGCCGTCAGCATGTCGGTGAAGGCCGCCACCCCGTCATCCAGCGAGTAATAGTGAACCCACGACGTTACGTCTACTTTCCTGGAAGCGATTAGGTCCAACGATTCGTTGATTTCCTGCTGCGTGGCAGCGTATGTGCCAATGATCTGCTTCTCGGACAAAATAATGTCGTACGTAAAAAATGGCTGAGAGTTTTCATAGAGACCGATGATTACAATAGCCCCGCCCGGTCGAATGGCTTTTAGTGCCTGCTGGTTCGTTTGGGAATTACCCACAGCATCGACAACCAGATCAATTCCTTCGTGGTCAGTCAATTGATTTATAACAGAAACCAGGTCTTCCTCCGCAGAATTGATCGTAGCCGTAGCGCCTAATTTACGCGCGATGGCAAGCCGTTCATTCCGCAGATCGGCGACGTACACCGGTACGCCCAGCAGCGCCTGAAAGGCCTGCTGCGTAACCAGTCCGATGGGTCCAGCACCGATCACCAGCACTTTTTCAGGCTTCAAGTGTCGAGTGAGGTTGACGATATGAATTCCGTTGGCCAGCGGTTCGGTCATGCAGGCGGCTTGCGGAGTCACATTTGCCGGCATCGGTACCAGGCAATGGGCCGGTACGTTCACATACTCGCCGAAGGCCCCTCCCCGATGCATTCCGAAAATTTGCCGGTTTTTGCACAAGTTCGTCAGGCCGCGTTTGCAGGAATCACACGTTCCGCAGGACACTACGCTATTGCTGGCTACCCGGTCGCCTTTCGTATAACCCACGACGTTGGCCCCCATCTCTTCAACCGTTCCGCAAAACTCGTGGCCCATAACTAACGGCGGAACACGACGCGGACTCTGGTTCTTAAAGGTTTCCAGCTCACTCCCGCAAATGCCACAAGCCAGTACTTTCAGCAGAACTTCATCCGCGGAGAACGAAGGCATTGGCCATTCGGCAATCATGAGCTTTTTAAACTCCGGGTAAAACAGTGCTTTCATAGGGAGTTCGACGTTCAGAATTGAGCCACGGCCCGTATGGGGGAGCCGTCACGGCCCTGTAAGTTGAGCGGAAAACCCATGAAGGTAAATTCATCAGGAACCTGATCCAGATTGGTCAGGCTTTCCACAATAACGATTTCTTTCTTCAGCAGGATGTGATGCACTTCGTACCAGTCGCGGCTAGGCGTTGGCGTATCCATTCCCAGCATCCGGATGTTCCGGTCGGCCAGATACGTACTGGCTTCCTGCGTCAGCGATGGGAAATTTTCGAAGAAATCATCCTTCCCGAAGTGTTTGTACCAGCCCGTTTCGTAGATGATTTTAGCCTCGGGAACCAGCAGGTGTTCATACGGCAGAAAGTCTTCGACGGTAATTTCTTCGCGGGCCGCTTTAGGGATACGTAGTACATGCACCTTACCATAAAACCACTCCAAAGGCATCTGGTCCAGCGTTTTGCCATCGTCCAGAAAGTGGTACATCGCGTCCAGGTGCGTTCCCTGATGCGACCCCATGACGATCTGCGTAATGTTGTATTTCAGCGTTCGGGTCGTTCCGTGCGGAACAATGCTCAGCTTGGGGTCCGACGGAAACGTTTGCTGCCCGTGTACCAGGGGATGGGAGAGATCGACAAGTTTCATAGTTATTTCGCTAAATAGCCGCCATCGACCACTAAGTCGCTACCGGTCATGAAAGAAGAATCGTCACTGGCCAGAAAAGCGGCTGCTGCGGCTACTTCTTCGGGACGTCCCTGCCGGTTCAGTAAGTGCATAGCCGACGCCCGACGATCTTCTTCGTCGATGTTCAAGCCTAATTTTTCGCATGAATTGATAAAGGCACTGGTGTAGATGTAGCCGGGACAAAGGGTGTTCACTCGAATACCAAACGGCGCCAGATCCTGCGCCCAGCATTTGGTCAGCCCCCGAATGGCGAATTTGGTGGCGTTGTACGTAGCAAAGCTGGACTGCCCGACAAAGCCGCTCACCGATGAAAAATTGATGATACTGCCCCCGCCGTTCTTTTTCATCTGCGGAACGATGTATTTGGCCATCAGCGACGTGCCGCCAATGTTTACCGCATTGATCTGCTGCCATTCGTCCACCGTAGCCTCTACCCCTTTGAAGATAAACCGGGCTGCGGTATTGATCAGTACGTGGGCAGGGCCGATCTCCTGTTCGATAGACGCGCAGGTGTTCTCTACTGCAGCCTCATCACTGATATCCAGTTGCCAGAAATGAGCGCCGAGAGTGGAGGCTTTATGATCCTTATCGGGCTGAAGATCAATCAGAACAACCACGCAACCCTCCTCGGCCATGCGCACGGCGGTGGCATAGCCCAGATCGCCGAGGCCACCGGTAATGACTATAATCTTGTCTTTTAATCCTCTCATCGTTTCGTCAAATTCATTCTGGTTCGTTGATCACTCGACGGTTAGTACGTAGTTGCCCGAACCCAGTTCCAGCCGGGCCGTATCTCCTTCAAATGCATAATCCCGGACGATTTTTTTATTTTTATAAATTTTCGAACCGGCTTTCGCGGGCAGATAAACAGTTGCTCGGGAGTTTACGGGAATTTCTACCTGATAGCTAAACCGACCGGTGGTTTTGGTCCAACTGGTTTTTACCCAGCCGTATGGCGAATGGAAACTCCCCCTGGCCCAGGTCAGATCACCCACCGGCTGGGGACGAATTTTCAGGTGCCTGAACGCGACGGAATTTTCCTGCTGAGCAATACCGGCAATGCCCTCGTAAAACCATTCCAGAATGTGTCCCATGGCCAACTGGTTCTGCGATGATTTGCCATCCCAGGTTTCGACTAGCGCCGTTGCTCCTTTTTTCAGCAGGTATCCATATCCCGGTACGTCGTCGCGATTGGTCATTGTAAACAGCGTTTCAGGGTGACCATTTTCGTAGAGCGCTTTGATCAAATACCGGTTTCCAACATCGCCAGCGGTCAGTCTGTGGGCGTCGATGGATTGAATGTTCGTCACCAGTTTGTTCAGTACGTCGTTTCGATCCGTTTCCTCCACCAGCCCCAGACTAAGCGGCATCGCCATGGCGGTTTGACTACCGGTGGCGTAAGTTTTCTGATCCGGGTTGAAAAACTTCTTGTTGAAGGCCGTTTTGATGCTAGCCGCCAGCTTCCGGTAACGCGTGGCATCGTCCGGTTTCCCGATCAGCTCCGCCATTTGGCTTAAGGCAGTTATCGAATGGTAGTAATAAGCCGTAGCCGTAACGCCAATCGGTGTCACTTTCCCAATATCCAGCCAGTCGCCCAGTCCATACAGAAGCAGGTTGTCGACAGTCCGGCTTTCCAGAAAATCTGCGTACCGGGTCATCATCGGGTAAGTTTTGCGAACCACCGACGTATCCCCGTAAAACCGGTACAAAAACCAGGAATCCAGGATCGCCGTGGTGCCCCATTCGGGCGAATCGACAAAAGGGCCGTCGAATTGTATATACTCAGGGGCAATGTCGGGGACCAGACCGTTTTCGTGCTGGGCGTCGGTCATGTTCTGAATCAGGCTGCGGTACAAATTGTACACATTGTATGTATAATTGATCGCCGTGCGCATAAAATTCTGCTCACCCTGCCAGCTTAGCTTTTCCCGCTGGGGATTGTCGGTTATGTAGCTTTGCAGATTGCTTTTTATCGCCCAGTCCGTAAGGGTATAGATCCGGTTGAACAACTCATTCGAACACGCAAACGTACCATTCTGCGGAGCGGCATTGCGGTTGTGCAGCACGGTCAAGTTCGTGACCAGCGGCAGTTGACCCGATGCATTGTTGTCGACCCGGACCCCTTCGACCTGAACGTATCGAACGGCAAAATAAGAAAATCGGGGTTGCCAGGTTTCTTCGCCGTCTCCTTTCAGCGTATATGCATACGAATGGGGCGTAACGCCATCCGCCTGATTGACGGTACCGTCGGCATGAAGCAACTCAGCCGGGATAATTTTCAGCGTCTGACCAGCTTTCCCTCGTACGCGTATGCGCGGAATCCCTGAACAGTTCTGGCCAAAATCATACACGACGGTATTAGGCCCGACCACCGTCCTTTTCTTCGGGGTCAATGAATCCAGAAACAGAACGGGGTAATCGATTTCGGGCAGTAGTTTACTGGTTGGCGTAGTCACTAAAACGGCATCATTCCAGGTTTTGTCCGAAAAAGTAGTTGTGTTCCATCCTGTTCGCTCCAGACGGGCGTCATAATCCTCTCCGCCATAGATGGTATTGAACGTAATAGGCGACGGGGTTGCTTTCCAGCTTTGGTCAGTAATTATATGCTCCGTGCTGCCATCGGTGTACGTAATTTTCAGCAAAGCAATCAGTTTGGGGTTACCAAATGTGCCCGTCCCTTTCACGTACCGCTCCTGCGAAATGGAGTAGAAACCGTTGCCCAGCATGACACCAATCGCGTTGTTTCCAGGACGTAGTTGCTTTGTAATATCGTAGGTATTATAGAGAATGGTTTTGTCGTAGCTGGTCCAGCCGGGCGATAAAAAAGCGTTCCCGATACGTCTGCCATTGATACTGGCCTCGTAATGACCTAAACCGCTGATAAATAAGAACGCTTTTGCTACGTTCCGGGTCGTTGTAAATTCTTTACGTAGTAACGGAGACCGGGCGTTTTTAAAGATTCGGGGATCACCTGCCTTCATTTTCAGGTGAACGAAGGGCACAATTCGCCCAGCATCGCGCATCTCTTCGTAGCCGATCCAGCGGGCATTTTTCCAATCCGCCGGGGTAAAGATTCCCGTGGTGAACTGTTGCGTGGCGCTCCAGTCTGTTGGCTTTTTATCCGTGTCCCACACCCGAACTTTCCAGAAATACGTCTGAGCCGACTGAAGCGCTTTCCCCGAATAACGAACCTGAATGCTGCGATCACTTTTCACCACATCGGTACTGAATACGTCAAACTTACCAGCCGTCAACTTCGCTTTCGACGAGGCAATAACCAGTTGATACGCCGACTGCATGACCGCTTCCTTCGGTGAATACATTTCCCAGGAAAAAAACAGATCGCGTGGATCGATGCCCACCGGATTAGTCCGATTGTCGCATAAGGCGGCAACCACCCGGATTTGCGCGTTCACGGTATGCCCTGCGATCAGCAGGATGACGATCAGTACCGTTAGTTTTCTACACGTCATAAGGCTACGCTGAACGTATAACTACCGGATGGTACGAGTAAGGCCGTTCCTGCGTCGGTGGTCTCAACAATCCGGATGTCTGTTGATCCCGTGATCCGTTGTCCGTTTTCGCTGATGCTTTTCCCGGACGGCAGGAACACGGTGGCCGTTGTGTTTGCTGGAATCTGAACGGCTAACCGAAAGGTGCCGTTGTCGACTTTCCAGTCTACGGCAATTTTTCCGGCAATGGACTGATACGACCCTTTGGCCCAGGTCAGGCTGCCTCCTAAGCGCGGTTTGATGGTAAAATGCTTATACCCGGCCGAATCGGCGTTAATACCCAGGATGCTTCGGTACATCCATTCACCCACGGCGCCGATGGCGTAATGATTGAATGAATTCATACCTACGTTCTGAAAACCGCGGCCCTTGACGTAGCCATCCCAGCGTTCCCAAATGGTGGTTGCTCCCTGGTCGATCGAGTAGATCCAGGAAGGAAACCGGCGGCTTTCGAGCAGTTTGTAGGCCACATCGGCGTACCCGTATTCCGACAACTGATTCATCAACCGGATCGTCGATTGAATGCCGGTCGAAATCCGGTAATCATAGGCCTTGATGGCCTGAACCATACGGGCTGCGGCCTGTTTCTTCAGCTTCTCCGGCACCAGATCGAACTCCAGCGCCAGGGCGTAAGCCGCCTGCGTATTGCCGGCAATGGTACCGTCTTCAGCCACGTACTGGCCCACAAACCGAGCCTTTATCGCGTTGGCCAGCGAGTCGTAGAACACGTAATCCCGCTGATGGCCGAGCAGTTTAGCAACTTTGGCAACGACTCGGGTTGAATGGCCCCAAAAGGCCGTTGAATAGATGTCGTTATCGACCTTGCCTCCCTCTTTCGGATAGTCATCCGCAATGATGGTGTTTCCGTTCAGCCAATCGCCGTACATATTTCCTCGCTCATTTTTCCACAAAAGATCCGGATTGGTTTGGAGAATGTGCTGGATGTAGGCTTTCATCGACGTATACTGGCGGGCCAGAATGGCTGTGTCACCGTAGTTTTCATAGAGTCGCCAGGGGACCAGCACACCTGCGTCGCTCCAGCCGGGGGCATTGCAATAGCGATTCCACTTATCGACTTGTGGCGTATAATCCGGGTAACGGCCGTCGGCTCGCTGGCAATCGGCAATGTCTCGCACCCACTTGGTAAAAAACGCACTCATGTCCAGGTTAAAAATTGACGTCTGGGCAAACACCTGGGCATCGCCCATCCACCCCGCCCGCTCATCCCGTTGTGGACAGTCGGTCGGTACCGAATGCATGTTTCCCCGCTGGGTCCACAAAATATTGGTCCATAATTTATTAAGATCAGGCGACGAACTCTCGAACGTACCGGCCAACGGCGCAGCCGACGCGACCACCTTTCCCGTTACGTTAGTTAGTTTGGGTTCCTGGGTAAGGCCGGAAATCTCAACGTACCGGAAGCCATGGTACGTAAAGCGCGGTTCGTAGTCGATGGCTTTTTCTGATCCGGGTGTGTATACGTCTACCTGTTTGGCGGCCCGCAGAGTGCTGACGTAGAGTTGTCCCTGTTCGTCCAGCACTTCGCCGTGCCGGAACGTAATGGCCTGAGCCGGATTGTACGGAATGGTCAGGTTTACCCAGCCCGCGATGTTCTGCCCCAGATCGAAGATGTACGTACCATCCTTCACCTTCACCACCTTTACCGGCGTAATTTCCTGGATAATCTTGATCGGCTCGTTGAGTTGGGCATTGATCGTTTTTGCGATGGTTTTGTCAACGGTAGCGGATTTCCATCCGGCGTCGTCAAAATCTGGTTCCGTCCACCTGGCGGGCAACAGGTTCGCGTTGAAATTTTCGCCGTCGAAGATGGAGGCCATCTGGATTGGCCCGTTTTCCAGTAGCTTCCAGCTGGCATCGGTTACAATCTGTGTTCTAGTACCATCGTCAAACAGCAGTTCCAATTGCCCGATCAACCGCCGGTCGAAGCCATACGCCCCCCGATCCGGGTGGGAGAAAAGGCCGCCCGCATACCAACCATCTGCCAGCATCGCCCCCATCACATTGACGCCTTTTTTCAGGGATTTGGTGACGTCGTAGGTTTGGTACTGAACACGTTCGTGGTAATCGGTCCACTCGGGTGCCAGAACCTGATTACCGGCTTTTTTGCCGTTTACGGTCATTTCATACATGCCCAAAGCACTCGCGTAGAGGGTGGCCTGCTTGACGTTTTTCGTTACCGTGAACGTCTTCCGCAACAAAGGTGATGCGGGAATAGATGTTTTGAAGGGCTTACGATTGGCCGAACTACCGGTGTAAGTCCCATCCGTCAAGTTGGCCGGGCTCCAGTTCTCCGCCGAGAAGGCCGGATACGTAGCGTAGGGAACGGAGGCTACGACCGGCTTTTTCAAGGCAACATTTTCGGAACGGGCATTAATGGTTTCCAGCTCGGCGAAGGCGTATGCATATTTTCCCTCGTCCGTTTTTCTGAGCTTACTGATGACCACCCGGATATACCGGCCAGTAACGGGCGTAATCGGTTTACTGTACGGTTCCAGCCCTTTCTGGTCGTAATCCTGAGCGCTTTCGTCTGCAATAACCGTTGATTTTTTAAAGTCAGCGGTAGGCGATACCAGAATTTTGAACCGTTTAGGAAATAGGTATCCGTTGGCGTGGAGCTTATAATCGACTAGGTACAGTTTGATTTGACGAACTTCCTGTTGTGTGCCTAAATCAACCGTAATCCATTGATTCACGGCATTCTCCGTGGCGCTGGAACCCGACTGAAAGCTGTGCCAGATGTTGAATTTTGCACTGTCCGGTACGTTTTCGGCCGGCGCTCCAATCCAGTGCGCCTGCCAGTCGGCTTTGTTGAGCAGCCCCATTGACCAGCGGGCAATAGCACTCCACGAACTAACATTCTTCCCTGCATCCCAAACGCGAACTTTCCAGAAGTATTTGGTTCTCGAAACCAGCTCGCTGCCGGTGTATCTCACTTGACTGGTTCTGTCAGATTCTACCTTTTTTGAATCCCACACATTAGCTACATCTTTCACTAAGGCTAGCGAATCCGTACTAATTAAGATCTGGTAAGCAGACTGAGACTGTGCTCTCTTAGCAGAAACCAGTTCCCAGCTCAGACGAGGCTGCACGATGTCAATCCCGACTGGATTCACTAAATATTCTGTCCGCAGATTACTGATTTTCAGACTACTGTTTTGATCACCCCCGTATGCTAAACAGGTAAAGAATAGGGCCAGGAAATTAAACCATATAATCCTCATTGGTAAAATTTGAAAAGTGCGGTTCAAATCGTTGACAAAGTTTTGAATCACACCGGCGACCCGATTTGTCGAAGATGATAGTACGGTGTAGCTCACAGATCAATAATATGTATCAATTTTTCTACAAAAACTTATAGTTTCAACATTGTAAACTTAGCATTTGAGGGCACCTAAGAATACCAGTTTATTAGCAATAAATGATGCTTTTGTACCATTTTTTTAACCTTTATTACCAGTTGAAGGTAACGATAGCTAGTTTTAGGGATGACATACCGATTGTTAATCGGCGTCTACTACCTCAACCCATCTTCATGATCCATGATCTACGTAAGAACCGCCCTACTCCTGCTCTGGGCTAGCCTGAGCGTTCAGGCCAAAGATTACCCAGCGTCGTTTTTCGGCATTTATTCAGATGGCGCTACGCTCAACACACGCTCTATTCAGTACGCAATCGATTATATTCATTCAAATGGGGGTGGACGGTTGGTATTTTACGTCGGGCGGTATCTGACAGGCTCGATTCATTTAAAATCGAACGTAACGCTGCACTTAGAAGAAGGCGCCGTACTCATGGGCTCACTCAATCCCTTCGACTACGATCGGCACGTCTGGACGGCGCTGGTGTTCGCCGAAAATGGGCAAAATATTGCCATTACCGGTAAAGGGGTGATCGACGGGCAGGGGCGTCAACTGGCCCGTAATGTCGTGAATGTGATTCAGAAAGGACTCGTCAAAGATTTGTTTCGCTACGATCGCCCCGAGGCCGAAGCGCGCGCCGTACTTATCTATTTCAAGGGGTGTCAGCGGGTGAAACTTCAGACCGTAACGTTACGTAATGCAGCGAGTTGGGTGCAAATTTATGACCAGTGCCGTAATGTGCAGTTGGCAGGCATCACGGTCGATAGCAAAGCCTACTGGAACAACGACGGCATCGACATTGTGGATTCTGACAGCGTGAGCGTTACCGACTCGTACATTGACTCTGCCGATGATGGCATTTGTCTGAAATCGCACGATGCTTCGCAGGTCTGCCAGAATATATACGTCCGCAACTGCACCATCCGGTCGAGCGCCAACGCGATCAAATTTGGTACGGCTAGCTACGGAGGTTTCCGAAACATAAAGATGGTGCAGAATAAAGTGTATGATACGTATCGATCAGCTATTGCCCTGGAAGCGGTGGATGGCGGTTTTGTCGAGAACGTAGTGATTGATAGTTTACAGGCTATCAATACCGGGAACGCTATTTTTCTGCGAATCGGCGAACGGGTGAAGGGGAAAAAAGGGCGACTCGAAAACGTTCGGCTGATGAACATCCGGGTGGAGGTGCCCGCGACGAAAGCCGACGCGGGCTATGAGTACGAAGGCCCAATCGAAGACATGCCCCGGAACGTATCGCCCTCGTCGATTGTGGGGATGCCCGATGCGTTTGTTAAAGACGTGACGTTGAAGAATGTGGAAATTATATATCCGGGTGGGGGCTCTTCGATGGTGGCCAACGTACCCCTCACGGCGCTCGACAAAGTCCCCGAGAAGCCAACGGCTTACCCGGATTTTTCGATGTTCGGCGAATTACCCTCTTGGGGTTTTTACATACGCCATGCGCAAAACATCCGGTTCGACAATGTAAAGCTAACCTGTCTGAAACAAGACTATCGTCCCGCCGTGGTACTCGATGACGTGAAACAGGCCAACCTGACGCCGATGACGATCACTGACCCTGACCGAAAAAAAACGTCGGTCTATTCCGCCCATTCCACCGGCCTGACCTTGCCGGGGCAGTAAGCGTTACGTGTTTTCTTACAAATTACGCGAGTTCGTGATTAGTTTAGTTGTATTTCAGCACGTTACGTGTCGTAGGCACCTAATGTTTGTAGCCAATGTGTCACCCCCGCTACCTAGCGTGCCGTAGATACGCAACCACTAGCCGGTTGTTGCGTACCTACGGCACGCCAGAGTCAATGATGACTATTTTTACTACAAACATTAGACCCCTACGGGGTAAAATAATACCGAGCCCACGTTATAAATTCAGTTTATGAATTACAAATGGATTTCCAATGCCTCTATTGTTTTGCTGGTGGTTTTGGGCTCAACGGCCTTTTCCCAGAACGTAGCGCAGGTTAGGGTTGAATGGAAAGAAGGTACGTCGCCATCCGGTATGGTTCAGGTGCAGTACGCTGTTCTGCGTAAAATCGACTTGTCAGCCGGGAAAGGAAAGACAAAAGCAAATACCTTTCAGTTGGGACCGGTCAGTCGCCCCAGCATCCTGATCACAATTGACAGCGCCCAGACCGAATACGGAACCGGGGCTACCGTGGTGTCGATCAAAACGGCTAAAAATCCGTTCTCGTTTTTTCTTCGGGACGTTACGTCCAGCTCCCCCATTTACATACCGGATTATGGCGTAGTGGTATTAAAAGCGACGGATAAACGGTCGTACCAAGAGGTAGAAACGGCCGTCCGTTCCCGGAAAACAAGGACCAAGCTGCAACGGATTGAAACCGAGAGCGAAGTTTCCTTTGCCTCAGTCGAGAAGAAAGTTCGGAACATGACCGTACCTACCTGGCTGGGGACTAGCCGAGACTTCAGGATTTTCGAGATTGCCGAAAACCTCTCGGACGCATCCCAGAGAGAAGCTTCTATTATTTCACCCAAACGGTCGTCGACCGCGTTGCGACTGGCCGAGACAAAAAATGAACCGGTCCATTATCTGTACACCTATGGCCGGGGCGTTGGTGCACAGGAAAATGTCTCGCGCCGATTAGACCAAGGGAAGCTGCCGATTCTCCACTCGACACTGACCGACGATGATGTGGTCTATACATCGACCACGTTCGTATCCCTGGAAAAATCGCCCCTGGCAGAGCTGAAAGGAACCGATTTTTGGATAGCAGACAGTTTCAGTGGCGGTCACATGTTCACCAAAGAGCAGCAGGAACAGGTGGACAGCCGAACGAAAAAAGCGCTCAATCCAGACGAGGAAACCGTTTTATTTTTCAGAATCGAAGCCGTAAATACCGGTTCCGTGCCCCGTTACGCCTGGTTCAAGACGCCACGGCCCGGCACTGCGTGGTGGCAGAAGTTTCCGTATCGGTTCAATGCAAAGACCGGCTTTTCGGCGTATTCGGAAGAACGGGTTTTTTGTGTTTCCAAACTCAATGGGAAACCGCTACCCAGTGAAGAAATGGCCATTTTGCTCCAACCTGGCGAGAAAGCGCAGTTTGATTTTTTTATTCCCCATAGTCCCATTTCCGCAGAACGCGCTACGCAACTGGCGATGCAGGCCTTCGATCAGCGTTATGCCGAAAGCAAGGATTTCTGGCTCACCAAACTAGGCAAAGCTGCGCAGATACACGTCCCCGAAAAGCGGATCAACGAAATGATCCAGGCCGGCTTGTTACACCTCGACCTAATTACGTATGGCAATGAACCCGACGCTACGCTTGCCCCGACCATTGGCGTTTATTCCCCAATTGGAACGGAAAGTGCGCCGATCATTCAGTTTTATACCTCCATGGGCTGGAACAACGTAGCAAAAAGGTCGCTGGGTTACTTTCTGGACAAGCAGCATGAAGACGGTTTTATTCAGAATTTTAACGGGTACATGGTGGAAACCGGAGCGGCCTTATGGAGCATGGGCGAATACTTCCGGCACACGAACGACCGGAAATGGGTCGGGAACATAAAAGCAAAACTCCTGAAATCCTGCGATTACCTGATCGCCTGGCGCAACCGCAACAAGAAGGAAGAACTACGCGGCCGGGGGTACGGGATGATCGAAGGAAAAGTAGCGGACCCCGAAGATCATTTCCACCAATTCATGCTCAACGGCTATGCCTACCTCGGGATGAGCCGCAGTGCCGAAATGCTCGCCAGTGTTGACCCCGCCCAATCCGAACGAATCCGAAAGGAAGCGGACGCCTGGAAGGAAGATATCCGCCAGTCGTTTTTTAATGCTGTGGCTTTGTCGCCGGTTGTTCCCTTGGGCGATGGCACGTGGTGTCCAACGGCCCCGCCCTGGACGGAAGGGACCGGGTTAAGAAGTATGTACCAAAAGCGCGAGACTTTCTGGTCGCATGGTACGTTTACAGCACCGGATGGGATGCTTGGGCCGATGTATCTCGTTTTTTGCGAAGTACTGGATCCGCATGAGCCAGCCGCTAAGACGCTGCTGAACTATCACAGCGAGCTTTTCTACCAGGAAAATTCGGCGTTCAGTCAACCGTATTACAGCCGCCACAACTGGATACAGGCAAAGCTGGGTATGATTAAACCGTTTTTGAGCACCTACTACAATACATTTGCGGCCCATGCCGATCGGGAAACCTACACCTTCTGGGAGCATCTATTTAAGGTCAGTCCCCACAAGACGCACGAGGAAGCCTGGTTCCTGATGGAAACGCGCTGGATGCTCTATCTGGAAGATGGGCACACCCTCCGCTTGTTCAATACGATCCCGCGCCAATGGTTGGAGCAGGGCAAGAACGTAATGCTGAAGAATGTCAGAAGCTATTTCGGCCCGATCACGGCGAACGTAACATCGGAAGTAGACAAGGGCTACATCACCGCTACCGTGAGTTGCATGGATACTCGTAAACCGAACGAAGTATTGATCCGTATCCCCCACCCCGCCGGTAAAAAACCCGTAAACGTAACAGGCGGTATCTACAACGAACAGACGGAAACCGTATCGATAAAACCCTTTTCCGGGCAGACACAAATCCGGCTCGACTACTGACCAACCCAAAGACAGCAATACTGGATAAAGCAAAAAAAATGAACTGCTTCGGCGGCCTGACGCAGTGACCGGTACGTCGGAGTGGGACAATCAAATTCATCATTTGAAGTCATTTTGACGAAATGGAAAATTTCACGGTCCGCCGTTGCGGTCACTAAAATCAGTGCCTAAACAGCCATCGCTCGGAAGGAGCGTTTGGAGAATGGTTTATTTCACGACAGCAGTCTGACTGTCGATAACTGCTTTAGCTTAACGTGAATAATGAATTGCAAATGAATTGCATCGGCTGAAAGATAGCACGTCCAACCTATCCTTCGACGGCTCGCCGACCAGAAAATTTGCCTCACTCAGATCGGTTACCAGCACTGACTTTCTTCGACCATACGGCCACTTCCAGACTAACCACCGTTAGAGACGCCTGGCCACCGTTCTCGACAACGATTTCGTTCCAGCCCTCGCGTACCAGCGTGATGGGAAAGCGAAACCAATAACCAGAATGCTCTTTCGAGAGGTGTGTGAGGGGACCAGCGGCAAACAGCAGTTTGTCCTCTCGTTCGCTCTGCAACACTGGCCAGCACTCATTGAACGACACCGACAGAATTGTCACTTCGTCGCTCGCCCTCAGCACTAATTGAACGCAAACTTCGAGATCACCATCGGTTGGCTCGGCACACATGGGCAGCCGAAACGCGTGCTGGTCATTAAACCCCAGGCACACCGGCAACTGAGCCGGTAAATCGAAGGGGGTCAGGTTGTACATCCGCCCCCCAATGCCCAGCGAATACTGCTTGGGCTGGCCCCGCAGCTTGACCAGATCGGCAATCCCCTGCAAGGCCCCGTACTCCGACTGGATACCCGGCAACCGAGCCTGATCGGGATTGTAGAAATTGTACCACTCGATGCCATGGGCACCCAGCCCTAGTTTTCCAGCCGCATTGGCGTACATCAGCGGGCGGCTGGTGGGCATATACCGCATCGGTTGAGCGAACGTAGTCGTCGGGTTGCGCGTGGGCAGCATATTCGCCCCCGCATCGATTACCCCGTAGATGGCCACTTGTTCGCCAAGCTGAGCGCGTAGCTGGTCGTGAGCCATGTCCCAGGTGGTGCAAACAAAGCCCGACGGGCAGATAAAATCCAAGGTTCCTTCCCGGCACAAGCTCACCACGTCCAGCCCGATAGTTTTCAACATACCCAGCCGCCCCGGTATGCGCAGCCCCAGCGGATAGGGACGACCGTTCTGTGCAGCCCGGCGCTGAGTCAGCGCGCGAACCTGCCGCAACCAGTCACTCATCATCGCCACGGTTTGGGATGAGGCTGTCGGCTCGCAGCAGAGCGGCTGTCGCCACCAGTCAAGTTCCAGTCCTTCAAAATCATAGGCCTCAACTACCTCTCGGATTTGCTCGAACATCAAGGAACGAACCTCCGGTTGCTCGTAGTTGAGCCCGGCCCTATTCGAAGCCCGATGGGAGCCGTAGTGACTCCGCTTCAGGCGCATATCGGCCCGTTTGAGCAGGGGCGTGTTGAAGAAGCTACCCTCGAAGTTGCTGCTGCCGTGGACGTCGTTCATGCGAATGCTGACCCAGGGGGAGAGCCTCCGTTTACGGCATGCCTGAGCGGTTTCGGCCAGCCAGTCTACCCCCGCGTCGAGTAAATCCTGGTACAGATTCATGAACGCCATCAGATGGTCGATATATGCATCGATCCCTTTCGGATTGTCTTTGAGAACGCCCAGTGCGTGACCGCGGAAAAAGTCCCGGTCGCCCCGTTGGTAGCCCTGTAGAATGTGGGGGATGGTCTTGCTGGGGTACCAGGCCCGCGACCCGTTGGCATTAATAATGAACGTATCGACGCCGTTATCGGCGAGCGTACCGACGAAGCGGTGGATCGCTTTGGGTGAGAACGGGCCGCCTTCGAGCGTGGGTGAAGGATTGCGTTCACCCGTAACGGGGTTCGTAGCCAGCCGCCAGGCAAAATCTTCGGGTTGCCAGCGTTCGGGGTTGTAGAAAAAGACGCCCGTATCGCCATTGAATAGGTTGCGGTGACCTACCAGTGCCGAGCGGCCGATTGGCGGCAAAACGAGTCCGTTCCCGGCCAGGGTTCGTAGCTTGTCCATTTGTTGCTCAAGGTCGGACAGCCCCGCCCCAATGCTTACCGAACAAGTCCGTAAAAAATCCCGTCGGGTATTCCCTTTGCTAGGTTTAGCCATTGATTGGTCGTTTAGCCGTTTGGCAGAGTAAGTCGAGCGTGACTCCGAGACGAACTGCTCAGGCCCGCCGGTGCGGGCATCCCACTCATGCGTACCATTCGTTTTTTAAGCATTAGGTAGTTCAGTGGTCGAGTATACATGCGTTATAGCTATCATCAATACTCGGTAAGAGTAATCAGCGTAATTTACCTTGTTCATTCTGGTACTCCCTCATCAACACAATGATCTTATTAGTCAACCAGTACTTTCCCACACAGTTACGAATGAAGTCTGTGACGTAGACTTGATCTCCTTCCAAAAGAACATTGACACTACAATCTTAACCGGGGAGTTGATTTTTCACGTCACAGCATCCCTTACTCAGTTTATGAGTTTGCTCATCAGCCAAAACCCAGAGCAAACACGTTGCGCGGCCACCGTGGTTCAATAGTTTGGAAAACCAAAAACAAAGAGAGGTGGCCACTGCGGAACACCTCTCTTTCTTACCGTCAAAATTGATTAGTTCTGCACAGCCAACGGGTTATACAAAATTTCATCTTCGGGAATCTGAAGGGTCATATTGGCTACCGGTAAACTGGACTTGGTAACGTGGTTAGCAGAGCTGGCTCTGTCCACAGGAATATTCCAGCGCTTGTTGTTGTAAAACTCGCGGCCGCCTTCACCCCATAGTTCGATGCGGGTTTGTAGCTGTACCATTTGTAACGTAGTGAGCCCCTGCATCGCAGGGTAAGTAGCCGTAGTCAGTGGTGTCACTCCTGTTTTGGTACGGGCAGCCAACAGCCTGTCGAGCGTTGCTTTGGCAGCAGCTTCTGTGGCTGGCGACATCGCTTCAGCTTCAGCTTTCATAAGCAGTACTTCCGAAGAACGCATGTAAAACGCCGTTGACGCGCCCACGTCAATTTTGTTGTTGCTGTTCAATCCGTGCGTAGCTGCAAATTTTAGGTTCGTGTAAGAAGGGATAAATGCAACCGTGTTGTTTGGCGGATAGGTGTAGTTGCCAATTGGTGCCAGCGAAAATGCATCTTTACGGAAATCATTGGGTGCTATTTTTTCATACAGTCGGTTATCAATCCGCTTATAAGCTCTTTCCAGCCCTCCGTTACCTCTACCAAAGGGATTCATGTAAGCGGTAAAGTACGTGTTAGCGGCACCAAGCGGGAAACCTAAAATGACCTCCGGATTTTGCGCATTATTGAGAAAGCCATTGGTTTCCGGCCTTATTTCGGGAGCGGCTGCGGTACCTATGTTCTTCCCTCCGTACTGTGCCTGGCTCAGAAGCGTTGGATACTTTGCCAGAATATCATTGCACGCACTGATCGCAGTAGCCCAGTCCCCAGTCCATATCGATACACGTGCCAGCAGGAAATTGACCACAGCCAGATCGATATCCGTTATATCAGCCGTATAGCCAATCCCAGCCTCTTTGAACAAGGCAATGGCACGGTTCAGGTCGTTTTTGATAAAGGCATACGTTTCTACAGCAGATGAACGAGGTTTGTTTTCCTGAGTGGGTTGAAACCGGTCATACAACGGAAGGCCAAGTTTGCCATTTCCACCCTGCAGAAAGGCGTTCTGATAATTTTCCATCAGGTAGTTGTATCCATAGGCTCTGGCAACCAATCCTCTGGCTTTACATTCTTTCAGAAAGTTGTTGCCGGCCACGGTTTCATCCGGAAGATAATTGAGCATCTGGTTCGCAGTCGTAATACAAAACCAGCCATAATTCCAGTAAACTAAATTCTTTGCGTTGGCAGATCCAATGAAGTCACCAAGCTGATATTCGATTGAACCGGAGAGTACGTTCAGCCCTTCCTGATCACCCAGAATGATATCATTTCCTTCGATAGAGCGATTGACATCCAGTCCCTGACTGGAATAATACATGTCCGCAACGCCCGCACCGGTGGCACCCGCGTTGTTGAACAGCAGGGGCATAGCGTTGGCCATTCCACCCATGACGATCCGGATCTTGGCATCGTCACCCGACGCTAGCAGTTCGGCTATTTGCTTGTCGGTAATGCTGTGTGGTGGCTCCACTTCCAGCTTATCGGCACACCCAGAAAATAGCAGCATACCTGACACTGCCAAACCCGTTATATATTTATGTAGAATACTCATCGTTCGACTACTTAAAAGTTCAAATTAACACCCACTGAAAAGGTACTCATAGGCAGATACACGGCTGCCCCTACTTCCATTCCACCGACCAGCGACATGCGCGGATCTATACCTGAGTGAGACGTCAGCATGGTCAGGTTGTCGCCGGATGCATACACCCGTACACTTTTTGTTTTCAACTTATCCAGGATGGCGCTACTAAGCGTATACCCCAGGGTGAGGTTTTTGACATTCAGATACGAAGCGCTGAATAAAGCCAGATCGGTATACTGCCATGGCCCAAATGTAGCCCCGCTCGTATAGAACGTATCCCCATAAAATGCCATCGGGAATTTGGCGTCTCTGTTCTCAGGCGTCCAGGTATTTCCCAATACTTCTTTCGATAATGCGTTCCCTATGTTCCCCGCTCTGTATATGTTGTTGGCATATTCCACACTCATGAATTTTCCCCCCAGCTGGTAGGCTAGGATAGCGGTGAAGTCAAAACCTTTATATTGAACGCTTGTCGAAAAGCCACCAATAATTTTTGGAATTGCACTACCCATTTCATAGCGGTTGGCCAGCGTGTAGTTCGTTGTGCTAACAATGGCTCCCACTTTGCTATCCATAAAGCGTCCTGCATCCTGGTCTGCCTGCGTAACGGTATGATGAAACAAGGGTAAACCTGTGCTCTGATCCACTCCCGCATACTTGTAGAGATAAAGGTTGTAGAAATCCTTATTTTCACCACGTAGGTACATGATCTGGCCAGCAGTGTTAGCACCGCCATTGGCAATTCCCCATCCATCGATGAAGCCTGTAAAGTTTCCGCCCAATGCTGGCGAACCTACACTCTTGGGAAATTTAGTCAGAATGGTGCGGTAATGGGTACCGTTCAATCCGATGCTCCAGCTGATATTTTTGTTTTGGATGAGTTTGATGTCTAAGGCAATTTCCACCCCGCGGTTGACAATTTCAGCGTTGTTCAGGGTGAGTGAAGTTTGTCCCAGTGAAGTGGCAAGAGGCTGTGCAAACACGGAGTTTACCGTTTTCTTGTTGTATACATCGATGGTTCCACTCAATCTCCTGTTAAAAAGGGTGAAATCGATCCCGGCATCAAAGGTATGCGTGTTTTCCCAGGTTAATTTATCATTTACGGCAGCACCTTGCTGAAGGGTGTACGTTGCAGGAACACCCGTTCCAGCCGTTGAGTTTGTGTAAACTGCACCGTAGCTCCAGGTCTGATAACCCGAATAGTTGCTGATACCGCTCTGGTTACCGATAATTCCATAGCTGCTCCGTAGTTTTAATTCGTTGATGACGTTATTGGATCCCTGCATGAATTTCTCCTGAGAAATACGCCATCCACCACCAACAGACCAGAATGTTCCCCAGCGATTCTCGTTGAATCGGAATTTAGACGAACCATCTCTGCGCAGCGAGCCTTCCATAAAATACTTGTCGTCATAGTTGTACACCGCTCGGCCAAAATAGCTATCCATGGCCGTGATGTCTCCACCATAACCCGGAACACCGAACGGTGCGCCCGCTGTATTGTACCGGCTGGTGAAATTACCGGCGCCGGTAAACCCATTGATCAGCGAATACGCAGAGGCAAAGTTCAGCAGATCACTTTTGTATTGGTAAAATTCATGGGCAGCCAGTGCCGTAACGGAGTGGCGACCAAATTCTCTACCCCAGTTAAGCAGCTGTTGCGTGTTGAAAACGCCGGTGTTCGTATAATACTGGCCAATCGCACCTATACCCACTACAGCGCCCGTCTCAGGATTACCGTAACGCGTTCGCTCTTCCGTAAAGCGATCATACGAAATGTTGTTTGTAAAGCTGAAATGCTTGAGGAAACTCACCGTGAGATACCCTTTCAGGTTCAGGTCGTGCGATTCCCTACGGTCGATGTCTTTATCCAACAGGTCGATCAGGTTGGTCGCATAAAGCGGTTGGCTGGTGGTTCCGTTGGGGAACGTACCGGGCTGAACGCCAAGTGGCGAATAGGTATCATTCGCATTATCAGACACCATGTCAGTGCCGTTCGGATTTTTACGAATATTTCCCTGAAGGTCTCTGGCGAACAACGGTACGAGTTGATTCTGACCATTCACCCACCTGAACACGTTTTGCTGCACGGTTCCGGGGTTACGACCGAAACGAGTGGCCGGAGATAGGGTATTCCGAAAACTGTAACCCAGATTTGTTCCTACTTTCAGCCAGTTGGTGAGTTGTGCATCAACTTTTGTCCGTGCGTTGTAACGCTTGAATGCCGACCCTCTGATATAAGAAGGATCTTCCAGCATGCCCACAGAAACAAAGTAATCCATTTTATCGGAGCCACCGCTTGCCGATATCGTATGCTCCTGACGGAACATTTTTTCGAAAAAGTAATCCTTGTACGATCCGGCTTCCCAAAGTTGTCTTGCATTCGGATTTAACTTGCCCGTAGTAGGGTCAATCAGGTACGCACCCGACATAGTTGCACTGGCATTGGCTCCACTACCGGTGGTGGTATACACAGCACCCGGCACGTCATAGGCCATGTAGTTCCCCAACAGGTTCATGGCAAAGTTTGTCTTTGATCCAGTATAATCGAATAAATGGGCACTGGCAAATAAACCGGCCGCTTCATGAGTCATGTTTGGATTGGCCACATTCGTCGTGAATTTACCGTCGGTAGATGATCCGCCGTTCACACCGTAGCGTGCGGAGTTGTAAATGGCCAGCCAGGCATGTTCATAAATGTCTTTGGCATCATCAATGAGATCAAACCGCAATCCACCCAGATAATTGAATCCAGCCCGAGTTTGCACCGAAATAATCGGTTTGCCTTTTGTTCCTTTTTTGGTAGTCACCAGCAAAACCCCATTTGCGCCACGCGAACCGTAAACGGCAGTGGAAGCGGCATCTTTCAGCACGCTGATGCTTTCGATGTCCTTTGGATTGATGGAAGACAGCGCATTGGGGTATTCAGTGGGCACACCGTCGATCACGATCAGGGCATTGGAGCTGTTCTGGCTGGTAGAGCCTGCTCCGCGTAAACGAATACCCATGTCCAGACCGGGCTGGCCATCAATAGCAGAGACCTGAATCCCGGGGACCACACCTTCAAGGGCTCTGGTAACCGTGGAGTTTGCCTGTACAGAAATGATTTTAGAATCAACCTGTGATACCGCACCAGTAAGCGTGCTTCGCTTAGCCGTACCGTACCCGATAACGACTACTTCGCCAAGCTGATTGTCTGCCGCAGCCAGACTAATGTTAATAACTTTCCGATTGCCCACAACGGTTTCCTGGGTGGTATATCCGATAAAGGAGAATACCAGGGTGGACTTTGTCCTAGGAACATTTGGGATGGTATAAATTCCATCGGAATTGGTGA
>NZ_JBMDWV010000071.1:0-6722 GCF_048594605.1 Spirosoma sp.
ATACGTAACGCTGGGCGGTGTTTTTGGCCTTATTTTCGGGACCTACTACGTTGGTCCCCTTATCTCTCCTGTAGCCGCCAAACTATTTTTTGTCTCTCTATGGCTGAGTTTTGGTATCACGCTCTGGCGAGAGAACCGTAATCCGTCCCGCATCATTTTTGACGCCATCCCCAACTTCGATTCGACCGATATGATTCGCCTGGCTTTATTCGGGCTGGTAGGAGGGGTTATCTCATCTATCTTTGGGACGGGCATAAATATCTTTACGTTTTGTCTGGTCACGATTTACTACGGACTCAGTGAGAAAGTGGCGACTCCGTCATCAGTAATCATCATGACCATTGAAACCTTGTTAGGCTTTTTTCTGCATGCCCAGATACTCCGCGATTTTAGCCAGGAGTCGCTGGAATTATGGCTTACCTGTATTCCCGTTGTCGTTTTCTTTGCTCCGTTAGGCGCTTTTGTAATCACAAAACTTGCCCGGCCAATTATCGCCCGATTACTGTACGTGATTTTAGTAGTGCAATTCATTGGTGCAATGATCGTAATCAGGCCATCTGTTCCGCAATGGTTACTGTCTATCGGGACGCTGGCAGCCGGGCTGGGGCTATTTGCTTACATCGCCCGATTACGACGCCGTACTGTTGCCTGATAAAACACAATCCCCTCTAATCATTTTTAACCGATACGAATATGACTCTTTTACGTACCGAACCTATTGGGAGTATACCCCGGCCTGCCTATCTTCAGCAGGCCATGACCGCCTTTGCCAGGAAAGATATTACAAAGGCTGAACTCGACCGGCTAACCGACCAGGCCATTCAGGAGACTATTGCTGCCTTTGAAGAAACCGGATCGCCTGTAATTACCGATGGTGAGCAATCCAAACCCAGCTTTGCGACCTATCCTATTGCGGGTCTCGACGGCCTGTTGCCTAATGGTGTGGTGATTCCTTTTGCGGATGGACACACGCGCCAATTACCTGTTATTTCAAAAGGCCCCTTTCGTTACGCACATTCGGCTGATACGTTTCTAAAACGGGCGCAGAAATTTACCAACCGTCCAATAAAACAAGCCGTTATTGCCGTTTCTGCCATCAGTCTGCTTTATCCGCAGAGCGGCATTGAGGGCTACAGCCAGGAAGCGTTTGTAGCTGACCTGATTAATGAAGCCGAACGTGAAATTCGAAACTGCTTTCTGGCCGACGCTTATACGGTGCAAATCGACTTTACGGAAGCCAGACTAGCCATTAAGTTAGATCCCAGCAAACAACTGCTGAAAGCATTTATCGATCTGAATAATCAGGTATTAAATCGCTTTAGTCCAGCCGACCAGGCCCGGATTGGTGTACATTCCTGCCCAGGTGGTGATCATGACTCGACCCACAGTGCCGATATTAGCTACGATGAATTGCTGCCCTACCTGTTTGACCTGAACGCGGGCAACTTCTACCTGGAATATGCTGCTGAAGCGAACAAACCTGGTGTGTTATCGGCTATTAAACGAAGTCTTAAGCCGAATCAGCGTGTGTTTTTAGGTGTAACGAACGTATTGGATTCCCGCGTAGAAACTGCTCAGGAAATTAGCGAGTTAATACTGGAGGCTGCTCAGATTCTCCCTGCTAATCAGCTTGGTACGACGGATGATTGCGGTTTTTCGCCTTTTGCTGATGATGTATCTACCGCCCGTGACATCGCTTTTGCCAAAATCAAAGCTCGAATAGAAGGGACGGCGCTGGCCGAAAAGAAACTTCAGTAGGCATTATTGTTGGTGCCGGATGGATTAAGCTAACATCCTACAACTTCCAGAGAAAATTTTATAGTTGATAGAGGATTATTGCTATTAATTTTGGTTTTCAGGCAATTCGTCCATTATGATTATCAAGCGTAAACCCATCACATCCGCTGCTCTGGCTTTATCATTATTAGCATTAGCGCATATTTCGCAGGGACAAACCAATGCCCTCGTCAATACGTCGAAGAGCAAATTTGCGCGGCTGGAAAGCACCGATCTGAACGCTGTGAAATGGACTACCGGCTTCTGGGCCGACCGCTTCGCCGTTTGCCGGGATTCGATGGTACCGCACCTCTGGGATACGTACACCGATCCAAAAATCAGCCATGCGTTTCGGAATTTCGAGATCGCAGCGGGTGTAGAATCGGGCAATTTCAAAGGCCCATCCTTCCACGACGGCGATTTTTATAAAACGCTGGAGTCGGTAGCGAGTATGTACGCGCTCACCAAAGACCCGAAGCTGGACGCGCAGATGGACAAAGCCATTGCCGTGATTGGCAAAGCGCAGGCGCCCGATGGCTACGTATATACCAAGGCGATTATCCAGCAGAAGAAAACGGGGGAGAAAAAGATGTTCGACGATAAGCTCAGCTTTGAAGCCTACAACTTTGGTCACCTGATGACGGCGGCCTGTGTGCATTACCGAGCTACCGGCAAAACATCGCTGCTCGACATCGCCAAAAAAGCGACTGATTTCCTGATTGGTTTTTATAACAACGCCAGTCCCGAACAGGCACGTAACGCCATTTGTCCGTCGCACTACATGGGCATCACGGAGATGTATCGCACGACGCACGATCCGAAATACCTGGCCTTAGCCAAAAAGCTGATCGACATTCGCGGACTTTCGGAAGGTACCGACGATAACTCCGACCGCGTACCGTTTCGGCAAATGAAAAAAGTAATTGGCCATGCCGTGCGTGCGAATTACCTGTTCGCCGGGGCCGCCGACGTATTTGCCGAAACCGGCGACAGTACGTTGCTGTCAACGCTGGATTTGATGTGGGACGACGTAGTGAACCGGAAAATGTACGTAACGGGCGGCTGTGGCGCACTGTACGACGGCGTTTCGCCGGAAGGTACGTCCTACAAACCCGATACGGTGCAGAAAATCCATCAGGCGTATGGCAAGGCGTATCAACTGCCCAATCATTCGGCCCATAACGAAACCTGCGCCAACATCGGCAACCTGCTCTGGAACTACCGGATGCTGCAAATTACGGGCGAAGCCAAATACGCCGACATTATGGAACTGGAGTTGTACAACGCCATTCTGTCGGGGGTGAATCTGGGCGGCACGAAATTTTTCTACACCAATCCGCTGAGTGCGTCCGACGATTACCCGTATCAGATGCGCTGGATGGGTGGCCGTCAACCGTACATTCGCCTGTCGAACTGCTGCCCGCCAAATACAGTACGTACCGTGTCCGAGGTGAGTAGCTATGCGTACAGTATTTCCGATAAAGGGCTGTGGCTGAATCTGTTTGCCGGTAACCAGCTGAACACTACGTTGAAAGATGGTTCGCCACTACGTCTGACGCAAACCACCAATTACCCCTGGGATGGCGCCGTTACGTTGCAACTGGAACAGGCTCCGGCCAAACCATTTTCAATATTTGTCCGAATTCCCGGCTGGTGTCAGGGCGCAACGATCAACGTGAACGGAAAAGCGGTTACTACGTCCCTAAAATCAGGTGAGTATGCCGAAATCAACCGGACATGGAAAGCGGGGGATAAGGTTTCTATTAACCTACCGATGCCCGTAAAGCTGATTGAAGCGAATCCATTGGTAGAAGAAAATCGGAATCAGGTTGCCGTGAAACGGGGCCCGGTTGTGTACTGTCTGGAGTCGACGGACAACGCAAATACCAAACTGACGAACGTAGCACTTTCGGCGAAAAATGATTTCAAACCAACGCCTGCCAAAATCGACAACAGCAACGTAATGGCGCTGGAAGGTACCGCCAAACTAATAAACGAAGGCAACTGGACGAATCAACTCTACCGCGAAGTGTCCGACAAAGCGCCGGTTTCGACCCGCGTTCGTTTGATTCCGTACTACGCCTGGGCCAACCGGGGGCAATCGGAAATGCAGGTCTGGATTCCGTTTATCCGGTAGTTTTTCGACAGGATTGATATGCTTTATTTTGTCAGTGAAAATCCTGTCGAAAAAAATCCCTTACCTTTGTAATCACAAGTCAATACGTCTCATCCATGTAGGATCTAGTTTCTTTCCGGGAAATCAGTCGTGTAGCCGCTAAGCGGTTTGCTCGAATTATTCACCTCTTCCGAAAGAAATTATGATTTATTTACAGCATATATCCTACGTACATCCAAACAAAGATTTACTCTTCGACGATCTGAATCTGATCGTCAATCGTCACGATAAAGTTGCCCTGATTGGCAATAACGGCGTTGGCAAATCGACCCTGCTGAAACTTATGGCGGGCGAATGGCAACCGTCAGAAGGCGTGGTAAAAGTCGATTCAACCCCGTACTACGTCCCGCAATTGTTTGGACAATTTAACGATCTGACCGTAGCACAGGCACTCCAAATTGACAGTAAACTACGGGCCATACAGGAAATTCTTGACGGCAACGTAACGGAAGAAAACCTCTCCCTGCTGAACGATGACTGGACCATCGAAGAGCGTTGCCGCGAAGCGCTGAGCCACTGGCAACTGGCCGATCTGGATCTGGCGCAGTCGATGCACACCCTGAGCGGTGGGCAAAAAACGAGGGTGTTTCTGGCGGGCATTGCCATTCACGAACCCGACGTAGTACTGCTCGATGAACCCAGCAACCACCTGGACACCGCCGGTCGGCTGTTGTTATACGATTATGTTACCTCAACGACTGCTACGTTGGTGGTGGTGAGTCACGACCGAAAACTGCTGAATCTTCTCGATCAGGTATATGAACTGAGCAAGCGGGGTATTACGGTCTACGGCGGCAATTACGACTTCTACGTAGCACAGAAAGCGATTGAAAGCAACGCCCTGAATCAGGACATTCACAGCCGGGAAAAAGCCTTGCGGAAAGCGAAAGAAGTTGAACGCGAAACGGCAGAACGCAAACAGAAACTCGACGCGCGTGGCAAAAAGAAGCAGGAACAGGCCGGGGTTTCCCGAATCATGATGAACACCCTTCGAAACAATGCCGAACGTAGCACGTCGCGCCTGAAAGGAGTTCATACCGAGAAGATCGACGGTATTGCCCAAGAGCTACAGGGTCTGCGTTCAAACCTGACTGACACGGACAAAATGCGGTTTGGCTTCGACAATTCGGCGCTGCACAAAGGCAAAATCCTGTTCTCGGCGACCGACATTGATTTCAGTTACGAAAACCAATCGCTGTGGACCGAACCGCTACGTTTCCAGCTCGCCAGTGGTGAACGCATCGCGCTGAAAGGTTTGAACGGTTCGGGAAAGACGACGCTCATCAAGATCATTCTGGGGCAACTGGACCCCATTCAGGGAGCCGTTTATCGGGCCGATAACAAATCCGTCTATATCGATCAGGATTATTCCCTCATCGACAATACGTTAACGGTTTACGAACAGGCTCAGCGATTCAACGTATCAGCTTTGCAGGAACATGAAGTCAAAATCCGGTTAAACCGTTTTTTGTTTGGTAAAGACGACTGGGATAAATCCTGCTCGGCCCTGAGTGGTGGCGAAAAAATGCGGCTGATGCTCTGTTGCCTCACCATCAGCCAGCAGGCACCGGACATTATTGTGCTCGACGAACCCACTAACAATCTGGACATTCAGAGCATCGAAATTCTGACGGCAGCCATCAATGAATACCAGGGTACGCTCATCGTAGTGTCCCACGATGAATCGTTTCTGGACGAAATTAACGTCCAAAGAACCCTTACTCTGTCTGATAAAAGCGGACGAATAGTTCCGTAGCCGTTTAAGAGGTCGTTTACTCCTTTGCCGAGCGGGCTTCTTCGAAAAGACGCATGGCCATAAGACCGGTACCGACGGCCCCACCTGCCCGAAGCGCTGCTGCAATAAATACGGTTTCGGCAATCTCTTCTCGCGTAGCCCCGGCTTCGACGGCATTGTTGATATGAGATTCGATGCAGTAGGCGCACTGGGTTGTCAGAGCTACCGCCACCGACATCAGTTCCCGGTACTTGATAGGGATGACGCCATCTTTTCGTTCGGCGGTGTATTTCAGATTGAGGAATGCGTTTGCTTCTTTTTGAGCGGATTTGATGAGCATCTCTGTATAGGCACGATCTTTCGGAGTTTGGTATTCGGTCATACGAATTGAAGAGTATAGCGTTTGGATATTGTCAGACCGATAGTTGTCACTGGCCTGACAATATAAAGTCACTAGCTCATGAATGCTAACCGTATTGCCCTTTCTACGGGCGCAAACTCGTCTGACGTATCGCTGATGTTCAGTTCATTACGTAGCTGCAAGGGCGGCTGTGCCATGAATTTTGGAGTTAGCCCACGGTGTGCCTGCGCAGCGTGAACCAGAAACGGATGACACAGGTAAATAGTCCCGGCCTGACCGACTGCCAGGACTTCTTCCTTGTGCGAAAGCGTGTCCAATTTTTCGGCCAGGTCCATAAACGATAAACCCGCATCGCCTTTGTCGGCGAGTAGTTTGGCTACGTCCAGATGCGAACCTTTGCGGATAATTGTTGGCGCATCGGATTCCGTTACGTCCGAAAACAAAACCAGCATCAATAAGGCGCGCCCTTTGGAGCGTACATTCACCCGCCACTCAAAATAGTTGGACGGATCAGCGCCTGGAAAGCTGGCATCGACGTGCCACCCGGTGTCCATCGGGTCTTTATCGGATGGAAAACGTATCGGAAACGTACCGACATTTCGGCAGGGAATCCACTTGCCTTCGCCGATCAGTTGATCGAAAACACAGTGCAGGTCAGGGTGATTTACCGACTC
>NZ_JBMDWV010000072.1:0-20371 GCF_048594605.1 Spirosoma sp.
ACTCGATTCCATTCCGGGCGTCTGTGGCCCAAATTCACCCATTTCAACCTTGAAGGGTAGCCCGCCGGGTGGCGAATTTGCCGGTGTCGGCGTAACTGAGAATGAATTCAGTCCGACACTAGCCGGTGTTGGCGATCATTCAGTAACCTACACGGTTAAAGCCGCTCCTGAGTGTGCCGGAACGGTAGCGAGTCGTATGGCCGTCGTCGCACCTATACCGACGATTCAGTTAACGGATTCCATGACGACTTACAAAGGCAATACGTTCACGATGAATCCGGTTTATACAGGAAATCCGAACCAGTTCCAATGGGCATCCTCTACCAATCTGGACAATCCAAGCCTTGCCAATCCGACGGTTATGGATATTGCCAATGACATCACGTACACCATCAATGTTAAAAACAATACGGGCTGCGAAGCCAGAGATACCATTCGTATTACGGTTTACGCGGGCGTATGGGTACCTGACGCATTCTCACCGAATGGCGATGGCCTCAATGATGTCTGGGATCTACCCGGCATAGAAGCTTTCCCTGATGCGATTGTAACTATTTTCAATCGATGGGGCGAGGTGATTTACTCATCCGGGAAAGGTTATACAAACCCGTTCGACGGTACGCTAAACGGTGTATCATTGCCGGGTGGCGTTTATGCCTATATCGTGCGTACGGCTCCCGCCCGACCTGTGCTACGGGGAAAGCTTATGCTGGTAAGGTGACCGCAATTATTTTTTCCTTACCGGTGCTCGTCCCGTAAAAACAGCTATATGTTCGACATATTTCAGCACAAGTTTATTGTTAATCAATACGTGCTGAACACCTGTTGCGTAGTGAAATGGCGCTACGAAGGTAGCTTTGTCGGCAATGGTCGCCGGATCGAAAATAACGATGTCAGCGTAATAGCCGGGACGTAAATCCGATTGACCGCGGTTGAATAGCAAAGCCGTGTCAGTAGATTCTGACACGGCTTTGCTATTCAACCGTTAAAAACTCTGAACGAGTTTATGCCTGCTTAGTTACCTGGATGTTCATAACCAGTTTAACATCGTCGCTTACAACAACTCCACCCGCTTCCGTTACGCCATCCCAGGTCAGACCAAACTCTTTCCGTTTGATCGTGCCGGTCAGTTCAAAACCAGCTTTTGTTTGCCCGTAGAAATCCTGCATTTGACCGCCGTATTCAGCTTTTAGGGTTACAGGTTTGGTTGTGCCCCGAATCGTCAAATCCCCTACGATTGTGTACGTATCGTCACCAGTTTTATTGATGCTTGTTGACGTGAACGTTAGTTTAGGAAAATTTGCTGCGTCGAAGAAATCCGCTGACTTGAGGTGAGTATCACGCTGTTCCTGATTCGTACTAATGCTGTCGATATCCGCAGAGAACGAAATTTTGGCGCTGGCAAAATCATCGCCAGTCGTTTCAACCTGTCCTTCGAACTGGCCAAATGAGCCTGTTACGGTTGAGATAACCAGGTGTTTTACTTTGAACTGTACTTCTGAGTGGGTTGGGTCAATAGCCCAGGTTGTGGTGGTTGCTGCTTCAGTTGCCATAAGTGCAATGATTTATTTCGTGTTAAGGTATTTGATGTATATACATTTAAATTTTGCAAATCGTTTCCACAACCTAAAAAGATTTTAAAAAAATTGGGAACCTTCCCATCACTTTCACCGCACCGATGCACTTTTTTCCGTTGCTTCAGGAACCTTGGTTAGTTCAGCGCCACCCCAACGTAACGCGCCAACTCTGCCCTGCGAATTGAGGGTAAAGCTGACTGGATCGTGACCATTCCAGAATTGATCATACGTTAGCCGGAACGTATCATAATTCCAGTGTTCGAGCTTACCAGTCATCATGTCATTCAGCGACACCCGAAGTGAGCCATTCTGAAGTGTTACGTCGGCTTTACCATAAAATGGATCGGTGTACGTTCCTACGTAGGCCGTTAGTGCCATAGATGGCTCTGTATTGAGTATACGGGTACTATCCGCTCTCCGTTCGGCCAGCTTTCTGCTTTGCTTGATTCCCTCATAAAGTTTCTGAAAATCAGCGCTCCAGTCGTGCGAAACCCCCAACGCAAACTCATCGAAAGCCCGGTACATGAGCGCATGACGTAGTTCGGTATGGTCAAGATTGCCCTGCACATAGACGGCCAGTTTCTGATCGGGTAATTGCCCATGAATCGCGATCATACCCGTCAGGCTACCCGTATGAAAATTTACGCGGTGCCCCCGATAGTCGTGCTGGAACCATCCTAAGCCGTAGGTTTTCCAGACGGGTTTTGTCAGTTGCTGCGTCGGGTAGAATTCGGCATCCGTAACAAGGGTCTGTGGCTTAAAAAGTTCAGCCCAGGTAGCTGGCTTTAGTAAGGTTTTGCCTCCATATCGGGCACTGTCGAGCATACACTGCATCCAGGCCGTTACGTCGTCGGGACACGTCCATACAGATCCGGCCGGACCAACGGCATCGACAAGCCCTTCTTCTTTTACGCTGTTTACGAACCGAATTGTGTCGTTAATCTCGATGTGTGGTTTCGCGCGATTCAGGTCCGTTACGTCTTTAAAAAGCGCTTTAGTACGTACCATTCCCAACGGCTCAAAAATTCGGGTGCGGATAAATACGTCCCAGGGTACACCGCTTATGTTTTCGATCACTTTCCCTGCCGCCAGATACATGACATTCTGATAAATAAACCCGGCACGTAGCGAGTAAGATGGCTTTACGAGCCGCATCCGCTGAAGAATTTCATCCTGCGAAATCTGCATACCAGCCCAGAGCATATCGGCATTACCGACACCTGTGTTGTGCGTCAGCAGATCGCGCACCCGCAGTTCACGCGTAACAGCCGGATCGTAAAGCTGAAAAGCTGGTAGGTAGTTCGTCACGGGATCATCCCAACGTAGTTTTCCTTCGTCAACGAGCATTCCCAGGCAAGCGGCTGTCATGGCTTTGGTCGTTGAGGCCATGGCGAAGAGTGTCTGCGTATTGACAGGGTCAGACTTGCCCAGTTCCCGAATACCATAGCCTTTCTTGAAAAGAACTTTACCATCTTTCACGACTGTAACGGTCAATCCGGGTACGCGCCATTCCCTGACGGCCTGCTGCACATAGGCATCGTAACGGGCAGTCGGATCAGCCGTCGTTTTTCTCGATTGAGCGACAATCGGCTGTATTCCGTAAATACTGGCAAGACTAATATAAAAGAGGAGTTGTTTTTTCATGACAGGGTATTTGTTTGTCCAAGATAGCGTTTTTCGCACGCCGAGACGTAAAACCCTGCGTCTCTGCGTAAATTTGCTCAAACGAATACGACAACTATGAATTATCTCAACAAACCGAAAATTCAGTCTCTATTGCGCGTTGTCATGCTGGCGGCACTCATACCTGTTGCCGGATATAGTCAATCGAAAAGCAACGTAACAAAAACAATTAATGCCGCATCGGCCATTCAGGAAAGCGATATCAAGCGCGACCTGTTTGCGCTGGCAGGCGATCATTTTCGGGGTCGCGAAGGGGGTTCCCTCGATGAACTGAAAGCTTCTGTGTGGATTGCGGATCAACTCCGGGCGATGGGCCTGCAACCGGCTGGCGACGACGGTACGTTCTTTCAGTTTTTCCATATTCAGCGCACCCGTATCACCGAAACCAGCCGTCTGAATATTGGTACGCATCAACTGACGCATGGGCAGGATGCATTTATTCTGGCCCCGGCTATTGCTTCGGTCGATGCTCCGCTTGTGTATGTGGGCAAAGGTACCCACGACGAGCTGGCGAAGGCAGATATAAAAGGAAAGGCCGTAGCGCTGGAGTTTTCTGGAACACCCCCCGCGGAACTAAGCTACCGGCGTTTTTTAACGGGCACCATGACCCGCCGGGCCGCTGAGCTGGTAAAAGCAGGAGCGCTGGCCGTTATCTGGATTTCGAATGCAGATGCTCAGTTTTATTTCGACCGGTGGACAACCGGCCTCGAGCGCGGACGTTATGACTTACCGGGCGGAACGAATACGCGTGTGTTTTCACAAGCGCCTACCGTATGGCTTCCGGCCAGCGCGCTGGACTGGATTAAACAACCCGGTCAGCAGTTTACGAACGTAGTGAACGTAGAGAGTTTCAATTACCCGTCCGTCAATATTGTTGCGAAAGTACCGGGCACCGACCCGACGCTCAAAAATGAATACGTATTGTTTAGTACACATCAGGACCACGATGGTGTTCGGCGGGCTGTAGCGGGCGATTCGATCTGGAACGGTGCTGACGATAACGCCAGCGGCTGCGTGGCCACAATGGCTATTGGGCGGGCCTTCGTCAAACAACCGGGCAAGCGGTCGGCGCTGTTCGTCTTTCACGGAGCCGAAGAACGCGGTTTGCTGGGGTCACGCTATTACGTCGATAAACCGACCGTACCGAAAGAATCGATTGTTGCGGTGCTAAATGCCGAGATGATTGGACGTAACGCGCCCGACAGTGCGTGTATTCTGGGCCAGCAGCCTCCGCATCGAAATTCGACGGATCTGGTCAACGCAGCGCTGGCTGTCAATCAGGCGGAAGCGCATTTCAAACTGGATACGCTCTGGGACAAACCCGATCATCCGGAAGGCTGGTATTTCCGCTCCGACCACCTCCCCTACGCCCGCGCCAACGTACCGGCCATTGCGTTTACTACGTTGCTCCACCCCGATTACCATACGCCCAAAGACGAACCCGACCGTATCGACACGCGGAAAGTAACGCGCATCGCCAAATGGATTTATCTTACCGGATGGGATGTAGCCAATCGCCCGCAACGCGTTCGGCTGGATGAAGGTTTTAAGCTGGAGCGGTAAGAATCGATGCTGGTTTTTATCGGCGTTTGTTATTCGTCTCGTCAATTTCACGTTTGAGACGATGGCGAATGTCAATCTTGGCACCGGTGAAGACGAAAATGGTAGTGCCCTTTTCTCTGGCAAATGGAGTAGTGATAGAGTCGGCGGCCTGCGAGCTACGAAAAAAGTCCCCGGTTTCGTGCAGTTCATCCCGGCTATTCTCAGCCTCCTTCACCCGGATTAAGTTCGGGTAGGGCTCGTCGAGCTTAAACCAGTTAAGATAATCGGCATTGAACGATACGGCCTGGATACCTTGTTTGGTGTAAAAATTGATAGCTCCCGTCTGGCCGTAATTGTCGCACAGAACCAGCGTATTGCCGGGAAGGGTGGCGTAAACCTTGTCAACTTTGGCCGCCAGCTCTTTCCAGCCCAGCATATCGGCATAGTCCTGGGGCAGGGCATGGTCTTTGCCATCTTCCCAGCGCAGTTGCCCCAACTTCTGATACGTATCGCGGTGGCTTACGATATAGTCAGGGCTCTTATTTGGAAAGGCTACCTGATACATCGGAATAAACGACAACACCGGCAGGGCTATAATCGCCGGTAGCAGATACCGTTTCCAGCCCGTTTGCAGCTGGTTGGCAATATACACCGAGCCGAATGCCAGGTAAATAGGATACAGCCCAATGGCGTAGTAATCTTTGGCTTTCAGATACAGAAAAACGCCCAGCGTCAGGCCAATAGACCAGGCAAAGGATCTGTACTTTTCAAACGGCCTGTACACCAGCAAACTCCATACTCCAGCGATGATAACCGGCAAGGAACCGAGGAAAAATAGCAGTTGCGCTTTCAGAAACGCACCTCTGTCGACATTGACCAGTTGCTTCTCGGCCAGTTCTTTCATGTGAAATAACACTGGAAACTGATTATTGTATTGCCATAGCAGATTGGGCAGAATCAGCAGGAAAGCCAGCAAACCAGCTCCTAACACGTGGGGGGTGAGCAGAAGTTTCCGTTGCCGGGTTAGCAGCAATGCTGGCACAAATCCGACCAGTAGAAAGACGATGTTGTATTTGTTCAGAAACCCAACCGCAAAAACGATGGCTCCGGCGTAGAGCCACTGCGCTTTTTGCATGTTGATGAATTTGATCAGGACGTAGTACAGGGCCGTCCAGCACAGAACGTCTAATGTGTTAGGCTGATAGAGAATGTTGAGCCTCAGCAAGACGGAGAACAATACGCCCGTAGCTCCCATAATCAGGGCCGCTAGGTTTCCGTTCAATTCGTCAATCGCTTTCCAGACCACAACCATGGTCAACGCGCCGAACAAAGCAGGGAAAAACCTGACCCAAAACACGGAATTGCCCAGCCCTTTGATAATCCAGGAAATCCAGGACGTAACCGGCGGAACGGACAAGTAGCCCCAGGCCAGATGGCTCGCCTGATCGAGGTGCAGGTACTCATCCCGGTGTAAATCGTATTCCGGACTGATCAGGACGTACTGCAAAACAAACTTAACCAGAACAAACCCGGTCAGGATGGCTGTTTTTTTGGTCATTGGTGCGTAATGATTATGTCCATACTCTTACTGTCAGTCAAGTACGATAGAGCTCGGCTTCCGATGAAGGATGGACCGTTTTCCTCTAGCAATGGCTATTCTCACCCATTTACGGCTCACGTAGTACGTATCCACCACCCACCACGGTATGAATAAGCCGTGGGGCACCAGCCTGATCTATTTTCTTACGCAACAACCCAACATACACTTCAATGGAATTGCTACTCATGGAATACTGCATATCCCACACTTGTTCAGCAATGGCCGCTCTGGACACAACGTGGCCTTTGTTCCTCATCAGAAATTCCAGCAGTTGAAATTCTTTGGTAGTCAAAGGAATATCCCGGTTACCGCGCCGAACACTACGTTGCTCGAGATTCAGAACCAGATCGCCCACCGCTAAGGTGGTTTCGGCCTGCAAATGGCCCGTGTGCCGTCGTGTTAAGGCGCGTATGCGTGCCATCAGGATTTCGAACGGTACGGGTTTGACTAAATAATCATCGGCGCCAACATCTAAACCCGCGACAATATCAGGCGTTGTTCCGAAGGCCGTCAGCACTAGTATTGGCGTTTCTACGCCCTGCTTACGTAACGAGGCTACCATATCCAGCCCATTTAGCCGGGGCATATTAATGTCGGCAATGATCAGATCAAACGGTTGATCCAGTGCTAATTTCTGGCCCGTTAGCCCGTCAGCAGCAACCTGAACCATAAATCCGTTTGCCTCTAACCCTTTCCGCAAAAACGAGGCAATCGACGCTTCATCTTCAACGATGAGAATATGCATAAAAAGTAACCTACCTGAAATGTGTGCAGCAAAATAACGAAGGTTTCGCTAACTGACAGTGCTCCCGGGAGTGCAACCCCGCGATTATTTATCTTACCTTCGGCTTCGGATTGTCTGGCCTATTTGAATACTACCTGCAATTAGCTACCTACAGCATGAAACCTCTTTTCTTTAAAAAACTTACGCTCTATACGTTAGTGCTCGCAGCACTGACTGCCTGCCACCGCCAACCCACTACGTCTACCATTTATTTTCCGCCCAAAGGGGATAACTGGACGCATCAATCTCCCGAAAAAGTAGGTATGGATGCTACGTTGCTCGATGAGGCTGTTGCGTTTGCCAAAACCCAGGAAACCACCCAGATGCCGCGTGACTTTTCGACGCAGGAAGAAATTTTCGGTAAACTCCTCGGTCCAATGCCCAAAAGCCGGGCCGCCACAAACGGTATCATACTCCGTCATGGCTACATCGTAGCCGAATGGGGGGATACGCAGCAGCCCGATCCAACCTACAGCGTAGCCAAAAGCGTATTATCGACCGTAGCCGGAATAACCATCGAGCGGGGAATGATTCCGGATATTCACGATCCCGTTGCAAAACTTATCCACGACGGCGGCTACGATTCGGAGCAGAACCGGGCCATTACGTGGGAAAACCACCTTACCCAAACCAGCGAGTGGGAAGGCACGTTATGGGGAAAGAACAGTGATTTTGTCGGCAAGGAAGCATTCGGCAGAGGGGAACGCAAACCGCGTACGCTGCAAAAGCCCGGAACGTATTACGAGTACAACGACGTACGGATCAATCGTCTGGCTCTTTCGCTGCTACGTTTGTGGAAGAAACCAATTCCCGACGTAGTACGCGATGAAATCATGAACCCAATTGGTGCGTCGGATACGTGGCGCTACGTTACGTATCCGAATGCTATTGCCGATGTCGACGGGAAGCAAATGCCTTCGGTGAGTGGTGGCACTCGCTGGGGCGGTGGTTTATGGATCAATACCCGCGACGAGGCCCGTTTTGGGTATCTGTTTCTGCGACAGGGCCGTTGGGGCAACCGCCAGATCGTCTCGCCAGACTGGGTCAAACAGGCCACAACGTCAAGTCCATTCGGGCCCGATTACGGCTATCTGTGGTGGCTGAACACCGGGACCAGTTCAACAGGCAAGAAAGCCTGGCCTGACGCCCCTGCCACGAGTTTTGCTGCCATTGGTGCTGGCTCAAATACCATCTGGGTCGATCCGGAACATGATATTGTGATAGTCTGGCGGTGGCACAACGGCAATCCAAACGAGCTGATCAAGCGCGTACTGGCAGCTGTAAAAAAGTAAAGCCCTCTTCTTCACACTACGTACGCATACAGGAACTGATCCAGAACAACGCCATCTTTGATGACGCTACGTCGCATTAATCCTTCGCGCTGGTAACCCGCTTTTTCCAGAATACGGATAGACGCTTTGTTATGGGTAAAGGGGACAGCATAAATCCGGGTTAATTCAAACTGAGCGAAAGCATAATCCGTAATAGCAGAAAGAGCCGTTGTCATGATGCCTTTTCCCCAGTATTGTTCACTTAACCAATACCCGATTTCCGCCGAGCATCGTTCAATGTCCGTATGAAACTCCAGGCCAATACTCCCTACTGCTTCGCCGTTTACGTCAATGGCCAGATTGGATGTAGGCGCCTTGTCGGAGGCATATTGAACCCACCATTCGGCATCGGCCTGCGTATAAGGATGCGGGAAACGATCACGCAGATTTACCCAGATTGCCCGGTTGTTTGCGTGACCAGTTAACGTTTTGGCGTCAGTTAATTGCCAGGTTCGGAGTTGAAAGTAACCACAATCAAGATTCATAATCAGATCAAATGGTCTATTCTCTACTGGTGAATTAATCGCTTATTAAAAGTAAGTAGGTATGCCCGTAAACAGTATTCGTCACCACAGGTTAATAAGTATCAATTTAATCTATCCTTTTACTAAATAACTACGCAACAGACATTGGGATTAAGGGAAATATGAAAGTCTTTAGTAAATAATACTCAGCATGCATACTATATTTGGTGCCTACATTCCCACTGTCGATGTACTTACCGTAAAATAGACATTTCTTTATGAGTTTAGCAGAACGCGCACGCATTTACGAACGAGCTGATAATAAGGGCTGGAAAAAATGGGGACCTTATCTTTCTGAACGGGCCTGGGGCACTGTTCGTGAAGACTATAGCCCTTATGGCGATGCCTGGAATTTCGTTACGCACGACATGGCCCGCTCCCGCGCTTACCGATGGGGCGAAGAAGGAATTGGCGGTATTTCCGACAATAAAGGTCATATCTGTTTTGCGCTGGCCTTCTGGAACCATAAAGACAATATCTTGAAAGAGCGGCTTTTTGGTCTCTCAGGGCCGGAAGGGAATCATGGTGAGGACGTAAAGGAACTGTACTATTATTTAGACAGTACACCGACGCACTCCTATATGAAAATGCTTTATAAGTATCCGCAACAGGAGTTTCCTTATAACCGGCTGGTTATTGAGACCATGCGTCGCGACCGGCAGGCACCGGAGTTTGAGTTGACAGACACAGGCATTTTCGAACAGGATGAATATTTCGATATTTTCATTGAATATGCCAAAGCGGATCAGAACGACTGGCTTGTAACCATTACTGCCCATAACCGTTCGGCGAAAGAAGCCCCTCTTACACTTCTTCCTACCATCTGGTTCCGTAATACGTGGTCGTGGGGGTATGAGCAGTACAATGCCCGCCCTATGCTCAATGGCATTGCGAACAACCTGATCGAAGTAAATCATAAGCAGTTGGGCAAATACAAGCTCTACTGCGAAGGCGCCGATGCGCTGCTTTTCTGCGATAATGAAACGAACACGGAGCGGCTGTACGGGCGACCTAACGTATCGAAATACCCCAAAGATGGAATTAACAATTACATCGTATCGGGGGGCAAAAAAAACTTTGTCAATCCGAATCAGATCGGCACAAAAGCATCGGCACAATACACCCGGAAAGTGCCTGCAGGCGGCAGCGTAAGTATCAGACTACGTTTCAGTGATCAGACAACTCAGGCCCAGCCTTTCGCCGACTTCGATACGATCTGGGACAAGCGCCTGTCAGAAGCGAATGCATTTTATGCTGATTTGCAGAAAAATGTTACCGACCCTGAACTGATGGCCATTCAGCGGCAGGCGTATGCGGGCATGCTCTGGAACAAGCAATTCTATTATTACAACGTAAATGAGTGGCTGAAGGGTGACCCGAAAATGCCCGTTCCGTTTCAGGGGCGTGTATATGCCCGTAACGAAACCTGGCGGCATATGTACACGGCCAACATTCTCTCCATGCCCGACAAATGGGAGTATCCCTGGTTTGCGGCCTGGGATCTGGCCTTTCATACATTAACGCTGGCCCGGCTCGACCCTCATTTCGCCAAACGACAGCTGGCGGTTATTCTGCGTGAGTACTACATGCACCCGAACGGTCAGATTCCGGCTTATGAGTGGAATTTTGGGGATGTAAACCCACCCGTTCATGCCTGGGCCTGCTGGAAAGTTTATGAAATTGATCGTGAAATGAACGGCGTTGGCGATGTCAACTTTCTGGAGCGTGTGTTCCATAAATTGCTGCTCAATTTTACGTGGTGGGTCAACCGCAAAGACGTATCGGGCAACAATATTTTCGGGGGTGGCTTCCTGGGTCTGGATAACATTGGAGTATTTGACCGGAGTCAGCCACTGCCTATGGGTGGACGTATTGAACAGGCGGATGGCACGGGCTGGATGGCCATGTACACGCTCAATATGCTACGTATCGCCTGTGAGATTTCGCTGACGCGCCCGAGTTATCAGGATATGGCCAGCAAATTTTTTGAACATTTCCTGCACATCGCGTCGGCTATGAACAACCTGGGCGGAAAAAATATCAGCCTGTGGGACGAGGTAGATCAGTTCTATTACGACGTACTGCACATGCCCGACCATAACGCCCGACTGCTGAAAATTCGCTCAATGGTGGGTCTTATTCCTCTTTTTGCCGTCGAAATCCTGGACGAATCGCTCCTATCCAAACTACCGGATTTCAAACGCCGGGTTGAGTGGGTGCTCACCAACCGCCCTGATCTGGCTTCACTGATTTCACGCTGGCATGAGCCGGGTAAAGGCGAGACGCACCTGCTGAGTTTACTACGTGGGCATCGAATGAAAATGATTCTGAAACGGATGTTCGATGAAACGGAGTTCCTGTCAGATTACGGCATCCGCGCACTGTCCAAATTCCATGAGAAAACACCGTACCAGTTCGAACTGAACAGCGAGATCTTCCAGGTACGCTACGTTGCGGCCGAGTCGGAACTGAGCATGTTTGGTGGCAACTCCAACTGGCGGGGTCCGATCTGGTTTCCGCTCAACTTTCCCCTAATTGATTCGCTGCTGAAATTTTACCAGTACTACGGCGATGATTTTGAGGTTGAATATCCAACAAATTCGGGACAGGTAATGAGTCTGAAGGAAGCGGCCATGCAGGTAACCGAGCGACTGATGAATATCTTCCGGCGCGACGAATCTGGTCATATTGCGGCTTACGGTCAGGATAAGAAGCAACAGGAAGATCCTAATTTTCAGGGACTTTACCTGTTCTACGAATACTTCAACGGCGATAACGGTATGGGATTAGGTGCGAGTCACCAAACTGGCTGGACAGGTTTAGTGGCTGACCTGATTGAATACTGGTATAAATATCAGTCTGAGAGCGTTGCTGTGCCAGTGGGCAAATAACATAATGAATACCTATCAAAAAGCCGGGTGTTGTGCCCGGCTTTTTGATTATCTGTTGGTCAAATCAAATGGTAACCAGCGCCCAAAGTAGACGTAATAAAAAAGCCACCCGATTAAAGGTGGCTTTTTCGTAATCCATATATAATATCGCTTACGCTGTTTCCAGTACGTCAGCCGATTTCACGGTTTTGATAATGATGGCAGCTACTTTGTAAGGATCAGCCGCCGAGTTCGGACGACGATCTTCCAGCCAGCCTTTCCAGCCACGTTCTACCGTAGCGATAGGAATACGGATTGAAGCGCCCCGGTCAGAAACACCGTACGAGAACTGATCGATCGACTGCGTTTCATGCTTACCGGTCAGGCGTTGCTCGTTGTCGGCGCCATATACAGCGATGTGCGCTTTGATAACTTCTGGCGTCTTGCCGAACGATTCGCAGATTTTGGCGTAAACTTCTTTGCTACCCGCCGTGCGGAGCGTAGTGTTCGAGAAGTTAGCGTGCATACCTGAACCGTTCCAGTCTGTAGCGCCGAGCGGCTTGCAATGCCAGTTGATGGAGATACCGTATTTTTCGCCGATACGTTCCAGAATATAACGGGCTACCCAAATCTGGTCGCCAGCTTCTTTAGCACCTTTTGCAAAAATCTGGAATTCCCACTGACCCGTAGCCACCTCAGCGTTGATACCTTCTACGTTCAGGCCCGCATCAAGGCACGCGTCAAGGTGTTCTTCGATGATATAACGACCATAGGCGTTTTGTGCACCAACCGAGCAGTAGTAAGGGCCCTGGCCCCGCTTCGGAAAACCTTCAGCCGGAAACCCTAGTGGTTTGTCGATACTCATGTCCCACAGGAAGTATTCCTGCTCGAAGCCAAACCAGAAGTCATTATCATCATCTTCAATGGTAGCACGACCATTCGACTCGTGAGCAGTACCATCTGCATTCAGTACTTCACACATGACAAGGTAGCCGTTCTTACGCTGTGGGTCCGGACAAATGAAAACCGGCTTTAACAAGCAGTCTGACGAACCGCCAGGAGCCTGCTCGGTTGAAGAACCATCGAACGACCACATTGGGCAATCCTCTAGTTTCCCAGAAAAATCACCTTCAATTTTGGTTTTTGAACGTAAGCTTTGGGTGGGTTTATAACCATCGAGCCAAATGTATTCTAACTTCGCCTTTGCCATGATGTACAAATGAATTATTTGAATAGGGTATTTCTAACAAGACTTTCAGCAAATATAATGCGTCATTACAATAAAATATAAATGCCAACTAATGCTTAGACCATATTTTTTATGGTTTTTGCGGAAATATTATAATTTAAATTCGTTTGGTACAGTAAAATACCATATTTAGCGCAAAAAATTATTGGATTACAATTTTAGGGACTATGCCCCCATTTCTGCACAAATAGTTTTATCTACGTATGATTTTACCGTGATTTTACCTAGAAAACGGGGAAAATAGCAAAAACAGGTGGTTAGCATAGTGGCAAATAACTATGCCTGATACGAAACCAGCCAATTGCACAGGAGAGCCCTATTGCTAAAAATCAGCAATCAGGTTGGTCTTGAATAACTTGATGGCTATGGCCAGAAGAATGATACCAAAAATTTTACGGAGTACCTCCAGCCCACCCGATCCGAGCCGGGTTTCGAGCCAGCCAGTCGACCGCAGTACGACGTAGATCAGAATCAGGTTCAGCACGATTCCGATGATAATATTGACGATCTGGTATTCGGCACGTAGCGAAATAATGGTTGTTAACGTACCGGCTCCCGCTATCAGTGGAAACGCGATTGGCACAATGTGCGTAGCCCCCCCGGTAGTTACCTCCGACTTGAAAATGGTACGTCCCAGAATCATTTCCAGGCCGATCAGGAATATAATGAGTGCCCCTGCCACCGCAAAGGACGCTACGTCGACGCCAAAAAGTTTCAGAATTCGTTCGCCCAGGAACAGGAACGAAATCATCAGCGCGCCCGAAGCAAACGTAGCGCGCTCCGACTCAATCTTACCCGTCTTTTTGCGCAAATCAATAATCACTGGCAACGACCCCACTACGTCGATCACCGAAAACAGAATAAGCGTAACGGAAACAATTTCTTTAAAATTGAGCATAAGCGTGACTTTATAGAACGTAGCTTGAAGGGCCGCGCAGCCTACTGATACGACAGCAGAAACTGTTTTAAGGTTTCAATCTCCTCATCTGTAATGGCAGGGAAGTTCGCAATCCGGAACGTAGTGTTTTTCCAGTCGCCGTAGCCATTTCCCAGCGTAATGCCCACTTGTTGGGCAGCCGTTTTTATCGCTTTTATAGCTGCCTCCGGACCTTGTACCGCTATTACGGTATCCGACCGAATGCCCGCTTCGCTATTCAGTAATTTAAACCTTGGCTCAGCACCGTGTGAGCCAGCGAGTTCATTTTCAAAAAAAGCGTACCATTCAGCAGCCCGTTTTTTCGTCGTAGCGTTTACAGCTCTGATGGGCGGAACCTGTTGCAGTACGCGCATCAGCAGATAGATACCTAATCCATTAGGCGTATAAGGTGTCTGGAATTTTGAGAAATTTTCGTGGATGAACAGCAGACTGTTGTAATGAGCATTCTCCCCTATTTGCTCAGCTTTCTTCAGCGCAGCTGGCGAATAAATCAGTACGGCCAGTCCGGCCGGAAGCCCGAAACATTTCTGTACGGACGCGAACCAGACGTCGGCCAGTGACCAGTCGAATGCAATGCCCGCCATTGACGAAACGGCGTCTACGGCGATCAACCCCGAAAAATCGCGTCGGAACTGTGCCAGTGTCGGCATGGAGACCTGCGTACCGTTGGAGGTTTCGTTCTGAACAATGCACAGTACGTCGGCTTCGCTCAGATTCATGGGTGGTTTGATTCGATACGCATATTCCGCCCATTTCTTCCCAAACGCACCACTATGCGGATGTAAGCTGGCTTCGGCCGTCAGCGACTGCGCTACAATTTCCCAGCATTCCGTAGCCGACGAAACCAGTGCAATGTGGTAATCGGCCGGTATGTCAAGTTTTTCGTGAAGCAGTTGAATCGTTTCTTTAACGATCTCCATAAAGCCCGCGCTCCGATGATTCAGGCTAACAACACCCTGGCGGATGGCATCAGCCGCATAATCAGCTACCTGCGGATAAACTTTAGAAGGACCGGGATAGAATGTAATCATGTTCATGTAGTTGGATAGTTATAGAGTTGTAGAGTTATAGAGTTGCTGACACTAGCACATTGTTTGCGTCAGTCAACTTTACAACTTTATAACTCTATAACTTTATAACTCATTAAATAACGTACTGCTAACTCATACCCCGTCAATCCCAGTCCCACAATAACGCCTTTGCATTTGGCCGACAGATAGCTGTGATGCCGAAACGATTCGCGGGCGTGTACGTTGGAAATATGCACTTCAACAGCGGGTGCTGTTACGGCTGACAATGCGTCGGCAATGGCAATGGAGGTATGCGTGTAAGCACCTGCATTGATCACGATACCATCCACGTCAAAACCCAGTTCGTGGATTTTATCGATTAATTCTCCTTCGTGATTCGACTGAAAATACCGAAGTTGCACATCCGGGAACAGCTCTTCGATGGTTTTGAGGTAATCAACAAACGAGCGATTCCCGTAAATGGTCGGTTCACGCTTGCCTAACAGGTTCAGGTTCGGGCCGTTAATAATCAGAATCTGTTTCATAAGACAGCACCGACCAGACAAGGTCGGCTCAACGAAAAATAGTTAATGTTAGCCAACCATCACGGTTGGTACTACGTATGTGGCAAAGTTATATAAACGCCTTTAAGAACTACCTGAAACTCGAACGATCGCTGGCCGAAAATTCAGTGGAAGCGTATCTGCACGACGCCGAAAAACTGTATGAGTATATGCTTCTGACAAGTCCCGAGCTAACGCCCATGCAGGTTACGGAAAAGGAGTTGATGAATTTCCTGAAATACCTGGGTGAGCTGGGTTTATCGGCGCATAGTCAGGCGCGAATGCTGTCGGGATTGAAATCGTTTTTCAAATATTTATTGCTCGAAAATCTGATCCAGCATGACCCAACCCAGTTGCTGGAAGCGCCTAAACTCGGACGTAAGCTTCCCGATACGTTAAGTTTTCCGGAAATCGAAGACATCCTGGCGGCTATCGACCTGTCGACGCCCGGCGGCACGCGCGATCGGGCCATGCTCGAAGTGTTGTACAGCTCGGGACTGCGTGTCTCTGAACTGCTCAATTTACGGCTTACCAATTGTTATTTTCAGGAAGGTTTTGTGCGCGTGTTAGGCAAAGGCGACAAGGTTCGGCTGGTTCCCATCGGCGAAGATGCCATGCATTACACCCGGATCTATGTCGAACATGTACGTAGTAAACTCGACGTGCAGAAAGGCGACGAAGACACTATTTTTCTGAACCTGCGCGGAAAACAACTGTCACGAATCTCAGTTTTTACGACGATAAAAAAACTGGTGTCAGACGTAGGAATCAAAAAAACGATTAGCCCGCATACGTTTCGGCACTCATTTGCTACGCACCTCATTGAAGGAGGGGCCGACCTGCGAGCCGTTCAGCAAATGCTGGGTCATGAATCCATTACAACAACTGAAATTTACACCCATCTCGACCGCGATTATCTCCAGCAGACACTAAAAGAGTATCATCCAAGAAGTATGAAGCGCCGTTACTAGGGCTTTATGAGTCAGGTCTCTCTCCTAATTCAACATGAAATTGATCTCCCTCGTTCTGGCGATTCTATGTCTGACAAACGTAGTATCTGCTCAGCAAGCTCAAAATCAGAAAGCAGTCGGCTATAAAGGAATTTGGTATTTTATCGGTCCTACTAAAAACGAATACGCCTATAAATACAGCGGTGGACTCGGTACGTATCCGGCCAATCACTACCCATTTTCGGTGTATGCACCAGCCGTCAATAAAACGTTTTTCTGTTATGGGGGCGTAACAGACTCTACATCACGCGAGCTGTGCCATATGGTCGGCGTTTTCGATCATAAGTCTGGTAACGTATCAAAACCTACTCTGCTACTCAATAAAAAAACGGACGACGCTCACGACAACCCGGTCATTCAGCTCGACGCTCAGGGCTATATCTGGATCTTTTCTACCTCGCACGGAACTGAGCGTCCTTCGTTCATTCACCGCAGCCGCAATCCTTATACTATTGAGGAATTTGAAAAAATCGACGCAACGCGACTGAACGAAAAAGGGCAAACCGTTCCATTCGATAATTTCTCTTACCTGCAAACGTATTACCAGCCAAACAAAGGCTTTATCAACCTGATGACCCATTACGACCGGGGCGTTCTACCGTATGGCGACGCAAAGCCCCGACGAACCATATCGGCTATTACCAGCGCCGATGGCGTTACGTGGTCGTCCTGGCAGGATATTGCCACCATCGAGGAAGGCCACTACCAAAGCTCTGGCCAGTGGCGCAATAAAATAGGCAGCGCGTTCAATTATCATCCGAACACCAAAGTAGGCGCTGGCCTTGACTACCGTACGAATATTTACTACGTCGAAACAGATGATTTCGGAAAAACCTGGCACACGGCTAATGGTAAATCGATACGTCTGCCCGTGACAGAAATAGCCAATCCCGCTCTGGTGAAAGACTATAAAAGCCAGGGGCTGAATGCTTACATATCTGACGTCAATTATGATGACTCGGGCAAACCAGTGATTCTTTATCTTACCAGTAAAGGCCCAGACCCCGGTCCAGCAAATGGCCCTTACGAATGGCATGTAGCGCATTGGACTGGCCAGCAGTGGTCTATCTATTCGGTTGCTACGTCAGACCATAATTACGACATGGGATCGCTCTACGTAACGGGAAACACCTGGCGGATTATTGGTCCGGCAGAACCCGGTCCTCAACCGTACGGCACGGGTGGTGATCTGGTATTGCTGGAAAGTAAAGATCAAGGAAAGAGTTGGAAAAGAGTAAAAGCCATTACCCAGGCAGCCCAGCGTAATCAGACGTACCCCCGGCGTCCGGTGGCAGCTCACCCTGATTTTTACGCACTTTGGGCGGATGGCAATGCCCGACAGCCTTCGGCTTCTTATCTCTATTTTTGCAATCAACGGGGTGAAGTATTTCAACTTCCACCATCTATGCAGTCGGATTTTGAGAAACCGATACGTGTGCGGCTGCCGTCAAAATAAACCATGCTTCTTTGAACTCCCTGGTTGTTGCTGTTAGTTAAAGCGACATCAATCTACTCAATATGCTGACAACAGTCGATCATCAACTTACTGCACAAAAAGACCTGTTTTCACTTCCTGAAGGTATTCATTATCTAAACTGCGCTACCCGTGCTCCTTTCAGTCGGGCGGTTGAGCAGGTCGGTCACGAAACACTCTCCCGTCAGGCCAATCCCTTCGGACTTCGTCCCGATGATTTTTTTAGCGATGCAGTTCGGGTACGGGTTTTGTTCTCACTGCTCATCAACAACCAGCACGAGGGTACGCCCGACCCCGACCGAATAGCTGTTGTTCCATCAGTTTCGTACGGGATGGCTGTTGTAGCTCGTAACTTATCGAGAAAGCCGGGTATCCGTTCGGGGCAACGTATCGTTCTGATTGACGACGAATTTCCCAGCGACGTGTACGCCTGGAACCGTGTTTCCAATGAATTGAATCTGACGGTTATGACCGTTGGCATGCCTGACGAATTCCCGAAAGGCCCTACCTGGAACGAGCGTATTCTGGACGCTATTACCCCGGAAACAGCAGTGGTTGTCGTACCGCCGGTACACTGGATGTACGGAATTCGCTTCGATCTGGAAGCCATTGGCCAGCGGGCCCGTGAAGTCGGAGCGTGGTTGGTTATTGATGGAACGCAGGCCATTGGCGCCTTACCATTTGACCTTATGAAAGTCCAGCCGGATGCGCTCATATGTGCTGGGTACAAATGGCTTATGGGCCCTTACTCGCTTGGACTGGCGTATTACGGCCCCGCTTTCGACGATGGCGTTCCGCTGGAGGAAAGCTGGATGAACCGGCTCGACAGCAATCAGTTTCATCGCCTGATGGATTATCAGCCTGAATACCGTTCCAAAGCGTATCGATACAACGTCGGCGAACACACGCATTTTTTGCAAATGCCCATGCTGGAAGCCTCACTTACTCAACTGATTAACTGGCAACCGGCTCGCATTCAGGCCTATGCCCAAACGCTAATGGCCGATGCCTGGTCTACCCTTGAGAGACTAGGTTGTCAGATCGAACCGGAAAACGGCAACGTTGGCCGCTGCCATCATCTGGTTGGCTTATGGCTCCCCTCCCACGCCGATCCGATGACTATTCAGCAGACGTTACAGAACCGGAACGTATCGGTATCTGCCAGAGCGCGCGTACTACGTATCTCGCCCCATCTTTATAATACGCCCGACGATGTTGATGCGCTGGTTAGTGCACTGACGGGTATGGTTTAAGGGCATAGGGGTAAGGACACGGGGCAGAAGAAAAAAGTCCCTGTATTTTACCCCTATGCCTCATACAACTCCAGGGGTAAGTCGTCGGGATCGGCGAAGAAGGTAAAACGGCGACCAGTTGTTTCATCCACACGGATAGGTTCGGTAACGACGCCGTGCGCTGTCAGATGTGCAACCGATGCATCGATATCAGCAACAGCAAACGCCAAATGGCGCAACCCAAGTGCTTCCGGTCGTGACGGGCGTTTTGGCGGCTCGGGAAATGAAAATAATTCAATAACGTAGTGACCGTTCAGGGCAAGGTCTAGCTTATACGACTGCCGTTCAGCCCGATAATATTCACCCAACACAGACAGTCCCAGAATTTCGGTATAGAACCGTTTGGAAACGGGATAATCGGAGCAGATAATGGCAATGTGATGTACTGCAGAGAGATTCAACATAAAAGTTTATGGGTCAAGCAACGTATCGGCCGCCATCGTATCGATAGCCGTTCCGTCTCTGGCTGTCGGTAAAGCTCGTTCCAACTCCTTTGGTTTGTTCCAGGGAGCCGTCGTCCGACTGGCCATATCGATAGCGAGTAAGGCAACGATGGCCGTGAAAACAATGAAAACGATGATGAAAATACGTCGGTTACGATTCATAACAGTGGTGTCGGTTTCTTAAACCCCGACATGCATTTCGGAGTGTCGATTTCGAGAAACCGACACCACTCTAAATAGTTTACTGATCGTTAGGCAGTTTTTTAGGAGCCATCTGAAACGCTACGTTACCCGTTCGGCCAGAAACTTCGGCCCAGGACAGGTTTTCGAACGTAACGGCAATAACCGCGCCTTTGCTCATCGATCCAAGGCTCTGGTGCGTCAGAAACTCAGCCAGATACGATACGTCCGGATTATGCCCCACAACCATCGCGGATGTGGCCGTGTCAGGGACGGCGTTGATTACAGCCCGGTAAGCCTTC
>NZ_JBMDWV010000073.1:0-8036 GCF_048594605.1 Spirosoma sp.
AAATGCTGACTTATTCATATAGTTAACTTTTAACATCCGTTTGTTCCTCTTGAGTTTTACCAACAGACGGTTCGCTTATGCCTTGCGTTGGTGCGCTATTGCTTTGCGTTGGAACGCTGTATTTTGGATACTGCTGTAAAACATCCCAGTCATCATACGTCGGCCGTTCTTGTCTGGGAGACTGTTCAGGTATTCCATTATCATTTAAAGCGGGAACCTTAATACCGGTTGTATTTACGGCTACCACTCTGTCTACATAGCTAGTACCGTTATTTTCCTTTACAAACCCCCTTGTATAATTACCGCTGTAGTAACATGAAAATGTCTTCAAAAGAGCCTGTTGTTCATCACCCGAACCTTTTAAGGCTCTGGCGTAACAATCTTTTAATAAATTCGAACTCATTTTCAAATTTGTACATGGAGAAAACACTGCTTCAGCATTATCGGCATCAAAATACTGGCGGTTTATCTGCCCTAGACCGATACTGAAATTAGCATTCTCCTTAACAAGCTGTTTGACAGCTGCTAACGCTTCTTCTTTCGTTTGTGGCTGGCGTTTAAGCGACTTACCTACAACTCCAATTGCCCACGGATTAAAACCAGACTCGGTTTTAACTATCCGGGATAAAGTATCAGGGGCAACATCAGGAGCGCACTGAATCGCCAGCGCCAGAAAAGTCGCTGTAGAGATCATGGCCGGACCTTTGTTTTGTTAATTGTCGCTGTTTTTGAGGATTTTCTTGTTTGCCTGCTCACCAAAATTTTCGATAAGGTATCTTACGAATGCTGACGCTGGCATGTTTTTTCTACGCTCGTAACCGATTTCTGTGCAGAGTTCTTCAAGCTTCTGTCGCGGCTCTGCTGCGATATAAACGTTATTTGAGTATTTTGCTTTCGGTTTAACTTTAGGCATTGTTGCTCCGGGATGTACGTGTAGGTAACTCCAGCATCGAAAATAAAATGTCAATGCGAACAGCTGGTTCTTCTGCTGACGTAATTTTTTCTATCTTCTTCTTCAACTCGCTGGGTAGATTAATTTTCTCTTGCGGGCGTTCAAAATGAACAAGCTTTAAGGCTTCTATTTCGGCTTGAGATATCGTTGCGATTTCGTTCCCAAATCTGACAAAATCCATCGCTCCGGGTATGCGTTTAATTGCGGTGGTATGGATATTGGCAGGGTTGAATCTTACAAAGATATAACCAGGAAACGCCGGTGAGTTTATGAGTCTGTAGGCATTTTTTTTATCGCTCCGTCGTCTACGTTCTAAAATTAATGGGCAGCAAGTTTTAAGTCCTGCTTCATTAAGGTTCTGCTGTATGGTTTTCCAATAATTCTGACGGCAGCGCAGAAGATACCAGGCATCGGTAAATGTATCCTGCATAGAGGCCTCCGAATGTCTTAAGATATTGAAATGCAATAGCTAGCGCACTGCCTCATCCCTCCAAGCAGTACGTTTATTAGAATATTTAAGATTATTAATTCCCTAAGTTTGAGGGTTGTTTGATCTTTCGTCTAATTGTTTTGATTGATCAATCCTTTTGACATTGATCGGTTTAAACGATCAAACCTATCAGGCTTTGCTGCCGATAATATTAGGCCACATTGTTAGATAAACAGCAAATTGTTAGAATTCCTATATAAAATCACAGTGTTAATACGCCTAAACTCCCTCGATACCGATTGCGGAGGAATGGCATGATTGGTAAGCGATTGAAGGCAGCACGAAAAGCGGCGCACATGACCCAGACAGAACTGGCAAAACGTGCTGGTATCGATGAACTGACCGTCAGTAGAATCTCGCATTATGAGACAGATACACACAGCCCCAACTTTCAACAAGCTTGTCGGTTTGCTGAAGTTTTGGATGTTCCTGAGTGCTATCTTTACTGCCGTGACGATGTGTTAGCTGATCAACTGTTGGCAATACATAAAAGGTACAAAAAATTCCGGTTTAATCCGTCAGAACTCAGCGAATTGGAGAGAGCAGAAAAGGAGCTTAAAATTGTACTCGAAACAGTATCATCACTCTTAAACAAAAGGACTGAAATCATGATCAACGATGAATTACCTGCGTCCTTAAAGCCGTAATCAATATCAATAAAATTTTTTGATATGACATTTTTTTATCTTTTCTCTGTTCATGAAACCAAATATCCCTATATAATCTTTACAGGTCAGTATCCGGGCTGGGACTGATTAGTAGTAGCTGTCGTTTCCAGGGGTGGTACGGCAGCTACTACGCCCTAAAATCCCCTTATCGAGAGTCCAAACACTGATAGGAATAGTCCTAGTAATGAACAAAATAGATTGGTTAATGAGGTTACGTCGTTGTAGTTGCATTAATACATTAGAGAAAGTAATCGAGCGAAATAGATACCAGCTAACTGAAGATCAGTTAGAACACTTCAACTCTGCGGCTGATCATCGTCTTGCTGAGTTAACAATGAAAAAGTTATATGATAAAATCCCCTCGTCTGTATGGCAACATGTGAAATAACAATCAAGAACTAATCGGTAGAAACCTTCGTATTATCCTACCAATACAATTAAAGTTTTTTGAATGATAGCCGTTAATAATAAAAACTACACTTGATAAAATTGAGCTTTATGATGATCGATAACAGCATTTACGTAAACACTTCTCACGAAGACGCACTTACCCACCTTAAAGAGTGTTTGAGATTAGAAGTTATAAACAGAAATGGAGAAAAGAAATTTTCCTGGTTTAAAGTTCTACATCGTGTTCTTTTTAGTCATAAAAAAAGATTTTATTTTTGGTGGAGACTAGCTAATTACATGAATCAGACACCATCCAAACGGTATCAAAAATGGGCTAGGAAGATAAATGCTAATTTGCGATGCAAATATGGAGCTGACATTAGTATCGAAGCGCAAATTGGCGAAGGTCTGAAACTTAATCATTATATTGGAATAGTAATCCGCTCTGAATGCAAAATAGGAAAGAATGCTAATATTCGTCAGAATACGACTATTGGAAGGAAAACATCCTGTGGAGTGATCGGTATGACTGTAATCGGAGATAACGTAGATATTGGAGCACATTCTTGCATCATTGGTGATGTCAATATTGGCCACAATGTCACTATTGGTGCAATGTCATTCGTGAATAAAGATGTTCCTGATAACTCGATTATCTATAATCCAGTTACATCAGTAATAAAAAGCAAGTAAATTATAAAGTTACAAAGGCCGCGCTTGCGGCCTTAAAGCAAACATGAGTTACGATTTGAGGTTTTTTTGTGGTGCTGCTCCGTAAATTTTCCCCGGTAAACCCTCCCGTAAAATCGCAGAATTCATGTAGCGCACCGCCGCGAATGTTTCCGTCCAGTTCTACTGGTAGTGGGAGATCTGACTTGGTATGATACAAATGTACTCGTAAATCCTTTTCTAAAAGTTAGCCTGGAGGAATCGATGTTATCTTTTATTTTAGCGTTCCTTTTACTGTGCTTGTTTTTCGCAGTCCTTATTCTCTTTCCATATAACAAAGTAGCTCAGTGGCTAAAAGGATATATCCACATACGTACCTTCTTTGCTGGTATCGTATTGATTGTGTTTGGTTTCATATTTGATGGTGAGCAGGCTCCAGTTAATTCTACAAATGAAATGAGCGTTATCCTTCCTCAGTATGCATCCGGTATCCATGTATTTATTATTTCCGTCGGTGTTATCTGCTTCGTGGCCTCCTTCTTTATCAGCCGCCTTTTCAGCGATAACGAATAATCCTGCGTTCTGGCGCTCGTAATCCTTGCTGAGCGTCAGAGTGTTACGCTTCATGGTCAGAGTAATGAAGGGAAGTAACGTTATGAATGAGTTAATGAAGAAACTAATATTCTGGCGAATTATGTTATGCCTTACGGCGTTAGGTAGTGTTTTCTATATTGTTAAATATGATTTTGATGTTGTTTTCATGATGATGCTTATAGTTTTTGCTATGATATATTGCACAACACAAACGATAAAAAGTTTGCTTAAAAAACAAATCGAGGTGCGGTAGAATGAGAATTAGCCTCACAATTAATGCCCAATTACAATAGCAATAAGGAGTATTATATGAGTCAGCGCTGGTTTGAAGTAAAAAGCAATGAAGGAATTGTTGAGGTTATGCTTGGCTGGGACGCTCCTCTTCAGTGGTTCCACATGTGCATAGATTTCAGTATTCATTCATCGGAAGATCCCCTCTATACCAATCTTGCTGAACCTGATCCTTATTCTGTAACTCTCGAATACCTACAGTCTGTTTTGGAAAGTTTTGAAATCAAAGAAATTGAGATTAAACCGGGAACAACAGGACTGTACGAAGAGTTATTGAAAGACAGAGAATTAAATCGGTGAACGCCTAATTAGAATTTGACTCAGGAGATCTATAAATGGATTATGGGATTAAATTATCATCTATCATTATCATGCTTGGGGTCAGTTGTGCTGTGTCTGCTGTCGGATTTCCTATTGTCGATCCCTGCGCACCAATAAAGATTTCTAAAAGTGATATTTATAGTTGTGATAGTAATGGTAATGCGCTGGAAGAAGGTAGCGCCATGCGCTATAAAAATCAAACCGTGATTTGTCACAACGATAATCTATGGGCTGACGGGAAAGCGTTAAGCTTTGTGGATGTAACTTCGGAATTTATTGGTGAAGCTATAAAAACTCAAGAGGATATGAAATCCAATGATAATAGTGTTGACGTTATTAATATTAACGCTATTTATAAAAATGGTTTACAGACTATTAAATTTAGAAGTGTAGACAATACTTGCGAATACTACGGTAAATCTCAATCTGTTAAAGATGAAGTAAAAGTGATAGCCGTTACACACAAGGTTTGTAAAAATATTGACACGTCAGTGAATATGTTCGCTCAACTACATTCACCAATAAATCTTGATTCTCAATGGGTTCCAGCTGGTTCAAAATGGACACTCAAATAACTAACACGCCACAAAATGTTGCATGTGCCTAAATGTTATATGAATTGCTGGCATTCTGTCAGTTTCAGCTTCGCGGCCATGCTCAATAATGCTGGCGTATCTTCCTCTCCGGATGCACAGCCGGTCGCAGAACTGCTGGCAAACCGTACCTGTTACGTAATCCTCTCACCACACTGGACGTTAAGGCTGTTTTGTCTATTGAAGATTTCGTGGCTCTAGCCGATACTATCAACTACGAGCTTACCAGCAGCCATGCGAGGTACATGTGATTAGGGCTATCCTTATTGCCATACTGTTTTACAAACTTATCGAATATACGAGTAATCTCGATCCGGCAACAGTTATGCTCGTGATTGCTTCATGCTTCATGGTTATTATCCCGATAATGTTAGTTCGGGAAAGCTATCTGGAACGAAAAAAATCGTCCCATACATAGTCTAGTTAATCAGGTCGCGCCAGCGGCCTTTTTTATGTTGCATAATGGAGATTACATGTATCAGAAAACTATTGACTCAATTCAAACAGAGCAAACGACCAGACAACATTTAAACGCCTTAAATGACATCTATATAAATGAAAACACCACTGATAGTGTATTAAAGTCAAAAATTCAGGATGTGGGTATACTACTTAAAGGGATTCTTGATTCGATCAATAAGAATAAAAATATTGATGCAAGAAAAGCCGACAGAGAGGAAAAATTTGTTCTAGCTGATAGTGAACATGACTCAGTGATCAAGCTCAGCACCTACTGTAAGAGCAGATTATAGCGTGTTGAATTGCTGGCATTCTGTCAGCTGCAGCTGCGCGGCCACGCTCAAAAATGCTGGCGTAATTTCCTCTCCGGATGCACAACTGGTCGCAGAACTGCTGGCAAATCGCCGTCGTTACGTAATCCTCTCGCCACTTTGGACGTTCAGGTGTTTCTGTCCATCTTTTAGATGCGCAGAGCGCATGGGAGGCGTTCCACGCCGGAAGCCCCGCAGCGCTATCGAGGACTCAGAAAGCATTACGGCCTCGGCCGTAAAATTCTCCGCACTGCCAAGCAGGGGTTACGGCCAGCCTGTCCAGCTGCCACAAAAAAGCCGCTTTCGCGGCTATTATATTCTCAAGCTAACGAGTCTAAACGGTTATGTATATAAATATCATAGCCAAGCTTGCACAATACATATAAAAAAGAATTCTTAGCAAGTAATTTATTTTACTAATATTGATTATAGTATAACCTATTATTGGTGATGCAGCCATTATCAAAGAAATAAAAAATGATTCAAAACTGCTTCCATTCATGCGGAATAGTATTGTGAAAATTGAGACAGAAAGTAATATTGCTAATAAAAGCCTGACATTAATATGTTTTCCCATGTTTTTACCCTGTTAATTAAATTTTCCAACTTTCCATAGTTTATCGACTTCTGCATTTAGATTGGCATACTCTTCTTTAGTCACTTTGAAGAATTTTTTACCATATCCAAAATTAGTGAAGTTTCCACATATCAGAATAGATTTTTTTAATGCGGCAGATAAATCACTGAGTTCTACATTTTCATCAACCAATTGCAGTTTTCGCTGCATGGAGGTATGAAGCTTATTTAAAAGCTCGTAATTATATAGAAAATCCTGGCCTTCAATATTTTCACAAATCTCTATGCTTTGTAAAACCCTTTTCAGAATCGTTCTGCCTTCATGGAAGTGTAAGTATACTTCCTTTTCCAGTTCGATATGTGTTTGAATCATTTTGGTAGTGATAAAAGGCAGACGTTTGTTTTCAGCAATATACTGATACAACAGGGTGATTGCCTGTGTTGGTGTCGTTCCTGCAAGTAGCATCGCTTCATCGGCGCTTTGCTTGAGTTCTGCGTCAATACGCACATTCACGTTTACCGTTGCCATTATTCCCCCCCTTTCTCCGTGATCTGACGAAAGAAGCGGAACGTCAGATATAATGCGGTGTACCCTGCCGTAATAGTAAGGAGAGGATTTAATAAATGGCCGTATACGGCATAGAGTAAGCCCTGTGTTTCACCCATAAAATCTTTCATGCGTGTGACACTTTCGGTTGTAAATCTGGACTGGAAGTAAATTCCGTACACTGCCAGAGTGTACCAAAATGCTATTACCGCTTCGGATATTTTTTTACGGGGCTTTGACCAACGATATTTCATTACTTGTCACTCCGGTTACTGAATAAATCAATCTGTTTTGCACGGTCGTTATATATCCGTGCGGTTTCCTCGCGACGGATTCTGTCCTGTTCGGCATAGAAATCACAACGCCGCTGATAGTCGCCGTTATGCTTCTCTAGCTGGCGTCCAGTGATAAGAATAACGTTCCTGTCGTCTGAATTTCATATCCGGCTCCCGGTAATCGTAAAGCGGAGTTGCGTTACAGATTATAATAGCGCCAGTTGTCGAAGGCGTAAAGCAAGTTTGCGTTACGTTTTACGATTTTTTGTGGTGCTGCTACGTTAATTCTCCCCGGTAAACCCTCCCGCCAAATCGCAGATTTCACGTAGCGCACCGCCGTTACTTACTCCATCAAAAATACTCATCGATAAATTTTGCACCGAAAACAACCTAAGTAACTGTAAAACAATAATTCTCTATCGCGCAGGCAACGAACTGCAGCTGATGGCCAACATCCGGAACGACTACGACCGCGCCAGATATTTTGAACAAGATTTCCCTAGCTCCCGACACCATCACTCCGCCGTTCACCGCCCGGAGCACTGCCACATGGTGGATGCTGGCATACATCCGACTTGTCACACTATCAAAGCTCGCTGAGTTGATCCTGTTTTGACGCTCCTACGTGAATTCTGGCCGGTTATACCCCTCAAAATCTTTCAGAATTCACGTAGCGCACCTTATGCTTGAAACCAGTCAAGCTAGATTTCAGCCATATTTTTGCAAAGTTGATAAAATAAAAAGAGTGCTTCCATACGCCACCAGAAACGCTCAGCAAGGCGTTCAGGTGGTAGTTAGAGCAAAAGTAAGGGTGAGAAACAAGCCCTCTTAGAATGGCTCCTGTGAATTATTTTAGCGAATAGGGCTTTACATGCGCATGAACTGATGTAAGGTAAATAG
>NZ_JBMDWV010000074.1:0-3681 GCF_048594605.1 Spirosoma sp.
TTAGAGAAAGCGAACGATGGATCGCCTTTTTTATCATTTTAAGTATTACCCTGCTTGTTCTTATTCTCCTCATCAGGTATCTGAACACCAAGGCGAAGACCGATCGACTGGTTCAGCAAATTGAAGAGATAACCGAATTACAGCTCGCTCAGATAGAGGAAGTGCAGCTACTTGAACGCAAACGGATCGGTCAGGAACTTCACGATGACCTCACTGCTTCCATTGCGATGGCCACCCGTTACCTGATACTAAAGGCTGATCAGAGCAACGACACGTCAGATAAGAACCAGACTATGCAGGTAGTGAAAACTTTGGAAGAAAGCTACAACTTAACCCGGATGAAATCGCACCGATTATTTCAGGAGGATAACGCCCGGCAGTTCTGTGACCGATTAGCAGCAGAAACGGAATTATTATTTGTAGGTACGCGTATCCAGTTTACGTTTACAGGAGAAATCAGTGGGCTTATTCTTTCGGCAGAGTTTAAAACCACATTGGTAATGGTCATAAAGGAGGCTATGACCAATATTATCAAGCATGCCAATGCTTCGCAGGCCAGTATTGTTCTTTATTACGATCAGGAATCACTGATTCTGGAAATCAGCGACAACGGCAAGGGAATTGCAACAGACCGGTTTGAGAAAGGAATTGGCCTGAAAACCGTTCAAAACCGGATTATGTCAGTAGGAGGAACGTTGACGATCCATTCGGCGAAACCAACGGGTACTACGCTGGAGATTCGCATTCCGCTTCCATCTGAAGCTACACATTTGTTTGATGACCAATAAAATAGGGCCCTTCGATGCAGTAAAGGCACGTAGCGTTTCTATTGCCAAACTATGCCAGCCTGGATACTATGAGCAACAAGTTGGGTAAAGGAATGAAAGCCAGATTTTGCAAGCAGATTTCGCCTGTGCGTGACCACAGTAGCCTTACTCAAATTTAATTCGTCGGCAATCTCTACAATATTTTTCCCCCTGGCCGACAGAGCGAGCACTTCCAATTCACGAGGAGTATAATCAGGCTGATTCATTTCCGTCGATTGCTCGCTTAACAGATTTTTTACGCTAACCGACAGATAAGCCTCTTTTTTGGATATTGTAGCTAAACAGGCGATAATCTCTTCGACTCCATCCATTTTACTGATAAAACCGTCCACTTTGTACGATAATATCTTGGCAATAAGGCTTGCATTTGTTACCGAACTTACGACAATAATTCGAGCTGTTGGACAGAACCGATGGACATCGAAAATGACATGGATTGGATTGCTATTGGGCATGAAGTAATCCATAAACAAATTGACATCTTTCAGCGGCTGCTTCAATAGAAATGCATTAAGATCCTCCGGTTTTGTAAATGTGTGAACTTCCAGAAACAAGCCCATTCGCTCCAACATCAACGCGAAGGTTTGAGCAAACAACTCATGATCATCTAATACAATAGCGATCTTCTGTTTTGTAACGTTGTAACTCATATAGAAACTACAATAACTAGTTCAAACTTAAGTAACAAACTGACTCATTCTAAATAACTAACCAATTGCAAAGCTACCAATAAAGCGCTCATATGATACTAACTACCCTTTTCTAGGTATATATCCATGTAAAATAGCACCAAGTAGGTATTTCAGCGCTGAATTGCCTCGCCGAAATTTGCTGCATACAAAGAACACAAAAAATATGCAGTTGGATATCTACTTTACACCTAACAAGAAAAGGCACTCCTATGTAATCCATCAGCTATTTCTGATGGTTTTCATGGCTGTTGCTTTCAGCAGCGTAGGCCTTGCCCAGCCTGCAGCCTGCAACGAACCCGCAACGTACAATTATGTCAGTGTTGCAAACGGCAGCTGGACCGCAGGAAGTACCTGGGCAGGCGGCTCAGCCCCTCCAGTCACCGTTTCGGGGTCGACCAGAATTCTAATTACACATAGCGTCAGTTACGCATCTGCAGAACTGATATTCCAGTCCACTGCGGTTGTTACTGTAAAAAACGGGGGTCATCTTGATGCGAAGCAAATCCAGTTGGAAGGAAGTTCCAGGCTTATTGTTGACCATGCTACTATTACCGCTAATGCGGGGAACCTTGGAGTAAAAGCCAGTAGTTTCTTTTGTGCTAAATACGCCTGCATCAACGTTGGTGAGAATTTGCAAATTGCTGATGCCACTGCAGGAGCTTATTTTCAATCAAGTGGTGCGCGTATTGGCTATAATACTAGCGGCAATTTCCAAAGCGTAGGTACAATCACCGGTAGTGATTTACGGATTTGGCTTCCCAATGGTAATCTTCAAAAAGACGGAGGCACCTGGGATGGTGGAATGATAAGCGCTTATCGAGTCAGTCAAAATATTCAGGGTTTTTCAGGAACTAATGCCATTGAGGTCAGCGAAACAGGCACTGATGCGGCTATTGAGTCAGTCATCACTCCCTGCGACGATGTATTTACTATCACCGTATCGGGGTTAGTGTGGCATGATGCCGATGGCAACCTGGCTCAGAACGGGTCAGAACCAGGCACCAACGCCGGTGGCCCCCTCTACGTCAACCTCGTCGATGCCACCAACACCGTCCTGGCCTCCACCCTCGTCTCTGCTTCAGGCACTTACAGCCTCACCAACGTACCGGCCAGCACCACCGGCCTCAAGCTGGTGCTGACCAGCTCGGCCTCCTCCACTACGCCCGGCACTCTGCCCACCAACTGGGTCAACACCGGCGAGCCAGCCAGCGTGGGTAACGGAGCCACCCAATCTGCTACCCTAGGCCTGATCGAGCTGACCACCGCCACCACACCCATCACCAGTCAGAACTTCGGCATTGAGCCACGGCCTCTGCCCGGTAGTGGCTCAGTAACGGTCGCTAACCCAGGCGGCACCAGCCCGGTGAGTGTGCCGCCTACGGCCTTCACCAACACCACCCCCAGCACCGACACGGCGCCAGGCAGTGTGACAGCCATACGCGTCACGAGCTTCCCCACCAATCTCACCAGCCTGACCATCAATGGGGCGGTATACACGGCCGCTACTTTCCCGCCAGCAGGGGTGGTGGTGCCCACCAACGCTACAGGGGCGCCCACGGTCCCGATAGAAGTCGACCCCACCAATGACAGCAGTCCGGTGGTGTTCACCTTCACCGCTATTGACAACGCAGGCAAGGAATCAATCCCAACCGGCACCGCGACTATTAATTTCGTTGCTCCAGACCTAAGCCCTGTGATTTATGCTCGCCCCTCGACTACCTACAATACAAAGCCCATCAACGTAGTGGTAGAGGTTTATGAATTAAACAACGCTGCTACTTCGGGACTCATTACTGTGCTGCTCGCTAAGGATACCAAAGTAAATCTGAGTTTTACCTCAGAAGCGAACAATGTAGGTGGTCAAACAGTCAACAATAGTGTGTGGAGCTTTGATCCGGTTTCAAACCTAGACTACTACGTGCTGACGACTAATGAGGTAGTCGGGGCTGGCAACCTGTTAGCATTTGGCTTGAGTGGAACGTTAACTCCCGGAGCGACCAGCGGTACGCTCACCTTCACTACGGTGATTGCCCCAGGCAGCGGGGGAGAGGTGAGAATCACCAACAATACCGATGCCGATAAGATCGACTTCTTCCAGCAATAAGCATCCGTTATTAGGTTTCTCCGCTAACGTTAGCGGAGAAACCTAATAACGGATGCTT
>NZ_JBMDWV010000075.1:0-30728 GCF_048594605.1 Spirosoma sp.
AGATGCTTAATCCGGGCAAACATCGGATTATAACGCTGCATCAGATTCGTAACCATCAAAAGCCCTTTTTGCCTGGCGGTTTCGATCATTTCACGGCCCTGTTCCGGATCGGTTGCCAATGGCTTCTCGCAGATGACGTGCTTTCCGGCATTCAACGCCAGCATGGCTTGCTGATAATGCAGAAAAGGTGGCGTTGCAATATAAATCAGATCGACATCGGGGTGGTTCACTAATTCCTCCAGCGTATCCAGCGACTCAGCTCCAAACCGTTTAGCCGTTGTTATGGCTTCTTCGCGCTTTGAGCCAGCAATGGCAATCAATTTAGTGTGGGGTGTCTGTAGAAATTGCTGAACGGCGAACAGACCAAAGCCCCCCATGCCAATGACACCAAGACCAATCGTACGCTCCTTCGACTCGTTTGTTTCCATACGTAGTGTGTTGTATTCCCCAAAACAACTCGCTACCAAGCGTTAATGTTACGTTACAGATTTGCCCAAATCGAATAGGAAATGGAAGATCGGCCGGTTAAACAAAGATCAGATTTCCATTTACGAGGGCTTTTTTATAATTGACCACATCAAATTCATAAAGATTCGGCGATTTGTGCGCTACGCCTGTCCGACGTTCGTTAAGCCGGGTCAGAATACTCAAACTGGTTATTTTCTTGTGGAAATTGCGCGCGTCGAGTGAACGATCCAATACTACCTCGTAGAGCCGCTGTAGTTCGGGAATGGTGAATTTTTCGGGCAGAAGGTTAAGGCCTATCGGCTGCCAGTTCAATTGCAGACGTAACGTTTTCAAAGCAACGTCAATGATCTGTCGGTGATCGAAGAGTAAGGATGGCAAATCGCTGATATCCCACCAGCAACATTCGTCCGACATAAAATCGGCAGCAGGTGTCACCTTCGTATAATCAACCAGAGCATAGTAACCAACCGAAATCGTACGCTCCGGCCATTTCCCGTCACCATTAAAGGGGATCTTCTGTCGGCGCCAAGTATCTTCCCGATCGTACCGAACGGCATCGCCGAACAGATGAAACTGCTGAAGAAATAATTGATCAAGGCCCGTTCGTTCAAGCAGAATTCGCTCGGCAGCATCATTGACGGATTCATTTTTATAAATAAATCCACCCGGCAAACACCATTCATCGGTGTCTTTCCAACGTAGCAAAAGAACTTTTAGGCGGGTATCATGAAAACCGAAAATAACACAATCGAGCGATAGCCCCAGAACACATTCGTCGGCTACGGTTTGATAATACGTAATTAGCTGATCGGCAAAAGTCATGGGGAAAGTTAAAAAAGCTTTCCGTCATTCTTACATAATTAGCCTAAACTCCCGCAGATTATACGAAATTTATGGTCTGTCTTTAAGTCGAGCCGACCGACCAACGTTTTCGCGAAATGCATCCATTCATCACATACCATTTGGGTAACTTACAGCAATATCGTATCTTGTTCATACCTATTTGTTTTGCTTTATGGCATCTTTAAAACTAACTATTAACAATCAACCGCATACGCTGGATGTAGATCCGGAAATGCCGCTCCTCTGGGCCATCCGCGACGTAGTGGGTCTAACCGGCACGAAGTTTGGATGCGGCATTGCTCAATGTGGTGCCTGTACAGTTCATCTGGACGGAAATCCAACCCGCTCATGCAGTATTCCTGTATCGGCGGTAGCCGGTCAGAAAATAACGACCATCGAAGGCATTTCTAAAAACGGCGATCATCCCCTTCAGAAGGCGTGGGTTGAGCATCAGGTACCTCAGTGCGGTTATTGTCAGTCCGGACAGATCATGTCGGCGGTGGCGCTGCTCAAGCAAACGCCAAAGCCAACCGATGCGGATATCGACACCGCCATGCAGGGAAATATCTGCCGCTGCGGTACGTACAACCGCATCCGGCAAGCCATACATACCGCTGCGTCTGAAATGGCGACTTCCTCGAAAATACCGAAAACCACCCCTAAAATCGGCAAGCGATGAGTCAGAAACCGAACAGCGAAAACACTACGTCCCGGCGGGCTTTTCTGAAATTAGCCAGCCTGACAAGCGCTACGTTTGCTCTGGGACTTTCCTCCACCGAAACACTGGCGGGCCCGATCCTGAATTTAAGTGACCAGCCACTTCTGGCCCTGCCCGAATCGGTTGAACTAACGCCCTATGTCATCATCGAGAAAACGGGCCGTATCACGATTATGAATCCTCGCCCGGAAATCGGCCAGGGAACGTATCAGTCGGTTCCGGCGCTGATTGCCGAAGAACTGGAAGTTCCTCTGGACAAGGTGGTTATCCAGCAGACCGGGGGCGAGGCCAAATTTGGCGCGATGTGGTCGCAGGCGGTTGGGGGTAGCGGTTCAATTCGTGGGGGATACACCCAGATGCGTAAAGTAGGAGCATCGGCCCGCGAAATGCTTATTAAAGCTGCGAGTGATCAGTGGAACGCACCTGTAGAGGAATGTTATGCGGAGAACGCAATGGTTATTCATAAACCAACCGGAAAAAAGTTAGCCTACGGCCAGCTCGCTGAACCAGCCGCCAAGCTTCCGGTTCCAAAAGAGCCGAAGCTGAAAGATCCGAAGCAGTTTACGATGCTGGGTAAGTCGATGCCCCGGCCAGACGTACCGCTAAAAGTGACAGGAAAAGCTACATTTGGTATCGACGCGAAAGTACCGGGAATGGTCTACGCTTCGGTGGAGCGTTGCCCTGTGCTGGGCAGCAAGCTGGTTAGTTTTGACGCTTCGCAGGCGCTGAAAGTGAAAGGCGTTCTGAAAGCGGTTAAAGTAGAGCGCATTCTCGGCAAAAACCGGTACGAAGGTATAGCCGTTATCGCTACGAATTACTGGGCGGCTTTGCAGGGTCGGAAAGCGCTTAGTGTAAAATGGGATCATCAGGGCCATGATACGTTTAATTCAGCGGAATACGAGAAAAGCCTCCGGGAACTGGCGAAGCAGGAGGGCGTAGCAGGCCATAAAGCCGGTGATTTTGACAAAACCTTTGCGGATGCTTCCAACAAGCTCGAAGCGTTTTACGAAACACCGATGGTGAGCCACTCAACCATGGAGCCGATGAACGCGCTGGCCCATTACCAGCCAAATGATAAAGTCGAACTCTGGGTCTCGACGCAGGGGGGTGATTTGGTCAAAGACGAAGTCGCTAAAGTGCTGAAAGTACCAGCCGATAATATCAAAGTTCACGTTCTGTTCAACGGTGGCGGATTTGGTCGACGGTTAACGCAGGACTTTGCGACAGAGGCTACACTGTTATCAAAAGCGATCGGCAAACCCGTCAAACTCATCTGGACACGCGAGGACGATACGTCTCTGGGACCATTCCGGCCAATGACTTTTTCGGCCATGCGTGGCGCGTTGTCTGCTGATGGAAAAGCCGTTGCGTTTCAACACAAAGTCATTTCGCCATCAATCGACGCGACGATGAACGAGAAGTACGACAAAACCAAACCCGACGGCACCATGCTGGAAGGGACAGGCGAGCAAAAATACGAAATCCCCAACCTTAGTACACGCTACGTTCACTCCGATGTTCATATTCCGCTTACGTACTGGCGATCGGTAACAAGTTCGACCGTAGCGTTTGCTCACGAATGTTTCCTGGACGAGATGGCGCACAAAGCTGGCCAAGATCCACTGGCATTCCGTTTGAGTTTGCTAACAAAAAATAGCGATGCCCAACGGGTACTAAAGAAGCTCAAGGAAGTGTCGAACTGGGATAAACCACTACCGGCTGGCAAAGGTCGGGGGGTTGCCCAATGGGAATTTTTCGCGGGCCTGGCCGGACAAGTTGTTGAAGTCTCTAAAAACAAAAGCGGTGGCGTAACAGTAGATAAGGTTTACTGCGTTATTGATTTGGGGACAGTAGTGAATCCAGATACAGTAAAGGCACAGGTTGAAGGCGCTATCGCGATGGCCTTAACGGCTGCCACTAAAGATGGTATTACGTTCGAAAACGGTCGCGCGAAGCAGACCAATTTCGATGCAAACCGAATGTTACGTATCAACGAAATGCCTGAAGTCGAGGTCCATATTTTGGCGGAAGGTGGTCCCACGATCAAAGGCGTAGGCGAACCGGGATTGCCACCCCTGGCTCCTGCTTTAGCCAATGCCGTCTTCGCAGCCACCGGTAAGCGTGTTCGACGGTTACCATTTGATCTGGAAAAAATAGCGTAGCCTGGCCCAGCATGTCCGGGCAGTAAAGAGTCATTCCAAAACACCCGGACGTGGCCGTCCAGATGTGACCTTTCCTCATGAAAGAAATTACACGTATCGTTGAAGTTTTTGAGCAGGTTGATTTTACCCAACGCAAAGCCGCGCTGGCAACCGTTGTATGGGTTGAAGGTTCGTCGTACCGACGGCCGGGCGCCCGAATGCTGATCACCGATGATGGCCGCTGGGAAGGGGCCATCAGTGGCGGGTGTCTGGAAGGGGATGCGCTACGTAAAGCCCGGCAGGTTATGCTCGATGGACAACCCATTGTTGTTACATACGATACGATGGACGATGGCGCCAATAGCTTCGGCGTTGGTCTGGGCTGCAATGGCATTATTGACGTACTGATTGAACCCGTTGATCCGCAAAACCCGCAGAATCCGGTAGCTTTTCTGAAAGAGTTTGCTCAGCAGCGAGATGTCCGGGCAATGGCTACGGTCCTGAAAAGTGACAACATCCCTGATATTGCGCCCGGCAACCGCTTTGTTCAGACGGATCTGGGCGAAGGCACTGTTCCAACCTGGTTACAAGCCGACATGCAGAACGTACTGACATCCGGGAAGCCATTGACGAAATTATACGAGTTACCATCGGGAACGATTGAAGTATTCACCGAACGTATCGATCCTGGGATTGAACTGGTCATTTTCGGAGCCGGTTACGACGTTATTCCCGTAGCCAAACTAGCCCGCGAACTTGGCTGGCAGGTTACTGTTACGGACGATTGTATAGCTCATCTTTCCCCCAAACGGTTTCCGGTTGCTACGTGCGTCTTATACGCCGACCGAGAGGCCGTTATTGACAAGCTGACCATTACGAATCGAACGGCGGCCGTGTTGATGTCACATAATTTCAACTACGACCGGGCAGTTTTACAGGAGTTACTCAAAACCGATGTGCCTTACATCGGTATGCTCGGTCCGCGTAAGCGATTCGATAAAATGCAGGCTGAATTTGAAAGGGAGGGTTTCTTTTTCAACGACGACGTATTACATCGGGTACATGCGCCTATTGGACTTGATCTGGGAGCCGAAACACCCGATGAAATTGCGTTATCGATCATAGCTGAAGTAAAAGCGTTCTTTACAAAAGGTGCCGGTGGTTTTTTAAAAAATAAGCCCGGTCCCATTCACGAACGTCTTTCGGGTAATGCGTCTATCCATACCCGCAAACCGGATACGATTGATCTGGATCCTGTTGGATAAACTATGTCAATTGCCACCATCATTTTAGCTGCAGGCGGCTCAACCCGATTGGGCGGTACGCCTAAACAATTATTAACCAGCAACGGCAAAACACTAATTCGACGTATTGCGGAATCGGCTTTATCGTTGAAGGCAGGCCCCGTAATTATCGTTTTGGGGGCAAATCAGGAGCAAATTCGACCAGAACTTACCGACTTACCCGTTCTTATTGCAATAAATACGGAATGGCAGGAAGGCTTATCGTCCTCGTTACGTACTGGCCTGAACCAACTCAGTGGTGATTCCGTCAACGCTTTTCTCGTCGTACTAACGGACCAACCCCACGTAACGTCCGAACTTCTGCAGCAATTAATCGATACGCGCCAACAAACAGGCAAAGGCATCGTAGCCTGTCGATATGGCGAAGCAACCAATCTAGGAGTACCCGCTCTGTTCGACATTCATTACAAATCCGAATTTTTAAACTTGTCGGGTGATGTAGGTGCTCGCAAACTCATGCAGCTATACGTAGACGATTGTGCTGTAATACCATTTCCACTGGCTGCGATTGACTTAGATACATGGCAGGATGTGGAGAAATGGCGGGGGTGGCATGAATTGCGCAGATAGCAGGAACTGACAATCCATGCCACCCCCGCCCTTGCCCCGCGCCTGTCCCCTTTGTACCTTTGTTACCGAAATGGCAAGACTTTTGGCAATTGACTACGGCTCGAAACGTACCGGCATCGCAGTTACCGATCCGTTGCAACTCATTGCGTCGGCGCTGGAAACGGTACCCTCGCACGACGTATTGAAATTTCTGAAAGCTTATATTGCCAAAGAACCTGTTGAGGCATTTATTGTCGGGCTCCCCAAAGGACTAGATGGCGCCGATACCGATAATACGCCCCGGGTCCGAAAGTTTGTGACACATTTGCAGAACGCTTTACCCGACATTCCGGTTTACTGGCATGATGAACGCTTTACGTCTGTTATGGCCTTACAAGCTATGATTGCGGGTGGTAGTACAAAAAAAGATCGACGCGAGAAAGGCAACATCGATAAAGTCAGTGCGGCTATTATTCTCCAATCGTATATGGAAAGTAAAAAGTAGTGATAAGCGATGAGTGATAAATAGCTGACGCAAAACTCACTCATCATTCATCGTTTATCACTCATCACTAAAAAAATGATTCTCCCAATTATTGCTTACGGCGATCCGGTTTTACGGAAGCGCGCTAAAGATATTGAACCCGGCAGCATCGACGTTAAAACGCTGAGCGAAAACATGTTCGAAACAATGTATGCCGCATCGGGCGTTGGCTTGGCAGCACCGCAGATTGGCCAGAGCATTCGCATGTTTGTAGTCGATGGTGAGCCTCTCAACGAAGATGAACCGGAAGAAGAGGTTGATCAAAGTCTGATAGGTTTTAAAAAGGTTTTTATCAATCCCGAAATTATCGAAGAAGCAGGCGATGACTGGGGTTTTGAAGAAGGTTGCCTGAGTATTCCCGGAATTCGGGGCGAAGTGTTCCGTCCAGAAATTGTTGTTATTCACTACTTCGACACCGACTGGAACGAACACGAAGAAGAATACGAAGGTATGGCTGCACGTATCATCCAGCACGAGTACGATCACCTCGATGGCAAACTCTTCACGGATTACCTGCCAACGCTACGTCGGACATTGATCAAGAAAAAACTGGCCGACATTTCCAAAGGCAAAACCGACGCGGAGTATAAAATGAAATTCCCAAAGTAGAGACGCAGGGTATTGCCGCACCGGCGGACCGGTCTCTACACAACAAAGCCATGCACATCACCCTCCTCCAGTCCAGCCTTTACTGGCACGATCCGGTAGCGAATCGCGCCACGTTGGAGGAGCATATTTTTAACCTGCCCGCGCCAACGGATCTGATTGTTTTGCCCGAAATGTTTACAACGGGCTTCACGATGGACGCTGCGAACGTAGCGGAACCGATGAATCTGACTACGTTCCGCTGGCTGAAGCAGATGGCCGCGCAAACGGGCGCTGTTGTAACGGGTAGCTACGTAGTACGGGAAGCCGGTAATTTTTTCAATCGCCTTGTCTGGATGCAACCTGATGGTCAGTATGATACGTACGACAAACGTCATCTTTTCCGAATGGCAGGAGAAGATGGGATTTATACCGCCGGCACTCGCCGGATTATTAAAGAATGGAAAGGGTTTCGGATTTGCCCGTTAATCTGTTATGATCTGCGCTTTCCGGTCTGGAGTCGTAATACAAATGGCAAGTCTCAGGATTTTGACTACGACCTCCTGCTATACGTAGCGAACTGGCCTGCCGCCCGACGTAATGCCTGGAATACATTGCTACAAGCCCGCGCCATTGAGAATCTTAGCTACGTAGCAGGTGTTAATCGGGTCGGAGTTGATGGAAACAATCATCCCTACACAGGTGATTCGGCCCTTATTGATTTCAAAGGCGACGTATTGTTTCGACATTCCGACACCGAAATCGTTCATCAACAAACACTTTCGCTGGATGAGCTACGGTCGTTTCGGGAAAAGTTTCCGGCTAACCTGGATGCCGATACGTTTACGCTATCTCTTTAACGCCTAACAGCGTCAACAACTCCCGCGCACTAGCCAACGTAGTAAACGATTTACCAACCAACTGCTCGTCTGCTACGTGTTCATGCACCCACGTTGTGTCCGAAGGAATGTAAATGGCCCGTCCACCAATATGCACAACGGGTAATATATCGGATTTCAGCGAGTTACCAATCATGATAAAATCTGCTGGTGCTACGTTGTATCTCGTTAATACGCGCTGATACGACTGCTCGTTTTTTTCGCTTACAATTTCGATGTGCTTAAAGTAATGGCCTAACCCCGATCGCGCCAGCTTACTCTCCTGGTCGAATAGATCGCCCTTGGTCAATACCATCAACTCGAAATGTTTCGAGAACACGTCCAATACCTCCGGAATACCATCCAATACGTCAATCGGGTAATCGAGCAGCCGACGACTTGTGTCAATGATTTGCTGAATTTCTCGACCGGTTATGGCGCCGTCGGTCAATTCAATAGCCGTTTCAATCATCGACAGCATAAAGCTCTTGGCGCCGTAGCCAAACACCTGAAGGTTGCGAACCTCAGCGTCGTATAGTTGCGAAGAAAGCGTCTGTTGATCAACATAATGGGCTAACAATTCACAAAATTTTTCTTTAACACCCACGAAGTTTGGTTCGTTAACCCACAACGTATCGTCGGCATCAAAAGCAATCAATTTCATAGTTGAAAAATGGTTTTGTACTCACAAAAGTAAGGATCTTCCCGATTTCGTTACGTTATTTTCATACGAGCAAACCGGCTTGAGATGGTAACTCAGCTGTTGGCTTATTGTGCAGTTTTATAAAAATTTGATTTGCGTCAGATTGCTTAAATAGCCAATTTGCCGCTCTTTCCTAACGCTATTTTCCCTTTTTATCGAATATGCAATTCACTGAACAAGATCAGGACCAGATTCTGGCGCAAGGTGCATCACTTGACCAGATTGATCAGCAGATAAACCATTTCGTTCAAGGTTTCCCGTTCCTTAACGTAATCAAAGCGGCTACCATTGGCGATGGTATTGTACGAGTTGAAGAAGATCAGATAACGGCGTATATCCAACGATTTGACAATGCGGCTCATGAGCGTGATCTGGTCAAATTTGTTCCGGCTTCGGGAGCCGCCACCCGCATGTTTAAATCGCTGTTTGCCGCGCTCGACGGTAAGTCAGACAAATCAGTTGATGAAGTATTTGCCCGCCTGACGGATTTTGCCTTTTATGGTGATCTCAAAGCGGCCATGGCTGCCAAAGGTCAGGATCTGGACAAAGCCGTTGCCGAAAACGACCGCAAAACAGTCTTGCAATTTTTACTTACCGAAGAAGGACTGGACTATGGCAGCTTACCGAAAGGATTACTCAAATTCCACCAGTACGCCGATGGCCCACGCACGCCCGTTGAAGAGCATCTGGTAGAAGGAGCCGCCTATGCCAACTCCGATGGACTCGTCAAAATTCACTTTACCGTTTCGCCCGAACACCGCTCACGCTTCGAAAAACTGATTGAGGAGCAGAAAGCCGATTATGAGGCATGGCTGGGCGTTACGTTCGACATTAGTTTTTCGGAACAGAAGAAATCGACAGACACGATTTCTGTTAATCCAGACAACTCACCTTTCCGCAATAGCGACGGTACGTTACTGTTTCGGCCAGCCGGTCATGGAGCACTGATCGAGAACTTAAATGACATTGATGCGGACATTGTTTTTATCAAAAATATCGATAACGTAGTACCCGACGAAATTAAGGAACCAACTATTACGTATAAAAAGGTTTTGGCGGCCGTTCTGCTCGATGCACAGCAGCAGATTGCTCGTTTACAGACTTTGCTCGAAGGTGAGGACGTAAGCGACGGTTATCTGGCCGAAGCCGATGAACTCTTCCGACGGACACTCTATACGTTGCCTCCTGAAGGGTTTGAAAACCTCTCAAAAACCGAGAAGGTAGACTACTTCCGCAAAAAGCTGAACCGGCCAGTACGGGCATGCGGTATGGTCAAAAACGTTGGCGAACCGGGCGGTGGGCCCTTCTGGGCCAGAAACCAGGACGGCTCGGTATCGCTGCAGGTGGTCGAATCGGCTCAGATCGACTTAAACGATCCCGGTCAAAAAAGCATTTTCGATGAAGCGACCCATTTCAACCCGGTCGATTTAGTGTGTGGGCTGAAAGATCGGAATGGTAAAAAATACGATCTGCCTGCTTATCGTGACCCTCAAACGGGTTTTATTACGGGCAAGTCGAAAGATGGCAAAGATCTTAAAGCGCAGGAATTACCCGGCCTCTGGAACGGCGCCATGGCCGACTGGAATACGATTTTTGTAGAAGTGCCGCTTATTACGTTCAATCCGGTTAAAACCGTGAACGATCTGCTGCGGAAAGAACACCAGCCAGCAGAAGAATAATCAGACAGGCTTTAAAGTTTTAGGGTTATCGAGTTCTAAAGTAAGGCCAGACCGACCGTCAAACTTTATAACTCGATAACCCTAAATACTTTTAACGTAAGTTAAGTCCCTGTTGATTTGGCAAGGCTCCTTCCTGGCATCCTTTTTGAACCCAGTGGCGATTTACTTCGCTGGAAGCGAAGCCGAACTCTGGAATGTTGTCAGGGACGTGTTTTCATAGACACCCAGATTTGCATCCCGAACCCGCTCCATGATTGGACGTAGCGCGCAGGTAACTTCATCATCACAGTCATCGCACTTGACATAAAAGTTAAAGGATACGCAGGGTGTCGGTGCAATAGGCCCGTCAATAACCCGTAGTACCTGCGCCAGATTAACCCGGCTCGGATCGACACGTAGCAAATAACCGCCCCCTTTTCCTTTCTGGCTCTGTAGAATACCGTGGTTACGTAGTTCCAGTAAAATCGCTTCCAGAAATTTCTTCGGAATGTTTTCTTTGGCCGAGATATAAGAAATCAGCACAGGGCCCTTCCCATACTCTTCCGTTAAAACCTTGAGGGCTTTAATGGCATATTTTGCTTTTTTAGAGATCATTACTACGGTGTCTAAGTGGGATTATTATGAATGTACAGGCAACAATTGCAGGCCAGAAACCTGATCAGTAAACGACCAAATTAGTAAGTCCCAAACAATTGCCCAACTAAGTAGTAAACTTTTTAATAAAAGTGTTAACTAGATTCGGGCGGCCTTTCTCTGCGCAATTTCCGAACATTAGATAACTCCCTAAAAGTTCATCGACTTAGTCGAGTAATAGACGACAATCTGAGCTACAAGTAACACACTTTGTATAAATTCCATAAAATTACTGATCAGCCTTTTTTACTCATAAGCATACCCATCAGCTTAATTATTTTACTTATAGATGTGCCCCAATAGCCCAGCTCCTGAATTGCGTACGTCACTAACGGACTTATTTTCAATACATTCGCGGCCTTTTATTACCATTCTTTTCACTTATAGCAAAGAAAAAAGCCAGTGCAAAGCCCTGGCCTTTCTATGCGACACCAATATGAATTTAAATGACAGTTGTGCGGATGAATTACAGAACAAAGCTACCGCCCGGGTATTACACGAACGTTACGTCAATGTTACGCTTGGATTATCATTAGCTGGCTCAATCAATCACTCCGTTTTGTAATGTATCAGGGTTTTCTTTCCAGAAGCCATTTACAAACCGATAGTGAATCTGATCTCCTTTTTTGAGAAGAAATGTAGGAATTTGCTCGAGTTGAAGCGGTTGAGCCGGTAATTCACCATCGTACAATACATGGACTGGCTGCGTTGGGAATGTATCAGCCTGGGCCTTCCGAACCGGAAACACCAGGACCCCCTGTTGTCGAAGGGCGATTAGATCCAGCTTGGCTAACTCAGAAACGGTGTCGAGCGTATCGGAATATTGGTACGCAGGAGCCAGCATCAGGCCCGTAGCATCAATCTCTTCAAGGCCATAGAACGTCGACAAATCCCCAATATCTTCAACGCTACTCTTATATGAAAACGTTTTGGCGGCTTTGTCGTTGACTTCGTTATGATTAATTCCCACGTCGACCAGTACCGGATGGCCTTCACGCATGACCGTAGCGTTACGTATCAGTACATCGAACAAAAGACGTCCGTTTTCGGGAATTGCCTGATAAGCCGCAGTTTCTTCCTGGCGATACGTTTCATCAGCAATGGCTTTTAGGGCCGACAGAATAGCCACAAAATTTAGCCGCCGAATGGTCATCTTTTCCGAATCACCGTTGAAGCCTCCCGATTCGACCAGAATTAACGTAGTACCCCACTTCTGAATATTATCCCCAAACGCCCGTGGCTCGAATTCATCGTCATAGCGAGCAATCTGCCCCGGCACAAACTGTTGCAGTACGCGATTCATGCCGACGATGAGCTGCATGGATCGCTGACGGACTTCGTTGATATTCCGGTCTTCATCAAAAGCTGTAGCCAGAAACGACACAACTGCCTGTTTACCTGTTTTGCCAACACTATAGCGCGGGTTCTGGTCGTGCAGATTGAAGCCAACCAGTGGCTTCAACGTCTGTTGCAAATTTTTCAGAATAGCCCCTTCCGGCGTTTGCAGACGCAGCGCATCCCGATTCATATCAATGTCCGTTGCGGTTCGGCGCTGAAAACGCTCGGCACCGTCAGGGTTGAGCATCGGCACAAAATGTAGCGTTGTTTTTGTCAGAATTGCCTGCCGGAACGTATCAAACCCATCGTTTTTTGCTTGCAGGAAGTTAAATATATCGAACAAAGCCATCGTTGCCGTTGCTTCGTCGCCATGCATCTGGCTCCATAGCAATACGTTCGTGGGTCCGCTACCGGCTTTCACCTGATAAATAGGTCGTTTTTCCAGGGACTCACCCACCTGGCTCACCGATAAAGGTTGGTTCAACGCCTGAAGCAAAGGCACAATATCCTGATGCTTAAACCGGCGGTGCGTCAATGTTTTTTCCTTGATTTGTTCATGGGCGTCGTGCAACTGACGCGCTACATCCTGAGCAGGCGAAAGACTTGAAATCATTACCAATAAAAATAGAAGTACAGAAGCGACTTTCACGCTGTTTTATAGTTTCTGTCCGAACCACAATCCACTAAATGAAGCGACCAGACATATCACTACGTTTAGGAAGATATTTACCAATGCCGCAGTGACTCGCCCATTTTGCAGCAGCACAATCGTATCATAGCTAAAACTTGAGAACGTACTGAGCCCCCCACAAAAGCCAACGCCAATCAGCAGGCGGGCCTCGTTGCCCATTGTCCGATCTACGCCCCAGCTAACCACCACACCCAGTACGAAACTAGCGAGTACGTTAACGACCAGAATCGCATTAGGAAACGGGTAACCAGTGAGCGAAGCCGGGATCAATCGACCAGCAACGTAGCGCGCTATGCTCCCCATGCCCCCGCCCAGAAATACCAGCACGTAAGGGTGCATTAGTAAGGCTCTCATGGAAACAAACTTACGAAAAAACGCTAAGGACGCAGATTTACCGTCGTTCAACTCGTTATAACAAGTGTAATTTTTCCCTATCATTGTAGCATCACCCACTCCGGCAAATCAGCCTTATTATGTTCATCTACCTATAATGGCTCAGAACCAGCTCAAAAAATTGTTAGGCGTTGGCTTTGGCGTGGCCGTAACCATTGGCGGTACGATTGGTACGGGTATTCTTCGGAAGCCGGGCCCAATTGCGCAGGATATTGGCAATCCTAGTCTTATAATCGCAGTCTGGTTAGCCGTAGGTCTTTACGCCCTTGCCGGTTCGCTGTCGGTGATGGAATTAGGAACGATGCTCCCCAAAGCCGGAGGCTGGTACGTATATGCGCACCGGGCATTTGGCAGCTACGTTGGTTTCGTGATCGGTATCAGCAGTTGGCTAGGCAGCATATCGGCAATGGCGTTCGGAGCCGCCGTGATGAGTGAATATACGGCACTGTTATTCCCATCGATACTCAATTATCAGAAAACGGTCGCCATCGGAATCCTGGTCCTGTTTGTGGCTTTTCACTCCGTTGGCGTACGTCTGGCGAGCCGGGCGCAGGAGGTGATGAGCGTACTGAAAGCGGTTGGCTTGTTAGCTTTCGTCATCGTTTGCTTTGTTGTAACACCTGAGAAACCGATCCCATCAGAGGCTGTCAAGCCACTCGCCGAAGGCAGCGTGTGGCTAGGAATTCTTGCCGCGCTGCAAGCTGTTTTTTACACGTACGACGGCTGGCACACAGCGGCTTATTTCACGGAAGAAGACGTTGACCCAAGCCGAAACTTACCCCGCTCCATGATCAGGGGCGTACTGCTCATCATCAGCATTTATATTCTGGTTAATCTGGCATTGCTGTACGTATTGCCGATTTCTACGCTGGCTGGTTCCAAACTTCCTGCGGCCGACGCAATTCAGTTTCTGTTTGGACCGAGTAGCGCGCAGGTTGTTACGTTCCTGCTTATGATTTCAATTATGGGGATCATCAATGCCCAGATTATGTTCAATCCGCGGGTCATTTTCGCGATGGGGCGCGATGGGCTGTTCTTTCGATTTGTTACCAAAGTTAACGAAGGCGGAACGCCAATCAATGCTACGGTTCTAACGGCGGGGGCGTCTATCCTGATGATTCTAACCAATACGTACAGCAAACTTTCCGACATTGCTACGTTCTTCTTCGTGCTTTGCTACGCTTCCTGTTTTGCCGCCCTGCTTCGCCTGCGCCAGACCGAGCCGGACCTGCCCCGACCCGTACTGGCATGGGGTTATCCGTTTTCAACCTGGACACTACTGTTTATATCGCTGGCGTTTTTGCTGGGCGTTGTTATTGGCGACTTTTCCAGCAGTCTCTACGCTATCGCTTTTATTGCCGTCAGCTATCCAATTTATCGACTGATAAAACAGTGACAATCAGCAACATATAAACAATTGCCTACTATGCTCCCTCTGGTTTAAAAACGCGCATGAATATCTTTTAGTAACTCTGCCGTTCGCTGTCGCATTTCGCTAACCGATTGTGTAAAATTATTGTGCATAATACTGAAATAAAGGACTTTACCCCGGCTCGTAAGCAGGTAGCCACTCAGGTTATAGACGCCAGTCATTGACCCCGACTTAGCAAAAACATACGGCTGTCCGTTCATCGACAAGCTACGTAACGTTCCAGATTGGCCAGCAGCAGGTAGTAACGCGAATAGCCTTTGTTGTGGCACTTTTGCATAAATGCGCCCCAGCAGATCAATCAGAATGTTTGGCGTAAAAAGGTTATAGCGCGATAACCCGGAGCCGTCGATCCATTTAGCACGATTGCGGTTTTCAGCTATCATTGAGTAACGCAAGACACTGTCTATCATTGTAGTACGCTCAACCCCAGGCTCTAGTTTTGGTTTGTTGCGTTCTGCAGAAATCATAAATTGAATCTGTTCGGCAAACTGATTATCGCTTACGAAAAGCATCCGTTTATAAAGCGAATCGGCCGGGGCTCCACGTAGCAATTGTGTGTTGACCGGCATAGGTGTAGTCAGCACATACACAGGTCGGTGAAGGGTATCGGTGAGTAACTGCGCGGTTAATTCAGGCGTCCAGCGAAACGGTACGTCCTGGCGTAAGGGCTTGTTATCAAGCGAACGCACAAACTGATTGCGAAACTCGTCCCGCTGTACGCCACCTCTACCGGCCTCCGTCCGTTGTATACTATCTGCAAATTGACGCGGGGTAACTTTTCCATTACGAAATCGTACTACGTTGCCATAAATAGGTAAAGACGCTAACTCAGCCGAATAATCATCGTTGTAATCGTCCCAGGCCCAACCTGCGCCGAAGCGGGGGCCTTCGTAATTAACCGCAGAGAAAAACAGTTTTTCCGGACGATTTCGCAGAAACGCCAGCGCCAACGTATCGGTTACATCTGGATGAAGCAAAAGCGGATTACCGGTTCCCCAGAAAATTAAGGAGTCGTTTCGGATAACGTAACGTAGTGCCGGCAACGAGTCAGGCAGTGAAACCAAGCCTGCATAAAAGCTAAATAACTTAGTATTAGACGCGGGCGTGAAGGGTTTATCCGCATTGTGCTGAATCAGTGGCTTTTGGCGCACAGGATCGTAAAGAGCTACGCCTGTAAAATGATCGGTATATACAGATTTCGTTCGAAGTTCACGACTGAGACGATGGGCAGGCGAACAACCAATCAACGAAACAATAAAAAGTAGTGGTAACGTAATGATCAAAAATTTCTTCATGTGCGATAAATGCGGATTAGGGGCAAACAACCCGTATGAATTGAACTTACGGAGTAACCATAATCTTCTGCGTCAGCACCACCCCCCCTGCCGTCAACTGCACAAAATACATCCCCGCAGCTATCGAACTGAAGTCGATCTGTTCCCTGATTTTAGTACCGCCCACTTTCAGATGCATTTGACGAACTGGCTGACCGGTTGGGCCGATAATACGTAGCTGCGCTTCCGCAACGGCTTTAAGCAAATCGGCCTCCAGGCGCACTGCGCCGTGGTTGACCGGGTTTGGCGAAACCGACATGCGTCCGGCTTTCGTCGGTTCATTGGCCAGCACAATCTGGGGCGGAGCCTGAATCCGTAGATTATCGACAGCCCAGCCCCAGCCATGTGCCAATTGATCAGCAAACAACCGGAACCGAATTAACACCTGATCGCCCGGTTGAAACGTGCCCCCCGGTTTAAGAATCGGTACGTCGCGGTGCCGGAACAGAGCGGGTAAGCCTACAGCCGTTGAATTTTGCTCGGCATATAAACCATTGGCCAAACTGCTCTGATAAAAGGTTTGCCAATCGCTCACGTCGAAGGAGCTATACCCATCCAGGAACGGTGTCCAGGTGCGCCCGTTATCTTTCGATCCTTCAAGAATTGCGTAGTCGTAAAAATTAAAATCGCCAAATCGACTTCCCGGATAGCCCGGCTCGATCAGCACAATTTCGTCATAGCGAATAACAGCACTATCGGGGTTCGCCTTCACCCGAATCGGCGTTAGCAATGTGTATTCATAATTCCCCTGGAATCGAAAATTCCTGCCGTTGGCGTATGGATGTTCGGAATGGATAGCTGGATCGCCGAAATTGGTTGGTGTACGAATGTCCATTCTGTAGCCAACGAAATCGGTAGCCGCTGATGGATCGTTAAACGTAGTAACATACTGGTCCCGAACGGCTTGCGGAGCAGCTACCAGAAGCTGATGAAAGCCACTAGCTGGACTAACCGTCTGGTTTTTGGCCTTTGAGCCATCCTGCGCCACAATCCGATACGTCAGTTTATCGCCCGCTTTCAGCGAATTCGCCGGGAAATTAATTCGGTTGACATACACACTATCGTACGTAACGTTCCCAATAGTTTGCCAGGTGTATTTTAGAGGCAAATTGGGCTGAGAGACGCCATTAATCTGATACTCGACCTGAGCCGAAGCAATACCCGTTGCGTTGTCGGCAACACGGGCGTAGATGGGCAGGCTATCGGTTTGCGTAGTTGATAAAATGACATTTTTCGAAGGCTCGTAGAGGATAACAGGTGGTGTCTGGTCGGGGCCTATCCATACATGATGCCAGGTTTGCGCGCCCGGCGTCGACTTTCCGGGATTGGTAAATATCCGACCCGACGCATCCTGCACCTGAAAATAATACCAGATTTGCCCCTGCGCCTGCGCAGCCGGAAGCGTGAACCGATACTCATCCGTATTGCCCACACGCGCCAGATCGGCCACCGTAAACATGGTATCGCTGGCCGTAGGCTGGCTTTTTCGATAAAATAATTTGGCCGTACCGTTAATTAAAGTTGTATCGCTGATGATACGGGTACTAAAAACAAAATCTCTTACCTCTTCGTCAATTATGGGCGGAGTATGCAATACCGACGTCGTTTTCCATTCCATATCAGCGAAAAAGTTCAGAACCAGCGGCCCCGGTGAATGAATAGCCTCAGCCCGATTCAAATGAGCCCGCATCAGCGAATTCGGATTCCCTACCGGGTACGTTGCATCATCTAAATGGTAAACGCTGTAGGCCAGATCGAAATCAAAAGGCGCATACGTCTTGATCCGCTGGCCGGTCGTCTGTTTCAACATGGCGCCATTCAGGTATAAATTATACGCAGAAAGCTGAGCTTTTAGCGGCCCTGAATTATTCGGAAAATCTTTTGTAGACGTCACGATACGTTTGCCATCACCATTTTCCAGAAAGCAATCGTAAATCGACGGAAGTGCCTGTGTATAAATACCCTTCTCATCAACGACATCAAAAAAACCAATGAAGCCTAATCCATGAGCCAGCTCACGCAAAGCAACGGTTACCAGATCGGACTGGCCTTTGGGGGTTTTACCGTCCGTACCGTAATACCAGTCATTGTTGCGGTTAAAATCAGCGACGATATCGGCTTCAGCTGCGTCGTTAAGTTGCCGACGGGCAATTTTTTCGGCTAACGCAATTGGATAGAACGCCTGTGCTTTCTGCCCGCCATCGAAACGATACCGATACGATGCGGGCCCGGCTGAGCCGAGTAGGTTTGGCTCCATCGATACCCAGTTGGCCTGAATCCGGATGGGTACAGGCGATGAGATGAGTGTTGACCAGATATCGACAGCGTATTGAAAGGCTCGTCGGGCTTCAGCAGTGAAATTGGTATACGAAACGACAAATTGTGCCGTCGGCGCTGCTAATCGACCATTTGCGCTACGTTGTCGCAGAAAAACAGGAGGTGCCGGTACGTGGGAATAGGCATTGTCTTCAGAGTTGTGGTAGCTAATTTTTGTTCCAGGTATGGTTGTGTTTCCTATAATCGACCCAGCTTTCTGAGCCCGCACCGGATTCACGATCAGCAAGCTTATTACCCCCAGTACGCCCAGCGCATTCCGTAAATTCATATAACAGTCTCTCATTCGAACAGTCGGCCTGTTTTCACGAAAATGCCAGGCAGAGCCGCTGGCAAAGATTCCGCAATCTGCCTAAAAGTAGCGTAAACAAGCGGACTCTTTGCTAATTCAGCAGCAATTATCGCAACGTAGCGCCGAAAATATCTGTTTCTGGAGACTGTAAATGCCCTGAACTTACTCCGATTCGACGGTTCGCTTAAGCACCAGCGAGACCGAATTCAGGCAATAGCGCATACCCGTGGGCGGTGGACCGTCGTTGAAAACGTGCCCCAGGTGAGCGTCGCAAACATTACAAAGTACTTCGATACGGAACATACCGTAGCTGTGGTCTTTCTCCAGGCGAATCCGCTCTTCTTCGATCGGTTCTGTAAAACTCGGCCAGCCCGTACCCGACTCAAATTTCGTTTTTGACTCGAATAATTCGGTCCCACAGCATACACAGGCGTAAATCCCCGGATCATGCGCTTCACAATATTCGCCCGTAAAAGCACGCTCAGTTCCTTTTTGCCGGGTAACACGGTACTGCTCCGGCGTCAGAATCTGCTGCCACTCTTCGTCGGACTTAATAACTTTCTGAATCATAGCTTACTGTATAGATGGTTGCGTATTGTCTATAAACGTAAAACCCCTATCCTTCCGATTTGTCTTTTCAGACCGTAAATTTGCGTAATACTCTTAGCCACTCCTGGCTAACAGCTGTTGCTTATCGACTGCCGACTAACCACGAATTACCTTGACCATCCGTCAGATTTTACAGCAATTTTGGGGATACACTACCTTCCGGCCTATGCAGGAGGAAGTGGTCAATACCGTGCTGGCTCGTCAGGATGCCCTGGTCTTGATGCCTACGGGTGGCGGAAAGTCTATTTGCTTTCAGGTACCAACGCTGGCCATGAAAGGCGTTTGCATTGTGGTAACGCCCCTGATTGCGCTCATGAAAGATCAGGTTGAGCAGCTCCGGAAGCGGGGCATTCCGGCAGCCGCCATTTATTCGGGAATGCACTACCGGGAGATCGACGCTACGCTTGACAACTGCATTTACGGTAACACCAAGTTTCTCTACGTATCACCAGAGCGGCTACGTACTGAAATCGTTGTTGAACGTGTCAAGCAAATGACGGTTTGTTTGCTCGCCGTCGATGAAGCACACTGTATTTCAGCATGGGGGTATGATTTCCGCCCCCCTTATTTACAGATTGCTGAGTTTCGGGACCTTATCCCGGATACGCCGATCATTGCCCTGACGGCTTCGGCCACGCCCGATGTGCAAACCGATATTGTCGATAAGCTCAAACTCCGGGATCCTGCGGTATTCCGGCAAACGTTTGCCCGGCCCAACCTGTCCTACTCGGCCGTGCTGGAGGAAAACAAAGACGGCCGATTGCTACGTATTTTGCACAACGTACCGGGCTGTGCTATCATCTATGTTCGGAGTCGACGCCAAACACAACAGGTGGCGCAGTGGCTTACCCGGCAGGGAATTTCAGCCGATTATTACCATGCGGGTCTGACAACGCAGGAACGTACCACGAAGCAGGATGCGTGGATTCAGGATCGGACGCGGATTATGGTAGCGACCAATGCGTTCGGAATGGGCATCGACAAGCCAGACGTACGGGTTGTTGTTCACCTGGACGTACCGGATTCGCTCGAAGCCTATTATCAGGAAGCCGGTCGAGCCGGGCGTGACGGGCAGAAAGCTTACGCTGTCATGCTCTATACGAATAGCGATCTGGAAAATCTGCGCCATCGGACTGAGCAGCTGTACCAACCCATTGAGATGCTACGTCGGACGTACCAGGCACTGGCTAATTACACAGCCGTACCGGTCGGTGGTGGCGAGTTTAGCAGCTATGATTTCGATATGGGTGCTTTCGCAGCTACGTTTAACCTGCCTCCACAGGAAGCACATTATGCCCTAAAGCAGTTACAACTGGAAGGATTTATTCAGCTAAACGAAAATTACTTTCACCCCTCCCGGCTGTCTATCGTGCTCGACAATCGGGATCTATACGAGTTTCAGGTTATGAATCCGCGTTTCGATTCATTTCTGAAGCTGTTGCTACGTATGTATGGGGGCGAGCTGTTCACCGACTTCGTTACCATTTCTGAGTCGACGCTGGCGCGTACGTTTCTGATCAACCAAAGCGAAATAGAAAACCTGCTTCAGCAGTTGCATCAACGCAACGTAGTGATCTACGAAAAGCAGAAGGATAAACCGCAGCTTACGTTTCTGACACCCCGTTTCGATGCCACTACGTTGCCGATCGATGTCGCTGAATTAAATCGCCGGAAAGAACTGGCGCTACGTAAAGTACAGGCCGCTACAATTTATGTGGAGCATCAAACGCAGTGCCGTACTCGGTTGCTACAGGCTTATTTTGGCGAAAAGCCCGGCGAAGCCTGCGGCATCTGCGACAATTGCCTTAAAAAGAAGAAAAGATCAGAAACGGCTTCCCTGGCTGTCCGGGAACAGGTGCGCGAATACGTAGCACTGGCTAACGGCCCCGGCGTATCGCCAAAGCAGCTCGCTAACCACTTTTCACAAACCGACGCCGATGCGCTGGCTCAAACCGTAAAACAGATGCTGGCCGAAGAAGAAATTCGTTACACCAAGAGCGGTAATCTGACGCTGAACTTAGAGTAATTAGCTTACCCAATCGTCCCAGCGCTCACAATTTGCCCCGTTACGTGCAGTTTACCCCTGAATCGTGCAATTCGTCCCTTTGAGTTGCAATCACGGTTTCGCTCCTTCTATGTTTGTGCTGTCGAACAAAACACAACTAAATCAGCCCGATGAAAACGATTATCACTTTCGCCCTCCTTATTGTCTTAGCCATTGCCAGCTTCGGTAAACCTTGTCTTGCTCAACAAACAACAGCCGCTACGTCGACGTCTGCTACACACAAATTGACGGTTGTAATCTCCAATGTGAATAATCGTACGGGGAAGCTGTACATAGGGTTAGCCAACAATGCAGCCAGCTTTACCGGCGAATCCATTCAGAATAAATCGGTTGACGTACCGGCGTCGGGCGAAATTACGGTTACGTTTGAGGGATTGACCCCTGCCCGGTACGCTGTTCGGGTTTATCAGGATCTAAACAACAACCAGAAAATGGATTTTTCGGGCCAGATGCCAACGGAGCCTTTCGGATTTTCGAACGTAGCGATGTTGATGGGTCCACCCGACTTCGATCAATCCTCGTTTGAGCTGAATGAGGACAAAAACATTCGTATCCGGATGATGGAGATGTAACCATTAAATCAATGAATCAGAAATCCGTCAAAAAAAACAATCCAGTCTTGACCAAGATAAAACAAAGGCTTTATCTTTGTGCGCACAATGCGGGGTGTAGCGCAGCCTGGTAGCGTGCTACGTTCGGGACGTAGAGGTCGTGGGTTCGAATCCCGCCACCCCGACCAGGACACTAAAACTCTAGAAAAAGAAACAAATGAATAATACGGTTAACAACATGATCTGGTGGTGGCACTCTCCTACGTTGGGATGAGGGTTGCCGCTGTTGTTGTTTACCAACACATATTCAAAGGCTCACCGTCATCCCGGTGAGCCTTCTTTTTTTCCGTCAACTCTACCTATCTAACAGCTTATGACTACCGATTTAAAAACTACCTACCGCGTTGTCAGCCGCCACAAACGCATGCTGGCCGACATTATCACACCGGTGAGCATTTACTTACGTATCCGCGACCGTTTTTTGAATAGCATTCTGCTCGAAAGCTCGGACTATCATGGAAACGACAATAGTTTTTCATACATCGCCTTCGATCCAGTTGCCCGATTTTCCTATGATTCTGGCCAGTTAACGGTAAAGATGCCGGGCGAAGCCGAACAAACGCAAACGATGCCAGTTCAGGGGCTTTTGGGGGCTTTACAGCAATTTAAAGACAGTTTTCAGCACGAAAAGGCACCATTTCCTTTCATTACGAACGGCTTATTCGGTTATTTCGGCTTTCCATCGGTGCAGGGTTTCGAAGATATTACGCTTCAGGCACCAGTCCCAACGGAAAATCAGATTCCGGCGGCTGTTTTTACGGTATATCGCTACGTACTGGCGATTAATCACTTCAAAGACGAACTTTACTTGTTTGAGCACAGCTATCTACGCGATGGTGATGCGGAATCGGAAAGTACACTCGACTATATCAGCGATCTGATTACGAGTCGTAACTACCCAACGTACTCGTTCAGTCCTGCCGGTCCAGAATCATCGAACTTCACCGATGACGAATTTCGTGGGGTTATACAGAAAGGCAAAGATCACTGTCAGCGGGGTGACGTATTCCAGATCGTACTGTCGCGCCGGTTTTCGACACCGTTTGCAGGTGACGAGTTCAATGTCTATCGGGCGCTACGTTCCCTGAACCCTTCTCCTTATCTGTTCTACTTCGACTATGGCAATTACAAACTGTTCGGTTCGTCGCCCGAATCGCAGATCGTCATTAAAAATCGCCAGGCTACCATTTACCCTATTGCTGGTACGTTTCGACGTACGGGCGACGATGTGCATGATGCTGAATTAGCCCAGAAACTATACGATGACCCCAAAGAGTCGGCTGAGCATGTCATGCTGGTCGATCTGGCACGTAATGATCTCAGCCGTAACTGCGACGTAGTGAACGTTGAGACATTTAAAGAGGTGCAGTATTATTCACACGTTATTCACCTCGTTTCGAAAGTGGTTGGTGATCTAACGGCTGATGCAGATCCGCTGCAGATAGTCGGTGAAACCTTCCCCGCCGGAACGCTCTCAGGTGCGCCCAAGCATATGGCCATGCAACTTATTGACCGCTACGAAAACATAAGCCGTAGTTTTTACTCAGGCAGTATTGGCTACATGGGTTTCGACGGTGAATTTAACCATGCCATCATGATTCGGACGTTTATGAGTAAAGACAATACCCTTTACTACCAGGCGGGAGCTGGCATTGTAGCCAAGTCGGTGGTTGAGAGTGAATTGCAGGAAGTTCATAATAAACTGGCGGCATTACGGACCGCCATCGAACAAGCGAAACAATTATAAATGTAACGCGGGTAAAAACCCGCTCCGAAAATAAATGGCGGGTCTCTACCCGCGTTACGTATGAAACTTTTAGTCTTAGATAATTACGATTCGTTTACCTACAACCTCGTTTACATTCTTCGGGAGCTGGGCACTCGACCAGAGGTTATTCGCAACAATAAAATTGCGCTGGAAGACATCGATCAGTATGATAAAATCATGCTCTCGCCGGGGCCGGGTATTCCATCAGAAGCCGGTATTATGCAGGATTTAGTACGTGAATACGGCTCCTCAAAAAGCATTCTGGGCATCTGTCTGGGTCATCAGGGCATTGGCGAAGTGTATGGAGCCCGTCTGGAAAACCTCGGCGACGTATTGCACGGAATTGCGCATCGGGCTACCATTACCGACCGTTCCGAACAACTCTTCACTGACATTCCGGAACAACTGACGGTTGGCCGTTATCATTCCTGGACCGTCGTTCCCGATTCGATGCCTGATGAACTACGTATCACCGCCGTCGACGAACAAGGCCGTGTAATGGGCCTGTCTCATACACGTTTCGACGTAAAGGGTCTACAATTTCACCCCGAATCTGTCCTTACAGAAAATGGGGTGAAAATGATTCAAAACTGGTTAAATCATTGAACAATTGAATGAAGTAGCGAGCACATCTAAAATCAACATTCAATTACTCATTGACAATGAAAGCAATCTTAAACCACCTTTTTGAATATAAATACCTCACGAAAGAACAGGCTTGCGAAGTCTTGCTGGGCATTGGTCGGGGCGAGTACAATTCCGCGCAAATCGCTTCGTTCTTAACGGTTTATATGATGCGCAGCCTTCGTCTGGAAGAGTTAGAGGGCTTCCGTGACGCCATGCTTGAATTATGTTTACCTGTTGATCTGGCAGCGTACGACCCAATGGATCTCTGCGGAACCGGTGGCGACGGGAAGGATACATTCAACATCTCCACGCTATCTTCCTTCGTTGTAGCTGGGGCAGGTCAATGCGTAGCCAAACACGGTAACCACGGCGTATCATCACTGGTGGGTTCGTCGACGGTTATGGAACGGCTTGGCTATAAATTCACCAATGATGTCGATGAATTGCAGCGGAAGATGGAAACGGCGGGTATCTGCTTTTTGCACGCTCCTTTGTTTCACCCAGCGATGAAGAACGTAGCACCTATTCGGAAGGATTTGGGTGTGAAAACATTTTTCAACGTATTGGGTCCGATGATTAACCCGGCAAAGCCTCAAAAACAGGTCGTTGGCGTGTTTAACCTTGAATTGGCGCGATTATATGCGTACCTTTATCAGCAGACTGACAAACGATTTATGATTTTGCACGCGCTGGACGGTTACGATGAGATTTCGTTGACTGGTGCTTTCAAAATTATCAGTAACCAGACTGAGCAAGTACTTATTCCTGAGCAGCTTGGCTTAGACACCTTAACCCCGGAGTCGCTGGCAGGAGGGCACACGTTAGATGAATCCGCGCAGATTTTTCTGAACGTACTAAACGACACAGCCACGCCTGCTCAGAAGCAGGCGGTTCTGGCGAACTCGGCAATGGCGTTGCTGGCTGCCGAAAAAGCAAAAAACCACGAAGAAGCGGTTGCGCAGGCTCGTGAGTCGCTGGAAAGTAAACGAGCATTGACCTGTTTTAAGAAATTAATTGGGTAAAGCGGACAGAAGTCCGTGGCTTATAAAATGACGATTCTTGATCAAATCATTGCCCAGAAGCGAATTGAAGTAGAGCAACGCAAGGCCGAAACGCCAGTCTCTGTGCTGGAACAACTGCCTGACTTCAAACGAATGCCGTTATCGGCACGTGACGCCATTCAGGATTTACGTTCTACGGGTATTATCGCTGAGTTTAAACGAAAATCACCTTCCAGGGGGATCATTAACGACAAAGCAGACGTAGCAGAAACCACAAAAGGCTACGTACAAGCGGGCGCGTCTGTGCTGTCTGTTCTGACAGATGAGCCGTTTTTTGGCGGCACGCCTGCCGATTTACAGGCTGCCCGACTGGCAAATCCCGGCACACCAATTCTGCGCAAGGACTTCGTAATCGATGCCTATCAGCTTTTTGAAGCCAAAGCCTGGGGGGCGGATGTGGTCCTGCTCATTGCCGCCTGCCTGACGCCACAGGAAGTAGCCGATCTGAGCCAGCAGGCACACGATTTGAGCTTGCAGGTTCTGCTCGAAGTTCATGACGAAGAAGAGCTGGACCGGAGTTTAAATGTAGACGTTGATCTGGTTGGTGTTAATAACCGGAACCTTAAAACATTTACTACGTCTATCGACACCTCATTACGTTTGGTAGAGCGTATTCCGGATACGTTTGCCAAGATTACCGAAAGCGGCCTGCACAATGCCGATACCATGCAGACGCTGTTCCGAGCCGGATTCGATGGTTTTTTGATTGGCGAAGCATTCATGAAAACGGCCAATCCACCCGCAGCTTTACAAACCTTAGTGACTGACTTCACATCACGCATGCCCACCTTTATCAATTCTCTTTAGCCTATGAAAATCAAAGTGTGCGGTCTACGCGACGCTGACAACCTGAAAGAAATTGCTGCGCTTGCCCCTGATTTCGTCGGATTTATTTTCTACGATCAGTCGCCACGTTTCGTCGGCGAAGACCTGGATGAAGAGGTTGTAAAGTCTCTGCCCAAATCCATTCGCAAAGTGGGTGTATTTGTAAACGCCAGCCCGGACTATATTCTGCGGTCGGTCAGGAAATACGATTTTCAGTACGTTCAGCTACACGGAAACGAAACTCCCGAATATTGCCGGAGCCTACGCAATCGAGGTATTAACATCATCAAAGCGTTCCGCGTCGATGAGTCGTTCAATTTCTCCATGCTAAACAATTTTAAGGCTCAGTGCGATTTCTTTCTGTTCGACGCTAAAGGCGATCAGCCTGGCGGTAACGGCGTTGCATTCGACTGGAGCATCCTGAAGCGCTACGATGGTGAGAAACCGTTTTTTATTAGTGGCGGCATCGGGCTGGATAATCTTGATCAACTTGCTCAATTGAAAGGAATGAAGCTTTACGGTGTCGATGTGAATAGCCAGGTTGAAATCGCTCCCGGCGTGAAAGACGTAACGAAAGTCAAAGAATTAATTGACCGTGTACGTCCTGTTGAAGCGGAAGAAACCGTGTAAGGCACCCAACCTCAGGCTAGCGATTTATGAATTTACTCTACTCAACGGAATTAGTACAACACTTGGTTAAGCACTGATTTTATGCAAACCACTCTCGAACCGCGAACCTCTTTCGAGGTATCCGACAAAGGATTTTACGGGCTTTTTGGTGGAGCGTTCATTCCCGAAATGCTTTACCCGAACGTCGAAGAACTACGTCAGAATTATCTGAACATCGTTAATGATCCGTCGTTCCAGGCCGAATTTTGGCAACTGCTTGAAGACTATGTCGGACGGCCGACGCCTTTGTTTCTGGCCAAACGACTGTCGGCTAAGATTGGCGCGACGGTTTACCTCAAACGAGAAGACCTCTGCCATACTGGCGCACACAAAGTCAATAATACGATTGGCCAGATTCTGGTTGCGCAACGGCTTGGCAAGAAACGTATCGTGGCCGAGACTGGCGCGGGGCAGCATGGCGTAGCTACGGCAACAGTCTGTGCTTTGATGGGGCTGGAATGCATTGTTTACATGGGCAGCATTGACATGGAACGGCAAAAACCTAACGTAGATCGAATGCGGATGCTCGGTGCTACAGTCGTTCCTGCTACGTCGGGCAGCCAGACCCTCAAAGACGCGACCAATGAAGCTATGCGCCACTGGATCAATAATCCTGTTGATACGCATTACATCATCGGCTCTGTTGTTGGGCCTCATCCTTACCCAGATATGGTCGCGCGGTTTCAGTCAGTTATTTCTCAGGAAATCAAGAAACAGCTTTTTGCGAAAACAGGTAGCGAAAATCCTGATTACGTAGTGGCTTGCGTCGGGGGGGGCAGCAATGCGGCTGGTGCGTTCTTTCATTACCTCAACGAGCCGTCAGTACGTCTGGTAGCGGCCGAAGCCGCTGGTCAAGGCGTTACGTCGGGACATTCGGCAGCGACAACGGCGCTGGGCAAACCCGGCGTATTACATGGTAGTCGAACCATTCTGATGCAAACGGAAGATGGTCAGGTTACCGAGCCGTATTCCATTTCAGCGGGCTTGGATTATCCTGGCATTGGTCCCCTTCATGCGCATCTATTCGACTCTGGCCGGGGAGATTTCTATGCCATTACGGACGACGAAGCCCTACAAGCCGGGTTTCAGTTAAGTAAACTCGAAGGCATCATACCCGCCCTGGAATCTGCTCATGCACTGGCCGCTCTGGAAAAAATGAATCTTAAATCGACCGATGTTGTCGTGGTTTGTCTGTCAGGACGGGGCGATAAAGATTTAAGTACGTATTCAAAGCATTTATAGTGCATACCTAAGGCTGAGCACGTTTGGCTGAAGCCTTAGGTTTATTCTCCAATGATAATCACGAGCGAAAGCCCGTGGATACCAGTATGGTCTTAACCCAAAATCGTATTACCGATTTATTCGCGCAGAAAAGCGAACGGTTACTAAATGTCTATTTTACAGCCGGCTTTCCCGAACTCCACGATACCGTAACGGTCCTACGCGGCTTACAGGCTGCGGGCGTAGATCTGGTTGAAATCGGTATGCCTTATTCCGATCCTGTTGCCGATGGCGAAACCATTCAGCAGAGTAACGGAAAAGCACTGGAGAACGGCATGTCGTTGAAAACGCTCTTCGCTCAATTAGCGGGTTGTCGGGAAGCTACAAGTGGCGATCCGGTCACAGTGCCTATTCTGCTGATGGGTTACATCAATCCGGTACTGCAATTCGGTGTTGAGAACTTTTGCCAGAAATGCCGAGAAGTGGGTATTGATGGGGTTATCCTGCCCGATCTTCCGTTGAATTTATATCTGGATGAGTATGCCGATACGTTCCGTGAGTATGGTTTGGTGAATGTTAATCTCATTACCCCCCAAACGTCAGAGAGCCGCATCCGCTACATTGACGAAGAGTCGGACGGGTTTATTTATATGGTGTCGTCAGCGAGTATAACAGGCTCTACAAAAGGCGTTAACGACTCTATGCTAGCGTATTTTGAGCGTATCCAGACGATGAATCTCAAAAACCCGCGTCTGATTGGGTTTGGCATTAACGACCACGAAACCTTCAATACAGCCTGCCAGTATGCCAATGGTGCCATTGTCGGTAGTGCCTTTATTCGGCATTTGCAGGAAAAAGGAACATCAGCCGAGAGCATTCGTGAGTTTGTGCACACGATTCGGGCGTAGCGGCTTACCTTTGCAGCATGAATTCCGAGATTAACTTTGATAAATCACCCGACGGGCTTGTTCCCGCCGTGATTCAGGACGCCGAAACGGGCAAAGTGCTGATGCTGGGCTACATGAATCGTGAAGCGTACGAAAAAACGACTACCGAACGTATCGTAACGTTTTTTAGCCGCAGCAAACAACGGCTTTGGACTAAAGGTGAAACTTCCAGCAACTTCCTGCACGTTCAGTCGATACTCGTTGATTGCGACGGCGATACGTTATTGATTAAAACCAAGCCGGACGGTCCCGTCTGCCATACCGGTGCGGATACGTGTTTTGATGAGGTTAACCGGGGAAAAGGCCAGTTCCTCAACTACTTACAGGACATTATTCACGACCGCCGAATTAACCCATCCGACAAATCATATACCACTACGTTGTTTAACCGGGGCGTTAACAAAATTGCGCAAAAGGTCGGCGAAGAAGCGGTAGAACTGGTTATTGAAGCGAAAGACAGCAACGATGACCTGTTTAAAGGCGAAGCGGCCGACCTGCTTTTCCATTTTCTGGTGCTGCTCGAGCAAAAAAGGATGGATTTGGATGATATTGTTGCTGTGCTGCAGTCCCGTCATCAAAAACAATAGCATCCGGTTTACGGTTTGAAGTTCTAGATTTGGACGCCGGTGAGATTTAAGGCACAAACCATTCACTTTAAACCGTATTAGAAAATGGGATTAATTATTCGTATTCTGATTAGCGCCGTCGCTGTTTGGGTGGCTACTTACTTTATTCCGGGCGTTTCTGTAACCGGAGGTGCCGGAACATATCTGATTGTCGCTATTGTGCTGGGTTTTCTAAATGCCTTCGTCAAACCCATTCTGACGGTCCTGACGATTCCAATTACCGTTGTTACGCTCGGCCTGTTTTTGCTGGTGCTGAACGTACTGATGGTTTACTTGACCTCCTATCTGGTTCCCAACTTTCACGTAACGGGCTTTATTGCTGCGTTACTCTTCAGTATTGTGGTTTCAATTGTAACGGCACTGATCGACGCAATCGTCTGAGATAGAAAATTCTTTTCTTTGGTAGAATGCTATAACGTTAGGTTGTAGCATTTTTTGTTTTCAGGATCAATGGTTTTCCGTAGGTTCGCTTAAACAGCCTGTCCATGTCAGAATCAATTCTTTACGATACCATTGTAGTCGGCGCGGGTTATGCCGGACTTACCGCTACGTATGGACTTCAGAAAGCAGGCAAAAACGTTTTGCTTCTGGAAGCTCGCGACCGTGTTGGCGGCCGTGTATGGACGCAGCGCTTCGACGATGGCTCGTACGTTGATCTGGGGGGAGCCTGGGTTGGGCCCACGCAGGACCGTTTGTACACACTCGCTCGAGAATTTGGTGTTGAAACGTTTAAAACATATGATGAAGGGAAAAGCACTCAGTTTTTCCGAGGCCGGATCAAGCATTATAAAGGTTTGATTCCTCCCCTACCGCTTGGTGCCTTGCTAAGCCTCGATGCCG